>NZ_RCCV01000003.1:600000-916394 GCF_003664255.1 Micromonospora sp. M71_S20 | reverse complement strand
CGACCCCGGCCTGCCGTCCTGGGCCGTGGACACCATCCAGCAGATCCTCAACGACGAGGACCACCTGGCGGAGATCGCCCACCAATCCTTCGCGCACCCTAACGGCTTCGACTCCATCCCCTTGGAGAACAGCCACCCGAGCCACCGCGTCCGACTGCACGTGTGGTGGCCGGAGGCACCGCTGCTTACCGAAGACATCCACAACCACGCCTGGAGCTTCGGCTCCCGCCTCCTGTCCGGTGCACTGAACTTTCAGACCTATCGGCAGTCGGACGAGGGCTCGCCGTATCTGCACTACCCGTGGCAGCTCGGCGGCAGCTTCGCGTACGACAACAGCGCCGTGACCACCGTCAAGCTCGCCCCGGTCCTGAACGCCACCTTCGCCGAGAACACGTACTACACCTTCGACCTGACTGAACTCCATCGCGTGGCACCGGTCAAAACCCAGCGGCCGGTCAGCACGCTGGTGATCATCGGCAGCTGGCAGCGCGACGGGTCGGATGTCTACACCGAGAAACCACGCCACGGCGAGGGCTACCGGCCGCTCAAGAACCCCTACCCGCCCCGCAAGCTCGCCGAGCGGCTACGCCGCTACCTCGACAGTCTTTGACCTCTTGCCCGGCTCGCTGAACCGAGGACGCGGCACACAGCGAGCCGGGCCCGCATACCGTCAAGCCGGCCACGTACGGGTGCACATCGTGACGGCGGCCCGCGAACCAGAATGCGCAAGGGTCGGACACTGAGCACCGATCGCATTGGTGCAGTCGTAGCGGCCCTCGGAACAGCTCACTGCCCGGCCTCATATAACGACCCGCCCGGCCCGCCCCCAGCAACCGTCGAACGGAGCAACCGCGATGCCGCCAGCATCACCAGCTCATCGAATCTTGGTCGTCTGCCTCGGCAATCACTGTCGAAGTCCCCTCGCCGCAGCGATCCTCGCAACACGCGGCGGGGATGCCGTCGTCGTTCGCTCGGCAGCCCTGCACGCCGGCCGCCTCGTCGACCAACCCGCACACCCCCTGATGATCGAGGCCGCCACGGCGCTCGGCTACGACCTCACCGACCACCGCGGCGTTCAACTCACCGCGGCGATGCTGCACTGGGCCGACACCATCCTCGCAATGGACCAGTCGATCCTCACGCGCCTGCGAGAGCAAGCCCATCCCGACGACCAGCTCAAGCTGCGCCTCTATCTCCCCGACGCCGACGTACCCGACCCGTGGGAGAAGACCGCCGCCGACTTCACCGCGTGCGCCCAGCTGATCGACCAAGGGGCCGACCAACACCTCGCATAGCAACCCGAGATCGGGCGAAATCGGTGCCGAAAGAGCGGCTAAACTGCCTCGACCCGTCCGGCACCCACCACCCGAAGTGGTAACGCATGGCCCTCTACAGCGCCCAGCACCTCCGCCAACTCCGCATGATCGTCACCGGCGGCGGCACCGGCGGACACACCTATCCAGCCCTAACCACCATCACCACCCTCCAGTCGCGAATGGCCGAAGCTGGCACCACGCCCGAGCTGCTCTGGGTCGGCGTTGCCGACGGGCTCGAAGCCAAGATCGCCGAGCGCAACCGAATTCCGTTCAAAGCGATCACCACTGGCAAACTCCGCCGCTCCCCCAACCCACGCGAGCTGGCCCGCAACATCGCCGACGCCTTCCGCATCCCTTTGGGAATCGCCCAAGCAGCCCTCACGGTCGCCCGCACCCGGCCCGCAGTCGTACTCAGCACCGGCGGATACGTCTCCGTCCCCATCGGCCTCGCCGCCCGCCTGTTCCGCGTCCCGTACCTGCTCCACGAACAAACGCTCACCCTCGGCCTGGCCAACCGCATCCTCGCGCGCGTAGCCACCCGCATCCTGCTCAGCCACCAGGCATCCCTCGACCACCTGCCGCCCCGGGCCCGCCGCCGCGCAGTCGTCACCGGCAACCCCGTGCGGCCCGCAGTTCTGCAAGGAGATCCCACGAGAGGCCTCACCGCGTACGGCCTCGACCCCGCCCTACCGCTCGTACTCGTCACCGGCGGAGCCTCCGGCGCCCAACAGATCAACCGAATGCTCGCCGGCGCCCTACGGGACCTTCTGCCCCACTGCCAAATCGTCCACCAGTGCGGCAGCCTCAATTACGCCGAAATGCAACAGGTCGCGGATGATCTACCCCCGCAGCTCGCACCCCGCTACCGCGTCGTCGACTTCATACACGACGAGATGCCCGACCTGCTCGCCGCAGCCGCCGTCGTCGTCGCCCGCAGCGGGGCCGGCACGGTCGCCGAACTGACCGCACTCGGCAAGGCATCCGTCCTTGTCCCATACCCGGTGTCCGCCGGGGACGAGCAGCGCATCACCGCCCGGCACCTCGCAAAGGAAGGCGCCGCCGTCATGCTCGACGGCGACCAAGCCACCCCCCACCAACTCCGCGCCGTCACCACGAACCTACTGACCGACTCCCGCCTCCGAACCACGATGTCCCAAGCCGCCGCGGCACACGGCCGACCAGATGCCGCCGTCCGAGTCGTAACCGAGATTCTTCGGGTCGCCGCGCACCACTAACGATCTCGTGCGAGGTTGCGAATCCTTGAGTATCGATGATCGTTGTTCGTGCCGTGGTGGGTGCTGCGATCATGACGAATCGTCGGTTGACGGGCCTGTCCCGCTCGGTGATTGAGGGCCTGGTCAGCGAGCTGGGGCCGCAGCGGCGGACACAGCACCATGACCGGCTCGCCTCGCGGACACGCGGTCGCCGGATCGGAGCGGGAGCCAAGCATCGGTTCGGGTTCGTTGATCGGCTGCTGGCCACGCTGGTGCACCTGCGGCACGGGCTGACGCACGATGTCGTCGCCGCCTGGTTCGGTGTCCACCGCTCGACGATCAGCCGCAGCATCGCCGAGGTCAGGCCGCTGCTGGCCGAGCGTGGCTGCCGGGTGCACGACGGCGTCCGGCTTCGGAACCCTGTCCGACGTGGTGGCGCACCTCGGGTACCACCCGCAGGCGTTGATGGGCGCCACCGAGGTTCGGGCACGTCGGCCGATCGCGGGGCGGAGCGGGCGGGACCGGTTTGTGTCCGGCAAGGCCGGGTTGAACACGATGAAGGCCCTGGTGATTTGTGATCCGCTCGGCCGGCTGCTGTTCTACCGCCCGAGCTCCGACTGCTAGCATCAGAAGCTCTTCGGCCTCACGTTCACGGCGTTTGCGGTGTGAGGCTGGGTTGTTGGTTGTTTCAGGCGGCCGGGGGGTTGCCACTTCGTCCGCGCGAGCGGATGAAGTCCCCCGGTCGTTTCCACCGCTGGACAGTCGCGGGCAGGGGCAGCATGGAGATCCGGAACATCGGTGGTCAGCCGCACACCGACATCGCCGGGGCGGCTGAGTTCACATGTCGTTCCGAGGCGACGGTCCGACTCAAGACCTCACCCAAGCAACGCGAGCAGGGCTCCGGTTGGCCCGCGCCAGTCAAGCAAGACAAGAAGTCCTGGTTTCCCATCGACGAGTTGAAGCGCGTCCGGGACATCCTGCTGCCACAGATCGTCGAGTCCGCCAGAGCACGCGTTCATCAGGTCAATCTTGTTGGCGATCCTGAGGAACTGCTGCCTGCCGCCGAGTTTCGGAAGATCCTCGATATCAGTCAAGGCGCATGGGACTTTTACGCCGGCCGCAGCAAGGCGGCATGGAAACGCCACGAAGACGGCTACCTGCCCTTGTTCGATCTCGAAGAACCGGCACCTACGGGCGGCATGACTCGCTACTGGAAGCGCCGTCGGATACAGGAGTGGATCAACGTCAGGGGCGGGAGTGTCCAGGACCCAGATAGGCCGACCGAGTAAGTTGGACAGCACGCCGGCGCCTACCTTAACTCACTGAACCGACCTACACCCAACAGCCTCCGACTCGATCAGCGTCTCGCCGCCCAGCACCGCCTTTAGTTGGCTTTTCGCGCTTCAAGCATGGCGACGGCGTCCGTCGTGATCGACCCAGTGAACCGCTGCGCCGACGGATATCTTGTCGGGGTGAGGTCAAGAACCATCACCGGCGGAGGAGGCGGCGCTCGTCGTGTCCGGTCCGGCGTTGCTCCTAACTGCACCGATGCGGTTGAGGTGAGGTCAACTGCGCCACGGTGGCAGCGACCGAGCCGATTCGGGCCGTAACACGAAAGCCGACTTGGTGCCATGTCACGCCCCAAAGCCCTCACTCCCCACCGAGATACGCCCCGCACTCTCCTATCAGCCATCGCCCCCAAACCAAGCCGGCGAATGACATAAAGCCCGCTCATAACTTTCAAAGAGAGCGCGATTCAAGTGGACATGGAGACAGAACCCATGTATCCTTATATACATGAGGGAGGGGCGGCAACCCCCGACCGAATGACCAACAATTCCAACCTCACCGAAGGAAGTGCCGTGAGCGACACGATCAGCACCATCCCCCTGTCGGCCCGACACGCCTCCCTGGCGGACCTGACCGCCATCCTCAATCAGCAGCAGGGCCACAAGCTCGACATCGTGGCCGGCACCGGGATGCTGCGAGCCGAAGCCGGCCACCTGCGCATCACGGGGGCAGAGCCGGTCCTCACCGACACCGGGGTCACCTCCGCCGATGGGCTGTACCTGCCCACCGAACTCGGCGACGCCGGACTCGGCGAGAAGCTGGGCATCCCCACCGCCTACCTCCGCAAGACCCGCGCCCAGGCCCTGCACCTCTACGACACCAACGTCAACGGCTGGCTCGATCTCCAACACGGCAAGCGATACCTCGCCCGCTGCCTGTCCGACGGCAACGGCGGCGGCATCCTGCGCGCCTTCCTCAGCGACGGCTACAAGATCATCGACCACCTGGACGTGTTGATGTCCGCGCTGACCGGCATCCGTGAGTCCGGGCTGCGGGTGAACCTCGCGTGCGACCTGAGCGAGCGGCGCATGGTCGTGCGGGTCCACTCCGAGGCGATCAAGTCGCTCGCCCCGACTCTGCTGCGTAACTACCGCAGCCCTTTCACCGGAGCGACCGGGGCGGACAACCCGACTGTCTTCGCTGGGCTCGTCTTCACCAACAGCGAGACCGGTGCCGGCGCGATGACCATCACCCCGCGTATCGTCGTTCAGGTCTGCGACAACGGCGTGACCGTCACCAAAGATGCCCTGCGTGCGGTTCACCTGGGCGCGAAGATGGACGAGGGAACGATCCGGTGGAGCAACGACACCCACGAGGCGAATCTCAGCCTTATCGGTAAGCAGGCCCGCGACGCCGTGCGCCGCTTCCTTGATGTCCGCTACGTTCGCCGCAAGATCGAGGAGATCGAGGAGAAGGCGGGCCGGCGCATCGCGGACCCCGACCACACCATCCGCGTCGTCGGGCAGCGGCTTCGCTTCACCGAGGACCAGCAGCGCCTGATCCTCAACCACTTCATCGACGGCGGGGACCGAACCGCCGGGGGCATGCTGCACGCGGTCACCAGCGCCGCGCAGACCCTCAGCGACCCCGATGCCGCGTTCGACATGGAAAGCGTCGGCATCCGGGCCATGGAGATCGCTGCCACGCTCTGACCGTTGGGCGGGTGCCGCCGCCAGCGGCACCCGACCCCCAGCGGCCCGCACCCGCAACTTCCGCCGGTGTTCCCGCTTTGCACGCTCGGTTGTCGCGTGCCATCCCGTGCCGATCTTCTCCCACCGATGGAGCACCCATGCCCATGTTCATCGGGCTGCCTCACGGCGTGTCACTGCCCCGAAACCTCGCAGAGCCCGACGCGCGACACCTCGTATCCGTACTCGCCCGCACCTTCCAGTGGACTGGCCCCCTGTTCGGCCGCGCGGAGGTCGAGGCGTACCTACACGCCCAGGCAGACGACCCCGCCACCCTGCCCAGCCCCGCACTGACCGACGAGGACTGGCAGCGCGTGCAAAAGACCGCCGCGTGGAAGGGCCTCGCCCTCGATGCCCGCCGCGCGATCGCCGCAGCCGACGTCATCGGTCAAGCCCTCCGGCAGGCCGGATGCTGCTGCACCCACTGCGACACCCCGATTTCCGGCGCACCAACCGCCAACTGGGGCCTGTGCCCCGTCTGCCTGAACCGCGCACACCTCGCCGACCTACAGCTCATGCCGTGCCCGGCAGGCGACGGTGCCAGCAAACACCGTTGGGACGGCGGCACCTGCACCGACTGCACCATGCCGTCACCACCCAACCGCCCACACCTCACCGCCCTCGCCACAGCCGCCTGACTGATCCAGCCCGGTTCCTTGACAACTCCACAGCGACCCGCACGTAGCCCACCACCACCGCTGCCTTCGGCAGCGGTCCCACGAACCACCGGAGTGCTCTGGACGGCAACCCCAGACGCGCCCCGGCCAACCAACACACCCACAACCCGAAGGGAGCACGGACCGTGCTCACGCAAACCGCACCCGCACCGCAGATCGACAGCGAGGCCCCGGCAGCCGACGATCTTCCCGAGTCCTCCGAGGCAGCTTCGACCGACACGGACGCCCGCTCGCAGGGTACCGGCGACGACCAGGACATGCCCGAGCTGCCCGGCCGGCACTGCATGGTCGAGGTCGCCAACATCAAGCCCAACCCGGGTAACGCCCGCGACGACGCGCAGGCCCTCCCCGGCATCGTGCAGAACCTGCACCAGGACGGTGTTCGCGGCCTGCTCTCGCCGCTGATCGTCACGCCGCTCGGGCTGGGCGACGACGACGGTCCGTACCTCATCATCGACGGCGAGCAGCGCTACTGGTCCGCCGTCGAGGCAGAGCAGAAGTGGATCCAGGTCATCGTTCGTGACGACCTAGCCGCCAACCGCGAACAGCTCATCAGCATGCTCCGGCAGGTCCACCGCACCGACCTCACCGCCGCCCAGCAGGCCCGAGGCATCCAGCAACTCGCCCTCGACGGCATGACCGACGACGACATCGCCCGACACACCGGCTACCAGCCGGAGCAGATCAAAGCCGGGCGGCAACTCGCCACCCTGGACAAGCGCACCACCGAACGCACGCACACCCTCGGGCTCGACCTCACCCAGGTCGCCGCGCTCGCAGAATTCGCCGACGAACCCGAATGCGTCGAAGCACTGCTGGACGAGGCCGAGAATGGGCCCTTCGCCTTCGCCCGTGCCGTCGAGCAATATCGCGGCACCCGGGCCGCCATCGCCGCAGAAGCCGCCCGCCGCGCCGAACTTGTCGCTGCCGGAATCACGCTGCTGTCCGAGCACCCCCGGTACAACGACCCCAAGATCAAGGAGGTCAGCGACCTACGCGACGCCGAGGGCAACCACGTCGACCCCGAAGGGCACACCGGCTGCCCCGGCCACGCCGTCCGACTGTTCCTCACCTACGACGACCGACTGACGGAAACCACCTACTGCACCGACTGGCGCGCGCACGGCCACGCCCTGCCCGCCTACGCCATGACCTCCACCCGCAGCGGTCCCATGACCGAACAGGAGAAGGCCGAACGGCGACTGGTCATCGAGAACAACAAGGCCATGGAAGTCGCCAACACGGTCCGTCGTGAATGGCTGGCGACGTTCCTGACCGCCAAGACCCCGCCGAAGGGCACCGCGAAGCTCATCGCGGAGATGCTGGCCGACTCCGGCTACATCCTCTCTACCTGGGTCAACGGCGGACGGAAGATGCTCGACGAACTCCTGTCACCGGGCAAGACCAAGCGACCCGGCACCAAGCGCGTCCCCGCGCGAGGTGTCAGCGACGGCCGTTACTCGGTCATGTCGCTCACGGCAATCGCCGCCGCCAACGAAAGCGGCATTACCCGGTCTTCCTGGCGGGCACCCGACCCGGCGGTCGCCAAGTGGTTGCAGTGGTGCGTCTCCAACGGCTTCCAAGTCGGCAAGGTCGAACAGCTCATCATCGACTCCGTCGCCAACCGCACGAAGCAGCGTGCCGACCTCACCGTCGTCACGGCCCCGGAGCCCGACGAGCTGCTGTCTGGGCTCGACACCGACACCGCCGACAACGAGATCGCGCCCCGGCCGGACGAGGGGACGCCCGGCCCCTCGGACGACACCGACGAACCTGCCGGGTCCGAGCCGGAAAGCCGTCTCGCCGCCTGATCCAACCGGTCGGGGGCCACACCAGGCCCCCGACCGGCACCCCCGCTACACCAACGAAGATCACCAGCCCTCCGGTGGGCGATACGAAACACCAACGACCGACCGCCGTCCTCAACCATCTACCGGTCAATCAGCACCGCTCGACCGCGCGCGCTGCCGGATACAGGGCGCATCGAGCGCCCGGCTCCGGACGAGGAGCGCTCACGCGCCCCCCTCGCCTCCCCACCCACTACCGTCCGCCCAGCTAGGCACGGCACGGCTCCCTACCGTCCGCCCGCAAAGAAGCATCCGAACGGAACCCCATGCCCACACCGGCCCCGAACCCGCGCCCCACACTCAGCAACCCCGATAAACACCTGCACGTCGTCCAATACTCCGGCGGCATCGGAAGCTGGGCCGCCGCCCAACGCGTCGCCGCCCAACCTTCCCCCTACTCGACCCGCCGCACCTCACCAAGCAGGAACTACTGGACTCGGCCCGGCAACTCGGACTACGCCCACCACGGCTCTACGACCTCGGCCTACCACACAACAACTGCGGAGGAGCATGCGTCCGCGCCGGCAAACACCACTGGGCACGACTACTACACGTCCTGCCCGACCACTACACCGCCGCCGAAGCAGCCGAAACCCAACTACGCGAAAAACTCGGCGACGTCGCCATCCTCACCGAACAACGCCACCGCCAACGCCACCGACTCCCCCTATCAGAACTGCGCCAACGCCTCACCGGCGACGGTCATCTATAACCATCACCGACACCCGGTCAGACGAATGACGCCCACGTCTCGCGCGGTTGCGCAGGGTTGTCCCGGGTCATCAGCTTTCTTTGTCCTCGCGTCGTCGTGCACCTGACCGTTGCTCCCGCGGTCACCGGGCGGGCCGGACGGCCTCCGAGCAACCCACCGATCGCAGCCGGCCCGCCCTGCCAGCTCCGCGCACACACCACGGGCTTGCCCTGACGCAGAATGGCAAGCCCAACAAGCAAGGTGTATAGTAATAGCCGGTCTTCGGGGACGGCGAACCTCCGAGCGACCGCCCTCCAACAACCCCACGGAGCCACAATGTCGATGCCGCCACACCCCCACGCGGTCAGCGCACCACGACCCCACGGCCCACTCGACGCACGCGACGACATCGCGCGGCTGCTCGATCGCGACGGCCGCTGGCGTCTCTTCCGCGACAACAACCCACACGGCCTACGCCTCGACACCCACGGAGACAGGTGGACGCTCACCCGCGAGCACCACGTCCACATCACGACGGCCAAGGGCGAACGATGGGAGATGCGCGCTGAGCCGTCGGCCGTGTGCGTCGGCGGCTGGGACGCCCAACGCCGCGAATACGTGGCCCGTAGACTCCCATCCGGACAGGTAGTCGCCAGGGGCGACACGCAGTACGGAGTCTTGGCACGCGCCGCCCGACGCTGCATGCCCCCTGCCCAGCAGCAACCGCCATGCCGCAGAGGTGAAACGACCTAACGGCGGAGGCCGGGGGGTTAGTTTGGCGAACTCCCCCCGGCCGCCTGGCGTCCGACGCCCACAGGCCCCAACGAACCCAACGCCGAACACGTGGCACCCATCGTACGACAACCCCCAGCGGCGACGGCGAAGCAGACCATGAGCAGCACTCCCACCCTGTACCAACCGGCAAGCCACCCCGCTCAACCCGGCATGCGGCATCATCACTGCATGCCCACGCGCTCCCCCGACCCCGACGTCGTCAACCACGTCGAAGCAGCAGCGCTGCTCGGAATCTCCGTCAGCCACCTGCACCGGCTCTACCGCGAGCGCAGCACCACCGGGTTTCCCGAACGCACCGCCGACGGCCGCACCTGGAACCGCGAAGACATCGCACGATACGAGCCACCCAGCAACAGAATCAGACGCAGCACCCAAGCCAGCATCGATCGCACCGGAGACCCCAACGAACTCGTTGACGTCGCTACCGCAGCCCGCATCCTCGGTTACACCAACCGCAGCGCCCTACACGGCAACAACCCCGTATGGCTGCGCCTGAAGGAGTGCCCCGACGAAAGTTCTGCAAGCGCGGGGGGCCGCACACGCCGGCGTTGGAAGCGCGAAACCGTCTGGAAGATCGCCGAAGACCGTGTCGGCAGAGGCGGCGCCGAAAGCACAGGACGGCCGATCGGCAGCCCACACGGACACCCCGACCGCACCGGCGACCCCGACGAACTCGTCGGCAAAGCCGAGGCAGCCCGGATCCTCGGCTACAACCACCCCAACGCCCTGCCCACTCCCGTGCTCGACCGCGCCGACGAACAGAACACCGGCCCCGCCGGACGCCGCCGCCTCAAATGGCGACGCGCCACCCTGTGGACCATCCTCGACCAGCGCACCAACTGACACCGAACCGCCCGCCGCTCAACAAGCGCCGACCCCAGGACAACGACAAACCCCGCCCTCGCAGACCTGCGCCGGATGCTCGCCGTCAAGACGCCCGGCCCTGACGGGCCAGGCAAACCGGAAGCGGCCTCCGGCCGCACTGCCAAAACCCCTCCCTTCAACGGTGGGGGCCGCAACAGGCTAGCGACGTGCTCGCTCCGGTCAAGTTCGGCCGCGGCTCACAAAACATCATGCACACCCCGCATGATCTTTTGCTCGAAACCCCGCGGCCGAACTTGACCTCCACTGCGCGCGCCACGGACGAGCAAGCTCGCCCCCCACCGCCGAAAGAAGTGGGGGGGCGAGCAAGCTCCGCACCGGTCCACGCTCGCAGCGCAACCGCCAGGTGCCACCCTTCACGATCATGAAGATCCCAGGTCACCCCAGGACCGGGAAGGGTAGAAACACAGCCCTCGATGGTGTATAGTAATAGTTGTCCGGAGGGAACGGCGAACTCCCGCCGGACACGCCCACAAGACCCAACCAGAAGAGGTGTCATGAGTCGTCACAACCTCACCCCCCTTCCCCACCGAATCGACCACAAGGTCAGCGTGGGCTGGGACCGTCCGCTGACGTCGTACTTCGCCGTTGTTCTGAACCACGGCGAGACCGACGAGACGAGCCCCGACGCCCTGCCCGTCTGGCTGGGCGCAATGGAGCGGGTCACGGACCCGGACGAGGTCATCGAGGCCGTCCGGCCCTACGCCCACATCCCCGACACGCTGCGAATCGACCTTGAGGCGGACCGCGACCGAGAAGGCAGCCGAGTCCCGGCGCGCTACCTCTTCCGCGTCACCATTGACGGCACCACGACGCGCGCCCTGGTGCCGGTGCACGAGATGCGGCCGAACCTCCGCGCCAGCCTCGCCCTGTAGGGCACGACCGCCGCAGCCCTCGATCGGTGCCGGCCCGGAAGGGCCGGCACCGGCAACCAACGCGCGAGGAATCACCATGACTAAAATCGACATTCTCGTCGCCCTGAGACACCGCCCCACGCTCGCCGGACTGGTCGTACCGTGGATCACCGCCCACATGCCCGACGGGCGCTATCGATTCGGCGCGATCGACGCGCAACGGTTGGGCGCATCACTGCGCGACCACCGGTGCCAGATCTGCGGCGAGCCGACGTTCCGGCCCTTCGTGTTCGCCATGCGCGACGTCGACCTACCCCGCCTGATCGCTCCCGAACCGCCCATGCACCCCGAGTGTGCCCACTACAGCGCCACCGCCTGCCCGATGCTCGCCGGCACGATGACCAGATACCGAAGCGAGCAGCAGACCAACGGGGAAGCCTCCGGCGACCCACGCAACGCCCGCCCCGGACACGCCGCCCACACCTGGTACCTCGTGTGGACGACGGACTACACCCCTTTCCTGGATCCGCAGACCCGCCAGCCCGCCGCACGAATCGCCCTCGGAGACATCCTCCGCATCCGACCGATCCGCCGCTAGCTCTAGCCGCCTATTAGGGCGAGGGCCCGGCGGCATCCCGAGGAGACGCCGCCGGGCCCTTGCACAAGAAACACCGCTCAAGATCGAAAAATAACAGCCACTCTGGCACCGGCACGGGTAGAGCCACATTCATCCATGGTGTATAGTAATAGTTGTTCGGGAGGGACGGCGAACCCCAACCGAACACCCCCCACCAACCCAACCCCAGGGAGCCCTCAGTGCACGACCCCATCACCTACGCGCTCCTCCTCGGCACCAGCGCGAGCTGCTTCGCGCTCATCGCACAGAACCGGCACCTCCGCTCCGCCCTGAACGCCGCCCGACACGACGCCGACCACGACGCGCTAACCGGGCTGCCGAACCGTCGCGCCCTGGTCGCTCACCTCAACGGCCTACTCAGCGACCGCAAGCGGCCCGTCTCCGTGATCATGCTCGACCTCAACCGCTTCAAGGACATCAACGACGAGCACGGCCACGCCACCGGAGACGCAGTCCTGCGAGAGGTAGCGCACGTCCTCACCGAACTTCGGATGCCCCGTGCATTCGCCGGCCGCATGGGCGGCGACGAATTCGCCGTCGTTGTCGACGGCGACGACGATCTCAGCCGCGCCTACGCCCACGCTGTCGCCGACGCCCTCAACCACCGAATGATCATGATCCAGTGGCAGACCTTCGGCTGCCACGCCAGCGTCGGACTCGCCGTCGCCAACAACAGCCACCGCACCGCCTTTGAACTCCTTCACCACGCCGACATTGCAATGTGCGTCGCCAAAGAACGCGGCGGCAGCGTCCAGGAATACCGCCCCGGCCTCACCATCGCTCCCCGCACCGGCAACCACCGCCGCCGCTACCGGTAGGCCCACCGGCGGCCCGGGTCAGCGCCACCCCCTCCCCGACCCGGGCCGCCCACCCCACCCCGCACCACAGCGGCACGGCGACGCCGCCCCTCACTAACCCCAGCACGAGGAGCCCGCATGTCTGCCCTCACAGCCCCCACCATGGCCCTCCCCACCACAACCCCCGCCGTCCACCGCACCAGCCAAGTTCTGACCATGCTCGACGACGCTCGCCACCGCATGGCCGACGTCATCAACCACCTGGAGCTATGCGACCACCGGCCCGCCTGGCCGACCAGCGGGGTATACGACCTCACCACCGCCGTTGAACTACGAACGGCAACCGTCGCCCTGATCGCCTACGCCCGCCGGCACCACTGCACCGACTGCAACCCCGGACGCATGCGCGCCACCCTGCGACTGGCCGCAATGCTGCTCGACCTCTGGCAGCACGGCAAGCACTACGTACAACGCCCCCACCTGTACCCCCTCACGCTCGCCCACCGCACCCACCGACTGATCAACGACACCGCCGGATGGACCATCACCGGCAACCCCGCCCGCCTACTCGGCCAACGCGACTAACCCACGCTGCCCGGCCGCCCGCAGCGGCCGGGCAGCCCGAAGGAACGTCGTTCGAGCGCACCAGCCGGTGACCACTCCCGGCGCTCGCCCTCCGCGCCTCAGCAGGAGCCACCGCCGAAGGCCCACCGCGCAGCCTGCGTTCGCGACGACAGCCACCACGAGGCCGCAGCCCAACCACGCCAAATGACAGACCCGCCCGGAGGCCCCTCAATGTCATGGCACATCCGCCACCCCCGCGACCCGCGCCAATCGGTATGCGGGCTCCCCGTCGCCGACGTACGCCGCTGGGAGACCGAACACCCCCCGCGCATCGACTACACCTGCGAGGACTGCTACACCCAGCTACCCGAGGCAGCCCGACCCGACGACGCCACCCACCCGACCGGCGACGCCACCCTCATCGACACGCTGCGCCGCATCGTCGCCAACCAGCAGTACGCCAAGATCGACGGGGTGATCGTCGACACCTGGTCGGCTGCCGTCACCGTCCTGATCTGGGACCACCTCCGCGACGACAAACGACAGCGGCTCCTGACCCTGCCATCACACGAACTGATCCTGCGATGCGTCGCGATCTACACCCGCCTGCACGCCAGGAACAACGCGCAGTGAGCCACGGCCGGATGCCGCAGTGGTTCCACTTCGGGCCGTGGGTGTTCGACATCGACGCCGCACGAACACTCATCGCAGCCACGCCCCGCGCCACCAGCCCCGTTGACGTCACCGCCTGGGCCACCGCCTACGGCCTAACGCACCTCGACAACCCGAACCCCTGGGCGATCAGTCTCATCGGGCCAGCTCACAACGCCATCAACCGCACCTACGCCATGACCACCGACCTAACGCAACCGCTGATCGTGGCGCACGTCGACATCCCCGGCGCAGCACCAGCACCGCTACTCATCGACGGCACCCACCGCCTGTACCGAGCCTGGCGCGAGCACCTACCACAGCTACCCGCGCACCTACTCACCGTCGCAGAAACCCGTCAGATCAAAACCCAGCGCTGACCTATCCGGCCCTCTCCCGTCGGCCACTACCCGCCGAGCGCCCGGCCGCATACGAGGCGGCCGGGCCACCCCACCGCGACGACTCCTGCGCTCATCGAGCACGCCGCCGGCCGCAACCGCTCCCGTCGCGTACCGGCCCTCCGCACCAGCACCCAGCGCCCCTACTTCGAGAGGACACCGCCCGTGGACATGGCCCGCGCCGCACTCGTCACGATCGCACAGACCTGCGCCGACTGGGCACCCAACTACTTCCGCATCCCAGGCGGTAAGAACGCAGCTGTCCGCTACATCGCAGACGGCCACCTCGACGGACTCACCCTGAAGTACGGCCGTTCTGCGGTCTGGGAGGCCGTGGCCGCCCACCTCGACGCCCACCCCCACCTACTCACCGCACCATGCACGACTCAGGCCGAACGCGACAAGCGACAGGCCGAGCGCGACGCCTACGCCGACCGCTACCTGAAAGCCGCCCTCCGCCACTACAAAGCCGCCGAGCCCTACGAGGCGCTAGCCCTCATCGACCGCGCGGAACTGGCCTCGCCGACCTTCAAGGACTACGAGCAGTTCCGCACCGCCACCCGCAAGAAGACGCCGCCCTTCATCCCTGCCGACCTCACCGGCACCGCGCTACTCCGCAGGGTCACGCTCCCCCTCGCCGCCCCGATCCCCGGCCCGCCCGTCATGTACCACGGCAGCGAACCCCTCGATTGGGTCTACCCCGGCCGCACCGTCATCGAAGGGGACTGGCCTGCCGCCATCCCGGAGCACTGCACCGCCACGGACAGCGATACGCAGACGCTCGCCGGTGGCCTCATCGTCGTCTGTACCGGGTGCGGACTCGACTGCACGTAGACACAACCCCGCAGCGTTGGCCGGTCCGGTCGCACCCCGGACCGGCCAACGCTCGCAGCTCAGGTCATCTGATTCCCGCCGGCATCCCCGACCGGCGGCACTCGCGCGTCGGGCACCTGAACCGCCGTGCGACGCCGACGCGGCAGCACCTCGCCCAACTCCCCGATCCGCGCACGCACCGCAGCACCATCCGCGCCACGCCGGTACGACCGCACCCGGGCAACGTCCACCCCGGTCAAGCTCGCCGCCAAGCCGTCATCGCGAAGCACCGTCGCCAGCACCGCCACGGCCAAGCCGTGAGCCGCCGCAGCCGCGTCGACCTCCTGATCCAGCCGCGCCACGGCATCATGCCGCCGCCGCTGCACCTCCTGCACCGTGCCGGCCGCCTGCTCGACCGCCCGCACCGCCCGCAGCTCCAATTCCTGCCGCCGCCGCAGCGCCCGAGTCGCCTCATTCCCCGTTCTACTCGCCATTTCCCGACAGTAACCACTGCCCAAGTCCGCCCACCAGACCACACCCCACATGAATTACCGAATCGTTCGAACCTAGCCACAATTCCGCATCTTCTCACCGCACCCGTTCAATTTTGGCCACAGCATCGCTGACCTGCCTAGACCCCCTCCCCCTCACTTCTTGCACACTTACATGGGATACACCCCCTTGCATTCTCGACTGCCACTTCTGTAGTTGATCTTCTACGGTCGAGGCATGTTGACCGTCACGCGCATCTCGCCCGGCGACGGTTACCGCTATGTCATGGAGCAGGTCGCCGCCGGTCGCCATGACCTGCGCCCTGTCGGTCACGGGGGCCCGACGCCCTACTACATCAACCACGCCGCGCGGGGTGAAAGCCCCGGTTGGTGGGCGGGCAATGGCGCCGCTGTGCTCGGCGTGCGCGGCTGGGTCTTCGAGAAGCAGATGCGCAATCTGATCGGTCAGGGACGGCATCCCACGACGGGCTTCCAGCTCGGCCAGAAATGGCGCATCTACGCGCCGATGACCAACGAATACCGCGACGAAGCGGTACGACGCGCACTAGCGCACCTGCCCGACGACGCCACGGTGGAACAGCGCGACAAGGTGTGGCACGACATCATGAACGCCCCCGAGCGGCGGGCCGTGTCCGCATACGACGTCACGGCCCATCCCGTGAAGTCCGTGTCGCTGTTGTGGGCCTTTGGCGACGACACCGTCAAGCAGGATGTCATGGCCGCTCACCACGCTGGCGTGCGCGCGCTGCTCGATCACCTTCAGCGGCACGGGGCCTTCACCCGGACCGGCGCGGGTGGCGTCCGCCAACTCGACACCCAAGGGCTGGCCGCGCTGGTCTTCGACCACCGGATGAGCCGCGAGCGTGACCCGCAGCTGCACTCACACATCGTCGTCTCCGCGAAGGTCAAGACAGTCGACGGGAACGGCAATCCACAGTGGTTGGCGTTGGACGGGCGTGCCTTCTACCGCGCGACCGTCGGCGCCCGCGTCGCCTACGAACGCGCCGTGGAACTCGAACTACACGCGCGCCGCGGCGTCACCTTCGCCGCCCGCACGGACTCCGGGATCCGCGAGATCGTCGGCATCAGCGAGGCGTCGTTGCGTCACTACAGCAAGCGGCGCGCCGCCATCACCGAGGAGATGGACCGCCGTGTCGACCGCACCGGACCACCGGCGCGTTCGGCGGCGGCGCAGTGGCGCCGACGCGCCCAGGACGCGACCCTGCGGACCCGCCGCCCGGCCAAGGGCGCGGAGTCCACCGACCAGGCCGTGCAGCGATGGCAAGCCGAGGACCGCACAGCTGGGCTCGACACCCCCGCTCAGGTACGCCGCGTTCTCACCGGTGAGGTGCACGACGACACCGCCGACGCAGCGCGGCGCGTCCTACGCCACGCCCGCCAGCTGCACCCGGCCGGTGTGGACGAGGAAGCGCTGCGCACCGCCGCCGACGAACTGCGAATCACCGGTCCTGCACGCGACCGGGTCGTTGACGCGGCAGTACGCCGCGACGTGCGCTTGGCGCTCGCCCGCGCCGTGCACACCCTCGGCCGCGAGCGGGCCGTGTTCGGCCGCGAACACCTCGAACTGGCCATCGGCCGGGTCCTCGACATCACCCCCGGTGACTCGCCGCACGCCGACTGGCGGAAGGTGCAGACACTCGCTGGTGAGGCCATCGCCAAGAACCTGGGCGGGCTGCGGGTGCTGACACCGCCCGCCCTCGTGCAGTGGGGGCCGACGCTGCTGCGCGGCAGCGACCAGCACAGCGAATACACCCGCCACCGAGACCTGCAGATGACCACCCACGCCGTCCTCGCCGCCGAAAAGGAAGTCATCACCTACGCCGGCCGGCGCGGCGCTCGCCCCGCTCCGCGAGCGGCGATCGACGCCGCCACCGCCGCGTTCCGGTTGTCGCCGGAGAAGGCCGCGGCGCTGCGATTCCTCGTCGGCGATGACCGGCGCGTCACCGGCGTCGTCGGGCCCGCCGGCACCGGCAAGACCTACCTCCAGCGCGCCGTCGCCGCCGCCGCCCAGCACGCCGGCGTGCCGGTAATCGGTCTCACCGTGGGACAGTCCGCCGCGCAGCTGCTCGCCGACGCCACCCGCCAACCCGACGGCACGATGCTGCGGACCGAAAACATCGCCCGTTGGCTGCACTCCCACGACCGGCCGCCGCCCGGCACGCGCGCCGACTGGCGCTTCGCACCCGGGCAGTGGGTCATCATCGACGAGGCGTCGCAGGTGTCCAGCCACGACCTCGCCCGCCTCGTCACCCAACTCGACGCCGTCGGCGGCCGGCTCATCCTCGTCGGTGACCCCGCGCAAATCTCCGCCATCGGACCCGGCGGACTGTTCCGCTACCTCGACAGCCTCGGTGCCACCACCCACCTCACCCAAGTCCACCGATTCGCTCAGCCGTGGGAAGGATCGGCGTCGCTGCGGCTGCGCACCGGCGACCTCACCGTCCTGCACGAATACGACCGCCGCGGCCGGCTCCACGGCGGGCACCGCACCCTGCTCATCGGCCAGATGCTGGACCGGTGGGCCGCCGACATGGCCACCGGACACCCCAGCATGATGCTCGTCGAAACCGGCGACGAAGCCGCCGACATCGCCCGCCGCGCCCGCGACATCCTCCTGCGCGCCGGCCTCGTCCGCACCGGCCCGGCCGTACGCCTGCGCGACGGCAACGAGGCCAGTGTCGGCGACATCATCGTCACCCGCCGCAACGACCGTCGCCTCGGCGCCGGCGGCGCGTTCGTCGCCAACCGCGACCAGTGGCGCGTACAAGCCGTCACCCGCGACGGGCGACTCCACGTCACCAACCTGCGCACCGACGCGAGCGCCGTCCTGCCCGCCACGTACGTCGCGCGGCACGTGCAGCTCGCCTACGCCCTCACCGTCGACTCCGTCCAAGGGCAGACCGTGCACACCGCCCGCGCGCTCGTCGACGACAACACCACCCTGGCCCGGCTGTACGTCATGCTCACCCGCGGCCACACCCTCAACGAGGCGTACGTCGTCACCGACGACCACCCCCGCGAAGGCACCCCACCCCAGCCACCCACTGCCCGCGTCGCCGTCCTGGCCGACATCATGCGCCGCGCCACCCCCGACCGCTCCGCCACCGAAACCGAACATCAACTCTGGGCCGACGTCGACGCCCTGCACACCTGGACACCCATCTACGACGACCTGTCCGCCCGCGCCCGCATCCCCGAATACCTCGCCATCGTCGCCCGCATCAGCGGACAAACTACGGCTGACCGGCTCGCCCGCGACCTCGCGCTGCCCGCGCTCATCGCCCGACTCACCACCCTGCGAGAAGCCGGCCTTAATCCCGCCGACGTGCTGCGCCGCGCGATTCGGCCCCGGGAACTCGGCTCCGCCGACGACATCGCCGCGGTGCTGTCCTGGCGCATCGACCGCCTGATGGCTCGCGCCACCGCCGACCCTGCCATCGCCACCACCGCGGCGCTCGCCGCGTCCTACACCGACCGCATGCCCGCCGACCTCACCGGCGACATCGGAGACGCCCTACGGCAAGTCGCCGCCATCTGCGACCGCCGCGTCAGCGCCCTGGCCGACCTCGCCGCCGAGCACCAACCGGCCTGGGCCCGCGCGCTCGGGGCCGTACCGCAGGATGAGGCGGGCCGCGACCAGTGGCTCGCCCGAGCCGAGATCGTGGTCACCTACCGAGACCGCTACCAGCTCACCAGCGACCACCCCATCGGGGCCGAACCCCCCACCAGTGACATCTCGCGGTGGAACGCCTGGCACCGCGCCCGCGTCGCGCTCGGCGCCGCGACCCTCGCCGGACACCTCACCACCACCGACAACGCTGAACTCGCGCAACTCATCACCGCGCAGCAGACCATCGACGCCACCGCGCCGACCTACGTCGCCGACCAACTCCGTGACGCGCACCTCGACCTCACCGACGCCGAGCACCGCCACCACGACCTCACCCTGCTCCTCGCCGCCATCACCACCGCCGGCCAACGCGCCGCCACCGCTCAGCAGCAGAAGCCCCGCTGGTGGCAACGCGGCCCCTCCCGCGCCCGGATGCTCGCCGCCCAGCAGGAAGCACACCAGCGGGCCGCCGCCGCAGCCGGCCACCACGCCAGCCTGAGCGCGAAACTCGCCACCCTCAGCGCCGGCATCGACCAGCGCCGCGAACGCGTCACCGACCTCGAAGCCCGCCACGGCGATTGGCAGCGCTGGTACACCAACGCCCTGCCCACCCGCTACGCCGGACTCGCCGCCGCCGCCGAACAAACCCGCCGCGCCGCGACCCGCCGCGCCAACCTCGCCGACGCCGTCGCCGCCACCACCGCCCGGGTCCGCGCCATCGACGACACCCGCCCACAACCCCACGCCGCACCCGTCACCGCGCACCTCACCCAGCAGGCCGACGCCGCCCGCCACCGCGTCAGCCCCACACCCGACCAGACGGTCACCGAGGAAACGGAGCTCGACTGATGGCCGCTCAACCCCACCCCATCGCGTTCGTCGACGAATCGTGGCTGCAACAACGCGGCAGCCCCGGCGCCTACCTCATGGCCGCCGTCATCATCGACCAAGAAGACGTCCCCGCCGCCGAAGCCGCCGCCAGCACTGCCGCCGGAATCCACGACAGCTACCACTCCACCGCCCTCTACCACCGCGGACACGTCGGCACCATCGAAGCGATGCTCGACGTCGTCGCCGAACACGCCGGCTGGTCCGTCGTCTCCGCACAGGTGCCCCTCAACGCAGGCACCAGAGACCTTCCACCACCCAATCCTCAACACGCCCGCGCCCACCTAGAGAGCCAACGTGAACACGCCCGGCAAGTCAGCCTGGAACGCCTCCTGCGCTACCTCGATGGCCAGCGGGTCCGCGACGTCTACCTCGAAACCCGGGCCAGTCCAACGGAGTGGCAGCAAGCCCGCGACGCCGGCAGCCGCCTACCCGCCACCGACCGCAACGACATTCGCGCCTACCGACGACTACTCGACCAAGGCGCCATCAGCCACCGCATGCGCCTCATCCACGTCGAGGGCCACAACGACCCGGGGCTCTGGATGGCCGACTCCGTGGCCTGGTCCGCAGGCCGCGCCATCCGCGCCGACGAACCCCAGTGGTGGAACCGCATCGCCGACGTCGCCACCGTCATTGAAGCAACAACCGGCACGGAACTGCACCTCAACGAGAGAAGGGCCGCTCCACCAGATGGCGAACGCGACCCCCACAACCTGAGCCAGGGCGCCCAGGCCATGTTTCCGCCGACAGTGTACTCCGCCAGCCCCGAACCACACCAGACCGGCACCATCCTGCAAAGCCTCGTCGCCCAAGCCGACCAGGCCAGAACACCAGCTGCCGACCAGCTAACCCGTGAGGTACTCGGCTACGTCCAGCACATCGCCGAACGCGTGGAACAACTCAGCAAGACGGTTGACCGCATGCTTCCACGAACAGCCGCGACAACCGACACGACGCCCAGCCAGGCGGCTACTCCCCGACCACGCCCTGATCTCCACGACGAGGTCCAGCCTGCCAACCAGCCCGAGATCGCGGAGTAGAGCCGGACACACATGACACCGGCAGCTCACAGACGACAACGCCGCGACCGAGCCGGCGCGGGTCGCGCATGCGGCGCGGCTATCGGTCAGCCGCCGGCGGCTGCTCCGGGTCCGGATCCGACGGGCGTGGTCCCTCCGGAGCAACATTGGACATGCGCAGCAGGGTTTCGATGCGAGTCACCCGGAAGCGGCGCCCGAACACGGTGAGGTCGTCCACAGGATTGGCGTCCAACTCGTCGGCAGCCTGCCGCAGGACGACCGTCTGCTCATCGGTGAGCCTCAGCAGACGCGGCTCGATGTGACGCAGGCCGAAGGCGATCTCGTCACGCGCCAACTGAGGTGTGGCCACCGCCCGGCTGTACGGCCGCCACGACCCGCCGACGCACTCAGCGGCAGCGTAACGGGCCGGAAGAACCACCCCAACCGGGTAGTCGGTGACGGCGGCGACGCTGTCGGCGTACACCTCGGCGGGCACCTGCGCGCGCGGATAGTGCGCCGTCATCAACTCGACCCGCAACATCGCCTCACTGACTCCGGTCACCGCTCCCGGATCGGCGACGATCTCCTCATCGAGGAAGCCGTCGTGGTCGTCGGCGTCGCGGGGATCCCGGTCCGTGGGCCGGGGTGGTTCGGGACCGTCCGGACCGAACCGCGCGAACGTGTCCACCCGTAGGATCCGATACGCCCGGCCGGCGACCGTCACCTCGTCGCGCTTCTCCCGGTCCAACACATCGACCACCGCGGTCAACTCTGCGGCCAGCCCGACATCCTCGGTCTCGTCCAGCAGCTCCCGCAACTGATGCGCAAGGAAGTCCCGCGCCGCCGGCGGCGTATCCGACACCACCGCACACACCCGCCATCGTCCGGCCTCGGCCTGCACGGCATGCCCGAACAACGGAGCACCGATCCGAATCCGCGGGTACTCCTCAGCCCGCCGCGCGGCGTCGTGCTCCGTGACCGCACCCACCGGGTCATCACGCCGCTGCACCCGCAAGACCACTGGCATGGACATCTCATCATCACCCATAGCAGTCATTGTGTGACTACCCCGAACTCCCCGTCGGCAGCGGAGGTGGCGTGTCCGCCACCGGTGACCGGCGGGCGGGCGTCGACGGCACATGGGCCGCCGGGACCGGCAGAGTCGCCAGTCCAGGGCTTTGAGCCGGTGAGCAGCCAAGAAAGGTGAGACACAGTGAGATCCGTCGTGCCGGCGCACACGATCGGCCGATAGCCGCACCGGGCCGACACGGGACGTCACATGACGACTTCGCTACGTATTCTTGGGGGTCGATGTCGCCTGATCATCGGAGGCACCCCTCATGCCGAAGTCGAAGAAGCGTCAGCCGAAGCGGGTCCCGCTGGGTCCCGGGAAGTCGTTGGGCCCCGCACAGTCGAAGACGCTGATCGGGCCAGGCGGTGAGTCCCGCACAGTGACGTACCGGTCTGGCCGGTTGCACGTCGACACGGAGCGGGCGGTGTTGATGATGACGCAGGTACCACCGGACTTCGCCGTGACATTCCTGCCCGTGGTGCTCCTGGTCGACCACCTGCGGGGCAAAGCGGCGAACGTCTGCATCGACGCCTGCCTGATCCTGAAACGGCTCTACGCGATCTTCGGCATCGACGCCCGAATCACGCCCGTCTCGGTGCTCGTCGAACCGCCCGGGGCCAGCACCAGCCTCTACGGGGAGAACGCCAGATGGGAGACCGACGCCTACGCGGGGCACGTCGTGCTGTGGCTACCGCAGATGCAGCGACTGGTGGACCCCACCATCCAGCAGTTCCCCGAGCTGGCCAGCGAGCCGATGCCCCTGGTGGGCCGAGTCGGCGCCGCCAGCCACGCGCTGCCGGCCGAGCTGTGGCCCGGCACGGAGATCCCCATCCCCCGCAAGGGCACGCAGCTCATGTACCGGGTCCTCGACACCGAAGCGTTCGTGCTCGACAGCGACGCCGCCCGACGCGCCGAACAAATCAATCCGAAGAGTCCGGCCAACCTCGCCGGCTGGGCCCTGTCCATCATGAACGTCCCCGACATCGCGTCACGGATCCGCAGCGCGGCCTTCCCCCGCATCCACGCCCTACTCGACGCAATCGACGCAGTGGAGGTCGTCGCCGACGCGGACGGATACCGGTTCATCCTCCCCGGTCCAGACGGTCAACTCGCGCCCACGTGGATCGACGACGTGCCCCTCCCCGCCACGTCCCGATAAAGACCTTGCAGCGGTCGGTTCACGCTGACCCCCGCCTCAGCCATTCAAGACATACGTGCGAAAGAGCAGCGCGAGACGCAACCCGCCGCCATCGCTCGCTATTGTGTGCCAAGCGCTGTTAAGGCTGCGGTGTCTTTGGGTTGCTTGAACTGGGGTTGAAGCTGGACCGGGGTCGTTCCTCCGGCCGGGGGACGACCGTCCTCCACTTCAACTACAACCCGGAGGACACAGTTGACCATGCGCCGCAAGGGGCCTTCACGGCCCACCAGGAACCGGCGAACCGACGCCAACCGGTGGCGAGACGTCGGGGAGTGGGTGGCACTGATACTCAAGGTGCTCACCTACGCCGTAGGGCTGGCGGTGACGCTGGCCGGAAACGGATGTGGGCCCAACTGACTGACCGTCAACTGAGCCCCAACCGGTGAGGAAGGGCCTCCGCCTCTCGCCTGGGAAGCCGGGGCGGGGGTCTTCCTGCCACTTCTAAACATAAAATTCTAGCACCCTTACAGGCTGAACCTTACAACCCTCGCCGTGGCTGCGGGCAGCGGCCAAGTCCGACTCGAACCGACGCAGATGCGTACCGTTAGGTGATGGACGTGCTGCTCAGAGGCGGCCCAGGCGATGGTCAGGTCGTCTCCGCAGGCGGCGAGACGGCGTTGTGGCGGGCGCGCCTCTACGAGATCACCGGCGACCACGGTCACCAGCGCAACGGCCCGAGCCTGCGCATCTACCGTCACCGACCCGATTGCTGCCAGCCGCGAGACCGCGGCGGCCAAGACCACTGCGAATGAGCCTGTCCACCCGCCGCGCAGCAGTCGAACGTGTGTACGATCCGGGGGTGGAGGAGGAGATCACCCGACGGTGGTGGAACGGGACCTGGGGCCGCTTGGCCCGGCGCGACGTGTGGCTGATTCGTCAGACACGGTGGCAGGTCGTCGCGCGAGCAGGGGACACCGAGAGCGGGAAGGTGCTGCGGTGGACGTACGACTCCCACGACGAGGCCGAAGCGATGGTCGATCGACTCCTGCGGGCTGAGACCGCAGGGCGATGGCGCGAGCAGCACAGCGGATCTCCGCCTCATCAGGGTCGTTCCGCTGGCGGCGACTCGTCGTGACGCGCCGCCGTCGCGCCATCGCCCTTGCAGGCGCGGCGCCGCCCGACGCAGGATTGCTACGCAGGGCGCGATGTTGGCATGCCGCTGGACGCTGGTCAGCGCCCCGCGCTCCGGTGATACTCATCCACCACTTCCTGCGGGATCCGTCCCCGGTCCGAAACAGCCTTCCCGGTCCTCTTTGCCCAATCCCGGATCGCTTTGTTCTGCTCCCGATTGACGGCGGTGCCGCTGCCGGCACGACGCGAAGCGGCTGGAGTCGCAGAAGTTCGGGCTACTCGACCGCCGGCAGCGATGCCACCGCGGGCAACCTTCGCCCCATGGCTGGTATAGGGCTTGAAGAGGTCCCGAAGCTTGTCGGCGTTGGAAGCTGACAGGTCAATCTCGTACTGGACACCGTCGAGAGCGAACTTGACGGTTTCGTCAGCGTCACCTCCGTCCAGGTCGTCGATGAGCTTATGAATGGTCTGCTTAGCCACCGCGTCGTCCTTCAGCTTGAGTTGCGTGCCCCGGATAATAGCCCCCTGCATCGGATAACGGAATTCCAAGGGTTCACCTTTGAATACCGGGCATGCCTCCCCAACCTCATCCATAACCGCCGCGGGGACGGCCGACCACGATGTCACCCCAAGAACAAGCAGTGACTTGCGCGCACCAGGCAACTGCCTCACCTTCACCGCTGACCGTAATACCCTCATCACAGAAACATGAGCCTGCGGATCGCCGACGTCAGGCACATCCCCAGCCTGGCATGTGGTTGACCCCCGGGCGCCAGTCAGGCATATCGGGCAGAATTCTTCGCTAGGCGCGAAGTAGCCAGCGGAGCCATTGTTGCGGGCCGGTCATCGCGTCGGCCGGGATGCCGAGAGCTCCTGGATAGATCCGTTCGTACGCCGCGCTGACGGCGGCGGCGGTGCGTGGGTTACCGAGGAGCCAGGGAGCAGCGGTGCGGTATGGCTCTAGTTTGGCGTGCGGGCCGCTGCCGGTGATGTTTCCGTCGAGTAGGCCGCGGTCGCGCAGGGCGTGCCACATCCGGTCAGCTGGGCCGTCGTAGCTGTCGCCCCAGTTGCCCTGTCCCCAGGTGCTCATGGCGTCGATGCGCAGCGGTAGTGCGTCGATTGCTACTTCGGCGGCCATGATCGGTAGGCCGAGGATGCGGAAAGCGTGTGTGCGGTGGGTGCCGTTCCTGCCAAGGCGGTGCAGGGGACCTGCGGGGCCGTTGTAACGGCGCATGCAGGCATGGCCATCGTCGGTCAGGATTTCGGTGACGGCTGCTTCGGGGTCGGCTGCCGTCAGCAGCTTTTGGATGATCAGCCCAACGATGTACGGGCGGTGTAGGTCGAAGTCGTTCCAACGCGAAGCGTTGCCGCCGACGACTGTGTCTACGGAGATCCAGTCGTTGAGCCGAATGCTGCCGAGGTAGACGCCGTCGTCGGATTCGGGCATGCAGTCGGCGGCATTGGATATTAGCGGGGCGGTGCGGTTGAGCAGGTCCGCACGAGCTGAGATGTGCTCGTTGACGTCAAGGTCGCGCCACCGGCTTCTGGTCTCGATGATTGCTGCGACCAGCGCGGGTAGGGCGTCCGTACTGTCCACCACGAAGTCGGCGATCGGCGGGGTCCCGGCGAAGCCCTGATCCGTCGGTCGGCGGCGTCGGGGTGTTTGGGGTGGGTTGGTCGTCCACTGCACGGTGGCGCTGGCGCCTGCGGGCGTTGCCAGTTGTCGCAGCAGGTCCTCGGCGGCGAGCCCGTTGATGACGATGCCGCTGACGCGGCGGTTGCCCTCCACGGCGGTGAAGGTTGTCGGGCCTGTAGCCGCAGCCGTCCAGGTCACGGGCGTTGCGGCGGGTGGGGCGAAGTTGGCTCTACGAAGCTGTCGCTCGTAGAGTGCTGCGGCCCAGGCCGCGTGATCGTCGGGAACTGATGGAGACCGTAGGTCGCTCCCGCCGAAGTCCACTTGTGCCGCCGCGTCCGTAGCCTCGGGCAACGCAGGTGCTGCGCCAGTGGGTAGTGCGGGAAGCACCACCACCGGTGAGGACCCGCGCCTGCCGAAGGCGGGAATCGACAACAGCACCCACCACAAGGCGCTGACGGCCGCCGCGATCCAGCGCCCGCCGCCAGGCGTCGCGGACACCACCATCGCGGTGGTGGCCGTTCCGTACAGGAGCCATCCGATGCGTGCGGCGACGACGCGCAGCACGCACAGGGCCAGCAGCACGATGCCGGTGGCGCACCATGTCCACCACAGCGTTTCCGCCGCGATTGGCAGACCCTCAGCGTGGGTTTGCAGATATCGGCGTACCGGCGCGAGCACGACCTGTGCGTACGCCTGGTCGTGGGTCCAGCCGGCCAGGGCCGCGAGCGCGTCACCTGCGCCGCCAAGCAATCCGCGCACGACCGGCACGATCAGCATCAGCACGACGCCAACCCCGATGCCAGCCGCCGCGAGGACCAGCCAGGGCGGTGGCCAGTTGTCGCCCCGAGTGTTCCGCACCTCATCCCACAGGTGCCTACCGAGCTTGAGCAGCACCTCCCGTAGGTCGACGGCCGGTTCGCCAATCGATTCAGCTTGGTCTTCGCGGTCCTTTGCCGCGCTGCCGTGGCTCATACCAACTCTCCCCATTCACAGCTACCGATCGACTACAGGATGTTACGAAAGGGTGTGCTGCCGGTCTGCCCAGCGGCCTCTCCTGCCCGAGGGCGCATACCACCGCTCGTTCCGCTCCATCTGGCCCGCTGTGGCTCGCGCAGCGCCGCACGTGCGGCTACCACGCTGATTGCTGGTAGCGCGGCCATGGTGGCGAGGGCCGCGGGCAGTCCCCACGGCTGCCACAACGCCGAGCACGTCGCGGCGCCCAGCGCGCCCCCGATGAAGAACATGAGGTTCAGCGGACCGAGCGCTCCGCCTCGCTGCCCGCGGTCGATGTGAGCCGTGACGGCGGGAGTCAGGGTCGTCTGGGCGATGGCGAAGGCGGCAAACCCGGCAGTTGCCGCGCAGATCAGGGTTACCGGCTGCTGGCTCCAGGCGGCGAGCAGCAGGCTGGCGCTGAACAGCGCGCTCGTGGCAGCCAGCACCCGCCGTCGGGTCACATCGGCCGTGGCGTGGCCGGCGAGGCGGGCAGCCGCCGCCGCCACGATCGCGCCCGGAAGAAGCAGCAACCCGATGCTCTGGGCGGTGTACCCGAGGTGGGTGAGCATCTGCGGGACGGCGAACACGCAGCCGAACAGGCCGCCGTAGATGCCGGCGCCGGCCAGGCCGGCGAGGAGGAACCGTCGCTGGCTGGTCACGGCGGGGATGAAGCCGTCGGGGTGCCGGCGGCGGTGCCGGTTGAGCAGGATCGCGAGCGCGCAGGTGCCCGTGATCAGACCGAGGGTGGGTAGCGGTGGGAAGTGCAGGGTGGCGGACTGAATTGTCAGCAGCAGCCCCGCCGCGGTGAGGACCAGCAGACCCGCGCCCGCCCAGTCGACCCGTGCCGGCAGCGCGGGGCGGGATTGGGCGAGCGGCCAGCACAGGGGTATAGCGGTCAGCGACAGGGCGGGCAGGATGAGCGCCGTCTTCCAGGACGTGGTGACGGCGAGGGCCCCGGCGAGCGGTGCGGTGGCAGAGAACAGTGCCATGGCGGCGCCGAGTCGGGCCAGCACCGCCGGCCGCTGCGATGACGACCGGCCGGCGGCCAGGGTGAGAGCGGTCGCGGTCATCGCTCCCGATCCGGTGGCGAGCAGTGCGCGGCCTGCGACAGCTACGGCGAGAGCGGTCGCCACGGCGCAGAGCATCGTCCCGGCCGCGAGCAGCACTGCCCCGAGGGTGAGGACGCGTCGTGGCCCCCACACGTCGGTGGCTCGGCCGGCGACGGCGGCACCGACTCCGAGACCCAGGGCGTGGATGGTCAGGATCCATACGGCCGTTGCCGGCGCGGTGTGGAGGTCGTCAGCGGCGGCGGGCACCGCGACGGATGCGGCGCTGACGCCGTAGACCGCCGGGCCGTAGAGGGCGCCGAGGCGCCAGGCCACGCTGGCTGCCGAGGCTTCGGTAGGTGCGACAGTGGATGTCACCAGAGGGCTCCTTTACCGGTCTCGGGACAGGAGGCGCTGGTGGTCGCCGGCCAGGACAGTGCCGACGACCACCAACGGACGTCACCGCTGTCGGTTGCGATGGGTTCGGCTGGTTGCGGCGGTCCTGGCTGCCGGATTGACGAGGTCGTACGAGCGGCGGGGTTGAACGTCCACCTCCGCGATGCGTCGCGGCCTCGTGCCCCCGGCGGGTTTCGGCACCGGCCTGCCGGCCGGTAGGTCGCGCTGCGCCGGGTGGTAGCGCCACCACGTCGAGGCAGCGGCGGCGACCGCCGCCGGCGTTGGTCCGAACGCCCGTCGGGTGAAGGTCGCCACCCCACCGGAGTCGGGATGGCGGATGCCGAGCGCGGCGAACGCCGCTGCGATCGGCACCGACAACGCCAGCATCGCGGTCCAGGCCAGCAGCGACGCCGGTCCGGCGGCCTGCACGGCGAGCGCGGGCAGCACCAGCACGCCGGGCCCGAGCACCGCCCCGACGTACAGGGCGGTGCCGCGGGCTACCCCGATGCGCCCGGTCACCGGGTTTCATCCGGCTCGTCGGCGGTCCTGTCCTGCTGTGAGCGGGTCGCGAGGGACCGCAGGACGCGGGCAAGGCTGTCTTCCGAGGGCATGCCCGGCTCGCTGAACAGCCGGGATTGTGCGGCTTCGACAGGGCCTTGGACACGGCGGGCCAGTTCCACGCCGGCCTGGGTCGGGCGCAGGACCACCCGCCGCCGGTCCTCCTCGTGCAGGTCCCGGCGGACCAGCCCTCGATCGACGAGCGACACGAGGGCGGCCGTCAAGGTGGCCTTGGCGATGCCGACCTCGACGGCCGCCGCGCGGGTCTCCACCGCCCGGCGGGCACAGACCAACACGAGCACGTCGTACGTGGTCCACGTCAACCCTTCGTCGCGCAGCACGTCGCGTTCGATCTGGGCGCGCAGGGTGTTGGCGGTGCGCACCAGTTGCGCCAGCGGACCCGGCCGGGGCGTCGGCATCCGCGCCGCATTGACCGGCGGCCGGTAGACGCCGCCGACGCGACGTGGCCGGCGGTCGGTGGCGGCGTTCATCGCATCCACCTGCGCCGTGGCGCGCGCCGGTGGGGCTTGCGGTTGCGGCGCTGCCCGATCTGCCCGCCGCGGTCGGTCGGCGGCGGCGGTTGCGGTGCCGGCCGGCGCGGACGCTCGGTCTCCTCATCCTCGTCATACATGTTGTCTCCCCCCGTTGTGGCTGATGACCTACCTGCCAACGTCTGCTGTTGGCGCCTCACCCCCTTTCGCCGAGTGCCGCGCTGCGGTGGCGCATGAACGGCACCGGATCGGTGGAGTTGGCGTTGGCCAGGTCGCAGCGCGACCCGGAGCAGACCCGCTGGTGGGTTTGGAAGTGCAGGTGCGGGCCGGAGGAGTGGCCGCTGGTGCCAACCAGCCCGATCTGCTGTCCGGCCTGCACGGTGTCGCCCTCGGCGACATCAGGACGGCGGACCAGGTGGCAGTAGCGGGTGCCGTAGCCGCCGGCGTGCACGAGGTCGACGTACCAGCCGCATCCCCGGGTGCTCGGGCTGCCGTCGATGTCGCAGTTGCCGGTGCTCGGGTCGCAGCCGGCCCACACCACCTGCCCGGCGCTGGCCGCCCGGATGATGGTGTTGCGGGGCACGCTGAGGTCCACGCCGGCGTGCAGCCGGCCGGCGCGTGGCCCGTAGCCGCTGCCCACCGCCGCGCGCAACGGCACCGTCCACCCCGACGCCGCCACCGTCACTGGACCGCCTGGACACGTGGCGAGGCTGGCCCCGGGTAGCTCGGCGATCGTGGTAACACCGGCGACTGCGGCGACGACCTGCTCGGCGTCGTGCTCGTACTGGCCGTAGCGGTCGGGAAACGCCGAGACCTGCACCCGCTGCGCGGCCACGGTCAATGGCAGGCGCTCCCAGCCGTCGATGCGCAGCAGCTTGTCGTAGAACTTGCCGCTCGCGTAGACGGGATCGAGGATCTGTGCGGGCGTGCCCCATCCCTGGCTGGGCCGCTGCTGGAACAGGCCGAGGGAGTCGCGGTCGCCGCCGCGCAGGTTACGCAGGCTCGACTCGACCATCGCGGTGGCCACCGCGATGATCCACCCCCGGGCCGGCACACCACGCTGCCGTCCCACGGCGACGATCTGCGCGGCGCTGCCGACCTGCTCGGCGTTCCACCGCCCCACAGCCCTTACCTTGCTCGTGGATGAGGGCGACGGGCCGGTGGCGGTGCACGCCGCTGCCGGCGTGTCGTCGGTGAGCACCACCGTCACCGGCACAACGCACAACAGCAGCGCGGCGATGACCGCCACACTGAGTCCGATTCGTCCACGGTTCACCGCGCCGCAGCCTCCTTGGCGACGCCGAGCGTGGCGACCAGCCACCGGTGGCCGCTGCGCACACAGACCACCCGCAGCACCCCGGCGTCGGTGCTGACATCGACGTCGACCCGCTGCGCCGTGGCTGCCACGACCTGCCCGCCGCCGGTGAGGCGGGTGGCGGGGACGTTGGCCGGGTCCACCGTGGCGAGTAGCTCCGCGTAGGCGGGAACGGCGTAGGGACGCACGCCCGCCCACCAGGTCTCGGCGGGCAGGTCCGGGCGGGCCCAGGCACGCACGAACCGCAGCGCGGTGGTCACCGCCGCCGGATCGGCCGCGACTGACGTGGCCGGCAAGACGCCATCAGGATCGGCGGGCAGCGTCCCGGTCGGCACCGCAGGCTCGGCTGCGGTGCCGGTGGTGGGTGCGCTGCCGGCCGGAGCGGGCTGGGATGCGGCGCAGGCGGTGAGCAGTAGGGTGGCCACCCCCGCGATGGCCGCCCTGACGGGATGTCGTGTCACTGCTTCTCCTCGGGTGGCACGGGCTCGGTGGGCGAGGCGAGAGCGGTGTTGAGGTGCTGTCCCAGCAGCCGCACCTGGTGATGGATCTCCACGAGTTGCGGGCGCGCGTGCGGGTGGCGGTCCACGACGTCGACCAGGGCGTCGATGTCGTGGCGTAGCTGCTCCAAGTCGGCGTTGATGCGGGCCATCGGAGCCTTGGCGCTGCGCACGGTGCCGCTCATTCGTCGACGTCGCGGGTGTAGTTCCCGTCGAGGTGCCCGTCGCTGGCGAAGTCCAGCTCCGTCTCCCGCCGCGTCACCTCGTCGAGTTCCGTCCATCGCTGCGTGTCCTCCTGGTGGTCGTCGCGCCAGTCGTGACGCGCGTCGTGAATCTCGGCGATGTAGTCCTGGAGCGTGTCGATGCCTTCGCGCAGTCCGAGCAACGCGGCTTCGAAGCGGTGCCAGTCCCACACGCTGGTGACCTCGGCTGGTTGCGTCATGTCGTCCTACCTTCCGGTTGCGGCGCCGCGCGCTGGCGGGCGTCGATGTCGTCGGTGACGGCCCGCTCGGCGTCGTCGGGCCACGGCTGCGACCAGACGGTGTCGCCGCTGCGGGGTGTGTGGTGCCCGTGCCGGCAGCGGGTGGTGTCCCAGCCCTGCCACCGGTGGCGGGCGCGGTGCAGCGCCTCGTGCCAGCGCAGCGGCGCGTCCGGGTCGGCCTTGCCGGAGTAGGCGTGGTGCCAGGACACGCTCAGCGCGGTCAGCTCCTCCACCAGGGCAGGATGTGCCGGCCAGCACGCCCCGAGGTCCTGCGCCAGGCCGTAGCGGTCCACGAGCCACCGCGTCCACGCGGCCAGCCACGCCCACAGCTGCCGTGCGGCGTCGGCGTCCAAGTCGCGCCAGCAGTAACCCGCCGGCACCCACCCGCCCGGGGCGTCGAGGGCGTCGACGCGTTCGGCGAGGGCCACGTGCGCCTCAGCGAGCTGCTCCACGCTGCCGCGCAGGGTGTCGATGAGCCCGGCGAGCTCCGCAAGGGCCCGCTGTTCCTCCGATGCCTGCTGCGGCAGCTCGAACTGGAATGTGCGCTGCGCCATCAGAGACGCCGCCCTTCGAGACGGGCCGCGAAAGCGGCCTGCGCGGCGCGGAACCGGTCAGCGTCCGGGCGTTCCCACCACGCCGGCTGCACCACCTCGACCGGAGGCATGTTCCCGAGCAGCACCAAGGCGTGACCGGCCGGCAGGGTCCGCAGCTCCGCGAGATCGATCAGGTTCTCCCGGCGGCTGTTCTCCTGCACGCTGGCGCGCCCGCCGCCCCAGGACGCTGCCGACGTCACCTCCTGCACCTGCCCAAGAAGCGACTGCGCGTCTTTGAGCGCGGACACGTCCTGCATGCCGCCCATCACGAAGCGGGCGTTCACGCCGTCGCGCAGGGCCTGGCCGCCGTCGCGTCCCCACCGCTGCTGCAACTGGTGGGTGTTCTGGCAGCACAGCGACAGGGCGACACCAGACCCGCCGCCCTCGGACACCAGCTCGGGCAGCGACGGCAGCGGCGCGATGTTGGTGATCTCGTCGCCGACCAGGTACAGGCACGGCTCGACCCGGCCGCCCACGGCAGTCAGGGCACGTTGCAGGGTGCGGTAGATGATGTCTTCGGCGATCGCGGCGAACAGCGGCGCGACCAGCGACTGCCCGCTGCGGGTGCCGACCAGGTAGAGGGTGCCGGACTCATCGAGCCATGGCTCCGGCCGGAACTGCTGTCCGCGTGGCGGGGAGCAGGCGTGCAGGATCCGCGGGTTGCTGAACGCATCCAGCGCGCCGAAGACGACGGACTGGATGGCGTCTCGGCTACGGCCGGTGGACTCGCGGTGAAACGCCAACCGGTCTGCCCACACCGTCTGCTGGTGGTGGCGCAGGATCCGCTCCGCACGCGGGTCGCTGGGGTTGGCCGCCCAGCTGGCCACGTCGGTCAGGGTGGTGTTCTCGTCGAGGGCGGCGGCGTGCAGCAGGCCGCGGATGATGGACGCAGCCTGGTCCTGGAAGTATTGGCCGTTCTCGGCGTCGGCCTTGAGGCCGGCGCCGGCGGCGAACCCCTTCGCCCGCAACGCCGCGATGTCGGGATCCTCCGCACCCTCAATCGGTGACCACCGCAGCCGAGGAACCCCGGGAAGCTGACCCTGCGGTTCGAAGATCCACGTCGGGCCAATCTCGGCGCGCAGGTCGTAGGTGACGGCGGCGACGTCCAGGCGGGTGGAGGTCGTGATGACCGCGCCGCGAGCGTCCGCGACACGCGGCACGACGTAGCGGCTGGTCTTACCCGCGAAGCGGGCCGCGCCGGCGAGCAGTTCGGTGTACTCGTTAGCCAGGTACAACGGCTCGCCAGTCAGCGCGTGCTCGCCGAGGCGCCGCGCCACCTCCAGCGGATCAGCGCGACGGCGCAACTTGGCCTGCACGACCTCGGGCCGGTCGCTTACCTGAACGATCAGGCCGGGGCGCAGGACATCGACGCGGCGCAGCACCGCCACCGCCGTGACGACCTGGTCGAGGTCCTTGCGGCGGGCGAACCCGTGCCGCTGCACCCGCCGCTGCGCGAACCGGACCACCGGCACCGCCAGGCCCACAACGGTGGCGCTGAACAACACGAGCCACAGCAGGTACAGCAGGCCGGTCGGCGGCAGGTCCGCGCGGGCGGAAGCGGGCCACGCCGCCGCGGGATCGCCGCGGTGGAAGATCATCCGTACGGCGATGCTGGGCGCGTCCGCTGGCGTGCTGTCCGGCCATGACAGGTGGGTAAGCAGCCCGCCGAGTTGTCCGGCCAGCCACAGCGTGATGGCGCCCAGCAGCACGAGCGTCGCGGCAATGCCCAGCAGCGCCAGCCGCGCCAGGATGTCAGCGCGGGGCATGCCGCGCTTGGGCAGCCGGTGTCCGGGGGACATGAGGGAGCCGGCCATCACGGCACCTGCCCCACGGCGGCGGACTCCCGCGCCTCGTACTCCGCCTCGGTCAGCTCCCGCCCTGGCCGGTCAGGGTCAACGCGCATGCGGCTGTCGGTGTCGACCATGGCCTGCTCCAACGTGGATAACTGGTGCTTGACGACGTAGGAGCGCATCCCGACCTTCCACAGCCCGACGCCACGGCGCAGGTGCAGCAGCAGGTTGGTCTCCACGTCGGTGGTGCCGAGGAATTCGCGGGCGGCGTCCAGCGAGCCGGCGGCCTGGCGGTAGGACACCCGCACGCCGGTGTCCTCGATCAGTCCGCGGGCGATGCGGACCTGCTCGGAGTCGGCGCTGCCGCTGGCCGCGAGGTCCGAGAAGCGGTGGAACGCCAGGATGTTCTCCGTGCCCAGCGCGCGGGCGAGTTTCAGTTGCTCACGCATCCGCCGCACGAGGCCGAGGTGGCGGGTGATCAAGGCGAACTCGTCGTACAGGCACACCCGAGGTGGGGCGTCGGGGCGGGTCAGCTCCGCCTCCAGCCAGGACTGGGCGCAGGTCATCGCCATCGCGGTCATCTGGTCCGAGGTCCGCACCGCCCGCAGGTCGAGGATCGCGCCGGGCTGGTCGAAGTCCACCGTCAACGTCGACGCCACCGGGGCGTCGAAGATCCCGCCGAGGGCGCCGGTGATCAGCCGCTCCAGCGCGAGGCGGACCCGGCGGCTGTCGGCGGCGAACTGGTCGACGTCGTAGTGCACTCCGGCGAGGCGATGCGCCCATGCCTGCGGGTCACCCATCGCGGCGAGCACTAGCGACAGGGTGGGCGTGGCAAGCCGGTCGGCGCTGGTGCCGTCATCGGCCCGGGTCACCGCGTCGAGGGCGTATTCGATCAGCGAACGTTCGGCCTCACCGAGCAGGCCGCCGAGTTGGATCTCCAGGAGCCCTTCGAGCAGCAGCAGCCGGCGGGCTCGCTGGATCTGCAGCCACTGCGCCTCTCCCTGCCCCGGCTGCCGGCGGATGCCTGCAAGGGGGTTCATCACCACGCCCGCTCCGGGACCGATACGCACCGGCCGGATACCGGCGGCCTCGGCGAGGGCGTCGTATTCGCCCTTGACGTCGACGATGTAGAAGCGGGTGCCGAACGGGATGCCCCGGAACGCGATCGTCTTGAGCAGCGACGACTTCGCCGACCCGATCTCCCCGGTGACCACCATGTTCGGGGCGCTGAGGACCCCGGCGCGGTACAGCTCCCGCATTGAGAACACGAACCCGGTCCGGGAGTACACCTCCTGCCCGATCAGCGGCCCGTCCACCCCCAGGCCCGGGTCGGCAACGAACGGATACACGCTGCACAGCTGCGCGCTGGTGGTGACCAGCGGCGGCAGCCGCAGCCGCCAGAACACCCGCCCCGCCGCCCGCCCCAGCGCGCCGCGCCCGTCGACCGGCGGCGCGCCCAGCAGCCGCTCCGACATCCGGTACAGGGCGCGCTGCTCACGCGCTAGGTCGGCCTGCGCCGCCGCCAGGTCCCGCCGCTGCGCCGCCTGCTCGATGCGCTGCCCAAGGGACCCTTCCCGCCGCACCCGTGCCCGGCTCACGCCCACCACCCCCGCATCGGCTTGAGCCCGCGCGCCAGGGGCAGCGCCCCGGCGACGAAGCCCTGGTCCTGCTCGCCGTAAAGCACCACCGCCTGGCAGCCGGTGCGGCCCAGGACGCGTTTGATCGCGCGCACGTCGTGCCGGAGTTGCTCTTCGCTGCCGGCGGTGACGGTGACGACGAGCGCGTAGCGGTAGCGCACGTGCCCAACCGCCTGCTCCCGGTCGACCTGCTCCACCGAGCGGGCCTCCTCGTCTTCGCGCGCGGTGCGCACCAGCCGCATCTTGCGTTTGGTGATCTCGTCACCGGCGCGGGCGACCTTGTCACGCCGCGTCGCCAACTGGGCCAGTTGCGCGGGCACCGGCTCGGCGACGAGCGTCACCGCGCGCCGGCCGGTGGTGCGGGTGAACAGAGCCGTCATCCACGTCATGGCCACCGGCTGGCGTGGCATCTCATACACCCACAGGGTTTGCGAGAACCCAGAGTCGTGGCGGTACGACGACCAGCCGACGCTCTCGGCGGCGACCGGTCCGGCCATGTGCGGCGCCACCCCGCCCGCGTCCACGGTCTGCATGTCCACGTGCGGCTGGTCTGCGGGGTCGAACTGGGTACGCAGCACCGCCGCGTACTGCCGTGGCGTCAACCAGCCCACCGTGTCGACGCCGGCCTCCTCGACCGCGGCCCGCACACCGCCGAGCTTGTCCAGCACCACGGTGGCGATGGCCGCGTCGGTGCCACCCGCGTTGGCGATCTCCGCCGACAGCTTCTTCGTGTCGAACACGACGCTCAGGTACACCTCGTGGCGTTGCGTCGACGGCGCCGCCCCGGCGGTCAACTCCGCGAGGGACCGGTACGCGGGCGTGTCGGTGTCGACCGCCGCCTGCACCAGGTGGCGCTGCGCCCGGTTGCCGACATCGGGCACGGCGCGGGCCGTGAGCGCCCACCGGCTCAGACCGGCGTCGGCGTACTCGGTGCCGAGCAGATTCAGCACCTCCGCCCACGACGTCAAGCGCTGCTGCTGCACCGACGTGTCGGCCAGGACCAGGTTGCTGCCCGCGCACAGCAGGGCCGCGGTAACGGTGTTCTCCCGGCGGTGGTGCAACAACCCCACCTCGGTCAGCCCGTCAGCGGCGAACGCCGGCAGCCAGCGGTACCCGGCGGCCGGACCGGGCAGGTGCAGGTGCGTGCTGCCCGGGTTGGCGGCGAAGACACCACCGCGGTACCGATCCTGCCGGGCGGCACGCTGGGCGAGCGCCCCGGCGACGATGGGGGCCCACTCGGTGACACGGCGGCCCCGCAGCCGCAGCAGACCCACCGTGAGCAGCAGCAGCGCTGCCAACAGCATCCCCCCGGCGACACCCTGCCGGCCGGCCGCCAACAGATTCGCGGCAACGACCAGGCAGATCACGCCGGCCACGGCCATGCCGATCTGCCCCCACGAGAAACCCATGATCGAGCCGCGCGTGGACCGCGGTGGAAACTGGAACTGGGTCACCTGGTCTCCTCACCTAAACCGGAACGATGGGTAGCTCGGCGGCACCGCCAGCGGCAGCGCCCCCCGCACGACCGGCGCCCGCACCGGCCGCAGGGTCGCCCTGCGCAGGCGGATTCGCGCTGGACGCTGCGCCAGCGGCCTCCGGCGAGCCGTGCCCGGTCGCACCGGGCAACGGCGACGGCGAGTTGGCAGGCGGTTGCGGATCGGGCGTCGGCGCTGGAAGTGGCGAGCTAGTCGGCGATGTGCTGGCAGGCGGCGTCACACCGGGCGTCGGCGCCGGGGACGGCGAGTTGGCAGGCGGTGTCGGGCCAGGGGACGCGTCTGCGGCGGTGCCACTGTGCGGCTGCGCGACCGCAGGGCTGCCGGATGCCGGGGTATCCGCGCCGGTGGTCTTCTGCGCGACCGCGTTCGGCGTGACCGGCAGCGCCGCCTGGCCGTCCGCGTCACCGGGTGCGGACAGTTGTCCCGTCGCCACATCGGTCTGGGCGGTGCGGGAGTCGCGCTCGACCCCCTCGGCCTCCTGCGCGTTCTCCCCGCCTTCGTGGCCGGTTTCCGGTGCGCCGCTGGACTGCCCGACCTGGTCTGCGTCACCGCGACCGTGCAGTGCCTCCACCGCCTCGGGGACCTTGGCAGGTTGCGGGCCGGCGTCGCTGGTGGGGTTCGTGGGGATGGCATCGGCGTTGCCCTGCATCAGCGATGCGGCATCCGGACCCTCACCGCTGTCATCACCGCCGCTGAGGGCACCGCTGAGCCGTCGGGCAGCCGCGTCCATACCGACCGCGCTGGCTGCGGAGGTCAGAAAGCCTCGCGCGTCGACGTCGGCCAGGTAGCCGTCCCACATGCTCGTCAACCGCAGCAGAATCCACGGCGCGAGCACCATCAGGATGATCATGAACATGCCGCGCAGCACGTTGATGACGTTGTCGCTTTCGTAGGTGGTGCGCGTGCCGTAGATCCAGAGCGCGGCGATGAAGAACTTGCTGCTGGCCAGGGCGTTGCAGGTCCAGAACCATTTGCGACCCCATGAGCGGGTCTCGGCCATGACCTGACCGGTCATCGCCATCGCCCCGAACAGCGCCGCGCCGGCGGCCAGCAGGGAGCGGAACAGCAGCATCACGAACACCAGCACCAGCCCGATCACGCTGATCACCGCGATGACGAAGGCCAGCAGAATCGTGCCGGTGTCCGCGGTCAGGGCGTTGAGCGCGTCCACCCACATGCTCGGCTGCCAGTCGCGTTGCTGGTTGCGGGCGATCAGCGCCACGGTCGCCTCGTCCCAGGCGGCCATGAGGATGTAGGCGATACCGCCGGCGAACGCGATCCCGAACAGGGCACGCACCAACCCACCCAGGGTGGACAGGGGACCGGGGCCGTTGAGTCGCAGCCCGTTGATGGCGGTGGAGATGAGGAAGACGAGCAGCACCATCACGATCAGGACGCCGGAGATGTCGTTGTAGACGCCGTAGAACGGCTCGTCCGGCACCGCGGAGGACTGCTCGAACACCACCTCGGCCAACTTGCCCAACGTCCAGGCGAAGCCCGCGACGGCGATGTCCGCCAACCCTTCGAACCCCGACCTCGCGGCCTGCTTGACCTGCTCGCCCACCTTGCAGCTCACATCGAGGGTGTCGCAGGTGGCTGGCTTGAGAGAGGAGAAGGGCAGCAGCGACGCGCGCAGGGCCTCGCAGCGCTGCTGCTTGGCCGTCCACCGCTCGGCGTTGCCCTGATCTTCCGTCGCGCGGTCGGCGAATCGTTCGCACCTCACCGGCGGGGCGCCGCCGGTCGGCAGCCGCTCGTCGAGCACCGATGGCGTGCCCTCCGGCGGCGGTGACTGCACCGTGAGCGACACCGCGTCGCACCGCTCCTGCTCGACCGCGCCGGTGGCCTTCGTGCAGTGGGTGACCCACCCGTCGCCTGCTTTCCAGCGCGCCCACGGCAGGCACCAGTTCACCTGCGGAGTTGCCTGCTCTCCTCCGGGCGGGACCCCTACGTCGGCAGGGGGCGGCGCGGGACAAGACTCACCCGGGGCCGACGCAGCGGGGCTCGGGGTCGGCGCCGCTACGGCCGGACCGGCGGGGACGGCTACCGCGCCCACCAGGACCAGCACGCCGACGGCCACGCCGACTCCACGCCGCAGCGAGATCAACCACGCCATGGGCTCAGACCGTTCCCGGTACCCACGAGCGTGCGCTGAGCACGTCCAGCAGTGGTTGGGTGTCCCGCGGGCCGCCGTCACGGCGCGCGCCCCGCTGGTCCGGCGGTGGCACCGGCACCGGCCGCTGCGCCACCACCACCCGCCAGCGGCCCTGGGTCCAGCGCACCGTCACCGACTGCACGTACCAGCCACCCGCCAGGCCCGTCTGCGGGCCCGCCACGACACCATCGGTCATCGACCCGGTGAGAGCGCACACCAGCAGCCGAGCTGTCACCTCGCCGCCGGCCGGCACCTGGGCGTTGAGGTCCACGTCGGAGACCCAGACCCGGGCGGCCATCGTCTGGGAGATGCCCGCGTTGCCGGCCGGTGGCGTGCCCGCGCCCATCATCTCGGCCACCGCCGGGCCCGAACCGTCCACAGCGATAATGTCGATCAGCGTTTGCCGCTCGACATCCGGACGGCCCGCCGCAGCGGCCACCGCCACCACGTACGCCGCCGCCGCGTCACCCGCCCCGCGAGGCGTCCCCGCGAACCCGACCGGCACTCCCCTGACGAGCCGATCGCTGTAACCAACCGGCGCAGCCCGCTCCGGTGCGCTGGCGCGTCCTGCGACGAAGACCGCAGTCCCCGCGACCACCACGGCGAACAGGAGCAGCAGCACTCTCGCGCCACCACGCCGAGCGTCGACCGTCTTGTAACCGGATTCCCGCACGCGGGACACCTCCTAGATCTCGCTGAGCAGGAACGCGATGATCGACGTCGCCGAACCCACGACGATCGCCACCAGACCGGCCTTCCACATCATCGATTTACCTCGATCGCTGATGATGTGTGCGCCGAAGATCGGTCCGATGCCGAACGCGATCGCACCGGCCGCCAGGCCCGCCACCGCAGAGATCACGCCGAGAAACAGCGCCGCGTTGGCGAGCTTGTAGAACAGATCCGAGCGCGGGACCGCCGCCGGGTCGGGGCTGATCCGGCCGAAGTCGAACCCCCCGCCGGACGGCGTCGGCGTCGGATCGGGCGCGAGCACCGCCACCACCGCAGGCGCCCGCGCCGTCAACACAGCCGCTACCCAATTCACGATCACAACCAGTTCCTCCCCCGTAGACGAGCCGCCGTCCTCAGGCGACAGGAGCCCCCTCGCGCGGGTCAGGGGCAGCAGGGCAGCGGTCGACAACCGCTGCGGCGACCTCGGTCAACGCGGTTCGCGTGGCCTTGCTCAGCGACCGAGGATCCAGCGGGTCGGGACGCGCGAGCACCGGGTCGAAGGGCACCCGGACCAGATGCGTCGCCGCCTGCCGCGCGAGGTGCTCGACCGCGCGAACCTCCCGCGCGGTCGAATGGGTGGTCGTCATGACCACCACCACCGCGGACTCCGCCACCTGGCCCAGTCCCGCTGCCTTCAGATGAGCCAGCAGCCGCATGGTGTGCTGCAGGGCATCGACGGTGGCACGGGTCACCAGCACCGGCACGGTCGCCCACCCCAACGCCCGCCACGTCGGGGTGTTGTCCGCCGCAGGAAGATCCAGCAACGCCATCGCGTACACCGACCGCAGATGGCCGATCACACCGAACATCTCCGACCAGGTGGGAGGACGCCGCTGCACCGTCATCCTGCTCTCACCGACCAGCACACGCAGGCCAGTCGGCCCCGTCTGCATCAGCCCCTCGGCGACCAGCGGATCAGCCAACTGCTGCTCCGCAACGCTGGCGTCCCACGCCGAAGCCGAGCCACCTCGAACCACGCGGTGGCCCAAACCACCCCACGCACGTCCGGTCGCATCCACCGCCACGATCGGCGCGGGACTTGCCAGCGCCAACACCCCACCGAGCGCCGCCGTCAGCGTCGAACGCCCCACACCGCCATCCGCCGACGACACGCTCACCAAGGGACAGCCCGCGCGCAGCGACGACACACGCAGCCACAGCGACTCGACCCGGCTGCCGCCGCCGAACTCGCGCGGAATCTCTCGTGGGCCTTGCCTGACGCCCGGTGCCCACCAGGGCGCAACGCTCTCCGGACTGGCGCGGTGCGCCGTGGACCGGCGGGGTGCGGTTGGCGGAGCGGGCGTCGCCCGCTCCGCCAACCTCCCCCGTTCGCCGTCCGACACCTCCGAAGAGGTCGCGGTGCTGGCGAAGTCACCTGCTCGGCCAGTCGATGGATCCGACACGTCCGCCTCCCCCGAAGGCTCGCCGTACAGCACTAGCCAGCGGCGACGAGACGCCGTCGCCGCTGGCCGGTCCCCCGTTACTGTCACGACCTGGACGTCGACCACACGAGCAGGCCCATCGAAGACCGTGTCACCACAGGGCTTCGCGGTCCTCGAACGAAGCGGATCGGAGCCCCACATCCCCTCCAGCGAGGCCGACCGATGCGCTACCCTCAACCCACCAAGTTGGCGCTACGCCAACTTGGTGTGGCTCGGGCACTGAGAGTTAAGCACAGCCGACGTGGAACTTCCACATAAAGTTGGGGTACAACCAACTCTAGTCGCAGTTTGGGGCGTCATGGCGGCACCGCACGAGGACCCACCAGGTGGCTCCGGCCCAGCACTCATCAGAGACAGACTTCGATACCTCTACGCCCATCACCACCCCAAGGGCCGAGGTCCATACACGGACGCCGAGGTATCTGAGGCACTCAAAGCCCGAGGTCATCGCATCTCTCCGGAGACCCTACGCAGACTGCGCAGCGACGAGCACAACAACCCCACAGCCGCGACACTGACGGCCCTGGCCGAGTTTTTCGGAGTCTCGCCAGCCTTCTTCCTCGACTCATCCCAGAGCAGCGCCGACGTCCAGGTGCTCACCCGGTCCATCGAGAAGCTGTCTCCCGGAGCACGCGAAGGCATCGCCGCGATCATCCAGAACATCCTGACTATGGAGCAAGCGGCCCAGACTCCACCCAACTCGCCCACAAACCAGCACGGACACACGGGCGAGTAAGCGAGGCGATCCGCAGCCAGCAGGGCCAGACAGACCCACTCCGGTCGACAAGCCTGGCCTCGACGCCAGCCAGCCAGGCTCCTCGCCCACCGCCGGCGGCGGTCAAGCACGTCCATGCCTGCCCGCCACTGCCTCGCAGCTACCAGCCGGCCCGATCCCCCAACCGATGCAGCCAACTGTGGCCGCATCCCCGCGAAGACCGGAACCACAGGTCACCGCCGCCGCCGAGCAGCCAGGCCCACGCCACAAGCAGCTCCGCGCCTGGCCAGAACAGGAACGCACCACTACGGTCACGAGGCTCAGGTGCCAGACGGAAGCAGGGAACCAACGACCGCACGCGGCGACGGAAAGGATGAACCGCATGGTAGAGCGATGGGCCGTAGAGCGCGCAGTTCGAGACGCTGAATGCCGCCTCAGCCCTTCAGGACGTCACCTTATCCTCACACTCTTAACGTGGACAGACACCTCAACCGCAGTAATCCCGGCGCAGTTCTCACCGAGTTTGACAGACCTGGAACGGGCAACAGGAATGGCACGCTCCACAATCGCCGTCTGGCTCAACCAACTTGAGGAGGCGGGCTGGGTCACGCGATTCAGGCCAAAGGTGGACGACGCTCGTCGCAAGAAAGCAAGGACTGCCTACCGCCTTCGAATCCCCCCACAGATGCTAGTTGGTTCGACCACAGAACTAGCGCTGGTCCGGCAGCCGGACAGATCTGGTCCGACCATCGGACCGGATTCAAACACCAAACATCGCCCCACCGCGCGGGGATCATCGAACACCAGCCAGCGCCACCCCTACATCCAGGGAGCCAACGGCTACTGTTCCTTCCCCAACTGCGGCAGGTCTGCGCCGCTTCATTGAATGAACCGGCCACTCGGCAATCCGCTACGGCGCGCTCTGGACATGCCACTACTAGAGAAGCAGACAACCGCTATCGAAACTCTTTTCCGGTTCCGCAACCCCGCCGCGTCGCATGATGGGACCCAGCCCTACAAGGCCAGGTCCCACCACACAGCTAGCTCAAGGGATGCGGTTCATTAGTAAGCGCCGACAAGGCTGCGGCGATCTCCTGCACTGTCGCCCGCACATAAGTGGCTGTAGTACCAACATCACCGCCGCTTTCCGAATGACCGGCGTATGCTCGCGCGATGGCGTAGCCGAAGTTCCTTTCCACCCATGTCAGGGTGGTGTGACGTAACCAGTGGGTGCTGATTTGCTGCACGTAGACCCACGGAAGGTGCTCGCCGATCCGTACCCAGAGATGATCATACCGTCGGTACGTGATGGGCTGCCCATTCCGGTAGCGCAGCAGTTGAGCCTTCTCCGTCGCACCCCGCTCCTCAGCATGCCGCTGCAGATACCGCATGAGCGTAGGAGAAACCGGTTGCCATCGCATCGAGTCCCCCTTCTCGCGCAGCATAATCAGACATTGATCCGGGTCCAGATCGGCCGGCCGAAGCGCCAGCGCGCCACCGCGCCGACACGCCGTCTCGGTGTGCAACCGCAGAAGCAACGTGTCGAGCGCCGGATCGTCGCCCGTACTGGCTGCAACCTCGTTGATCTCGGCCAGCCGGCTGTCCGCCACCGCCCGCCGCGTGCTCGGCAGACGTCGCGGCTTCGCCACCTTCAACGCAGGATTATCCGACGCCGCGATGAAGCCATCAGCAACTGCCCTCTTGTAGAGACAACGCAGAGCGGCAATCAGATGCTCCGCCGCGCTTCGACCTCCACGGGCGTTCCGCCGAGCCACAACGTGTGTCCTGACGTACTCCGCCAACCGCTCGATCTCCGAGGGTGTGGGCTCGTCTAGTCTCCGCTGCCCCCAGTGCTCCACCACCCGCTTCCAATAAGAGCCGTAGGCACGCCTCGTACCCGCCGTGACCGCAGCCGCCACCACCGGGACGTACTCGGCAAAGGTCGGCGACGGAGGCCGAGCCACCCCAGTCCCCACTAATTCAGCAGGCGAGATGCCCATACGAGCAAGAAGCAGCCGAGCCGCCTCCAACTCAGCGCTATTAGCCGCGCCATCACTCATGCTCGCCCCCGAACACCGCATCGTGAGCCTGGGTAATCATCTCGTCGAGCTTTCCCGGAGGGTGGACCACCAGGCGCCCGCTGGCTGGTTCAGCCACGATGAGCACGCGGTCGCCGGCGGCAAGACCACACCATTGACGGACCACTGCCGGCAGGCGGACGTGGCCTTCTTTCGTCACCTTGAAGACGCCCTGATTATCGGCTGATACGACGATCAGCCCACGGCGCTCCTTGATGTGCAGTCGCAGTCCGGGACTCCACTGGAGTCCCTTCATCGCCGACCGGTCGGCGATCCGACCATGCGAATCGAGGGTCGCCACGCCATAGACAGCTGTACGGCTTCGGGGCACGGCAAGACTCGGAAGCGGCAGTGGAGGACGTCTCATGACCGTCGCGGGGGAGCCAGGAGCACCGCGCCTGGCTGTCGCCTGACCGGGCAAGGCAACGGCGGGGATCACTGACGAGCTGCCGCGTGGCGACGAAGGACTCGCCGCCCGCCGGTCACCGAGAGTAGCGCCTGACGCGGCGCTGGAGAGAATTTTGCGGTGGTCAAGCATGCTCAACCACCGCTACGTCTACGTCGCACATATGAGACGTACTCGTGTCCGAGGGGGGACTTGAACCCCCACGCCCTATACGGGCACTAGCACCTCAAGCTAGCGCGTCTGCCATTCCGCCACCCGGACCTGCTCGTCCAGCCTACCGTGTCGACCGAGGTGACCTTCCACCCGCCGGCCGCCCTGGTGGGCCGCACGGGGAGTTACTGTACACGCCCCGGGTGGATCATGCACATCGGCTTCCGGCCGATGGACCGCCGCAGGTCGGAAGGCATCTTGCCCCGGGCGAACCGTGGCAAACGGGAGGGGCTGGGTAGCGTCCGACGGGCCTCACGCGGCAGCATGGCCATGTGTCCCATCCCTCTCCCCTGGCCGCCGTGCAGCACCGGGCCCTCGCCCTGCGCGCCGCGGGCGATCTCTATTCCGCCCGTCGGCTGCTCAACGACGCCGTCGGCTCCGCCCGGCCACCGTACGGCAAGGACCACCCGGATGTGCTGAGCACCGCGCACCTGTTGGCCCGCCTGCACCGGGAGGCGGACGACCCGGGTGCCGCCCGCCGGGTGCTGGAGGAGGCGTTCGCCGCCGGCGAGCGCCTCTGGCCACCGTCCGATCCGCTGATGCTGGCGCTCTCCTTCGAGCTGGCCGCGGTGGCGGACGAGTTGGGCAACCGGCACGAGGCCCGCCGCAACTACACCCGCGTCGCCGCCCTCGGGCCCGCCGTGCTCGGCGTCGACCACCCTGCGGTACGCACGGCACGGCAGTATCTCGGCGACGCCGCTCCCGCCCCTCAGCCCGCGCCGCCGGCCGCGCGGCCCGACATGTCCGCGCTCTCCGAGCCGACGATGTCGCTGGCGGTGCTCTCCACCACCTGGCGGCCGCACGAGCCCGCCGCGGTCGGCCCGCCGCAGCCGCCGGCCGCGCACCCGACGCCGCACGTCGCGAGCGGCCCGCCGGCCGCACCGGCGTCTCCGCACGCCCCGCACACCCCGCCGATCCCGCCGCCGCCACCCGTTCCGGGCGTACGTGGGGTGGGACGGGCCACTCCCGTCGCCCCGGCGCCGCGTCCTGCGGCGGGCCCGCAGCCGCCGCGCTCGGGCGGCCACGCGCCGCAGATGCCGCCCACGCCGCCGCAGGCGTATCCGGCCCCGCCGCAGGGTGCCCCGGTTCCGCCCCCGCCGGTGGTGTCCGCCCCGCCCCGGCAGGCGTGGGCCCCGCCGACGCCACCGCACGTGCCGCCCCCGCCGCAGACACCGTATGCCCCCGGGCGGGGACAAGCGACCCCGTACGCCACCCCGCCGCAGCGGATCCCGCCGCCGCCGGTCGTGCCCACGCCACCGGGGCCGGCCCGTGCCGCCGTACCCCCGCCTCCGGCCGTGCCGTCCCCGGCGCAGCCGCCGTACGCCCCGGCGGTGCCCATCCCGCCGCCCCCGGTCGTGCCGTCGGCGTCCACCGCCGCCCCGGCGCACCCTCAGGTGCCGTCGGTGCCCGTGCCGCCGCCCCCGGTCGTCCCGGCGCAACGCCCCGCACCGGCGGCGCCGCGGTCTCCCTGGGCGCCTCCTCCCGGACCGGCCCATCCGCCGGCGACGCCGGGTCCCGCCACACCTGCGCCGCGCCCCGCTCCGCCGGCGGCGGCCGGGGTGGCCTCGGTCGTTCCGGCCCCAAGGACGGCGCAGCCGCCGGCCCCGGTGTCGTCTCCGCCTGCCGCGACGCCACCCGTCCCGCCGCCCCTGCGCCACGCGGCCGCCGCCCCCGTCGTCACCGCGCCGGAGCCGCCCGCCCCATCCGTGCCGGCCGCGCCGAAGCCGCCCGTTCCTCCGCCGGCCGGCGCGGAGCCGCCCGTGCAGGCAGGGACTGCGGTGTCCCCGACGGGACCCGCCGTTGCGCCGCGACACCGGGCCGCCGACGAGGCGTCCCCGACCGTCGGCGCGTCGGCCGGGACGGCGGCGTCCGAAGCCGCGTCGCCGTCGAGCACCACGCCGCCCGGAACGACCGCGGGGCCCGCCGCCGAACCACCCTCCAGCACGGGTACGACCAGCGCCGCGTCACCCCGACCCCGTACGCCGGATGCCGAGCCTGCCGCGCCTGACGTCCCGTCCTCGCCGCTGGCCGAGTCCGTCGGCGAGGCCCCGCGCGCGTCGGCGCCGGAGGCGACCGCCCCGGCGTCGGAGGCGCCGGAGCGTCCGGCCGGCCCGGCACCCGGTTGGGCCAAGCCGACCATCCAGGTCAAGCAGATCGAGCCGCTGCTCGCCGAGGAGATCGCTCGCGCCGCCGGCACTCCCGCCGCACCGGATGCTCCGGTCAGCCCCGCCCGATCGTCCGAGACGCCGCCGCCCGATATGTCACCGGCAGCGACGCACGCCGCCCCGGTCAGCGCGCCGCCGGTCAGCGCGCCGCCGAGTGCACCGCCGGTCAGCGCACCGCCGGTCAGCGCGCCACCGACGCCCCCGGTCAGCGCACCGCCCGCGTACCCGACGAGCAGCCCACCCGTCAGCGCACCGCCGCGGGGTGTCAGTACGCCGCCGGTTCCCCCCTTACCGCCGATCCCGCCCCCACCGTCGGTGATGCCACCGCCGGTCAGCGCGCCGCCCGCTCTTCCGCAGCCGTTCAGCGCGCCGCCCGGGGTTCAACCGCCGGTGAGCGCGCCGCCCGGGGGCCAGCCGCCGGTGAGCGCGCCGCCGTGGAGCATGTCCGCGCCGCCGTGGAGCAGCACGGCTCCCCCACAGGCGCTCACGGGAGCGACGACCGACGCCGACACCGACCAGCCGGACATCGAGGAGGAGCTGGAACGGGCCGAGTGGGAACGGGAACGGGAGGAGGTGGAGCAGGCGGAGCCGGAGCGGGAGAAGGTCGACGACCTGCCGCCGGCGTACCTCGACATCGACGAGACGTTCCCGATGAAGGCGCAGCCCGTGCGGGCCCGGCCGACGGCCCAGCACCCCGCGCAGCAGCAGGCGCCGGCCTTCCCGCCGCCGCCGGCGTACCCGATGATGCCGGAGCCCGAGGAGGGGGGCCGGAACCGCACGACGGTCATCGTCGCGGTGGTCGTCGCGGTCCTGGCCGTGGTGGCGCTCGTCGGCGTGGGCGTGCTGGTGCTCAACCGCGACGCGGCGCCGCCGGCGGGACCCGCCTCGCCGTCGGCTGCCGCGCCGTCCGCGTCGGCGGCCGGCCCGCCGCCGGGCGGGCTGACGCTGAAGGACGACTCGGCGACGATCACCCTGAACTGGACGGACCCGGCGGGTGGCGGGGTGCCGTTCATGGTGGCCGGCGGCCGGACCGGTCAGGCGCTGGGCGTGATGGCCACGGTGGACCCGGGGCAGACCAGCTACACGGTCAACGGACTGAACTCGCGGGTGGACTACTGCTTCACCGTGCTGGCGGTCTACTCGACGGACTCGTTCGCCACGTCCGGGCAGGTCTGCACGGAACGGGAGGGCGACACGCCGTCGAGCTGACCGTCCACTGCGGCGTGGCGCACACGCACGGTGTCCACAGGGGGACGGTGCGGGTTCCCACGCCCCCGACCCGGCCATATGATGGCACCCGGCTCAGGGGAGGGTCGCCGGACATGGCGCGCCACCTGCCAGGGACGACACGGGAGGCAGCCGGTAGTGGCCACCATCGATGACGCCGGGCACGCCGGCACCGGTCCGCCGCGTCGCCGGCCCCGCCGGATGCGGGGCGGGGTCGTCACCATCGCGACGGTGGCCGCGCTGCTGGCCGCCATGGGGCTCACCATCCACGGCCTCGGCGCGGCGGACAACGCGGTGGCGAGCCACGACGCGAGTTCCTGGCTGTGGAGCGCCGCGCGCAGCGAGCTGGCCCGCGTCAACGGCATCACCGCGCGGGTCGACACCCGGGTCGGGGTCCCGGGCGCCCGCCGGCACCCGGTGCAGGTCACCCAGACCGACCGGCTGCTCGTCCTGCGGGACCTGAACACCGGCCAGGTCAGTTCGCTGGACCTGGCCACCCTCCAGATCACCGCGACCACCCGGACGACCCCGGGGCTGGGCGTCAACGTGGCCCTGCACGAGGACGCGGCGTTCGTCGTCGACGCCGTGCAGGGCGTCGTCCGGCAGCTCGACCCGCGGTCGCTGACCCCGATCGGCGAGCCGGTGCGCTACCCGCCGGGCATCACCGGCGGGTCCTTCGACGGCGAGGGACGCCTCTGGATCGCGGTGCCCAGCGAGGGCACCGTCTCGGCGGTCACCGCCGCGCCGCTGCCCTCCGCGCCCGCGTCGGCGGCCCCCGCGGGAGCCGGGCTCAGCCCGAAGAAGGTCGAGACGTACGACGTCGCGGACGCCAGCCACGAGCTGGTCGTCTCCACTCTGGACGACGGCGTCGCGGTGCTCGACCGCACCGCCGGCGCCCTGGTGACCGTGCAGCGCGGCGAGGTGCGGACCACGCCGCTGACGATGACCGCGCCGGGCGCGCTGCCGGCGCGCACCAGCGGGCCGGACGTGCCCGTGACGGTGCCCGGCGAGCGGCGGGTGCACGTGGTCGACGACGCAGGCGCGGTGCGGGCGTTCACCGTGCCGGGCGCGGGCGACAAGCTCAGCCCGGCCGTGGCGTGGGCCGGCCGCTACTACTGCGCCGACGAGGCGTCCGGCACCGTCTACGTCTTCGACTCCGGCGGGCAGCTCGTCGACACCATCCGGGGCCGGGGCACCGGGCCGCTGGAGCTGGAGGTGCGGGAGAACCACCTGTTCATCAACGCCCCCGACTCGGCCACCGCCCAGGTGGTGGACGACAAGCACCAGGTCCGCGAGGTCGACAAGTACGCCAACGACGTGCTCGGCGGCGACCCGCCACCGGCTCCCCCGCCGCCGCCCCCGCCGAAGAAGCCCGAGGTGGGCAAGCCGGGCGCCCCGCGCGGTGTCACCGCCGCCGCCGGCAACGCGCAGGCCCGGGTGAGCTGGCGCCCGGCGCCGGCCAACGGGGCGGAGATCGTCCGGTACGTGGTGCAGGGCGCGGGCCAGCGCGTGCAGGTGGGCGCCAACCAGCGGGCGGTCGAGATCAAGGGCCTGACCAACGGCGAGACGTACCGGTTCTCGGTGCACGCGGTCAACGCGAAGGGCGACGGTCCCGCGCGTACCAGCAACCCCGTGACGCCCACGGCCGCCGTGCCGGACCCGCCGGCCGCCGTCACCGCCCAGGAGCGCCCGGACGGCACGGTGCTGGTGAAGTGGCCGGCCGCCAACGGGCAGGGCAACACGATCGCGAAGTACGTGGTCACGGCCACGTCGGCGGGCACCAACGCCCCGGCCGGCGAGTCCCGCAGGACCGAGCTGGTGGTGCCGGCGGGCGAACTGGAGTACGGCACGCAGTACGCGTTCACGGTGGTGGCGGTCAACGACCGGGGCGCCGGCTCGGCGGCCTCGCCGGTGAGCAACACCGTCGTGCCGTACGCGCCGCCGGAGCGGCCGACCGAGCTTCGGTCGACCACGGTGGCGGATCGGCCGGGCGCCGTCGCGGTGCAGTGGTCCCCGGCGGCGGCGAACGGCCGGCCGGTGACGAAGTACCTCGTGGACGTGGGCGGGCGCAGCAGCGAGGTGACCGACACCCGGGCCACTTTGGACGGGCTGGGCAACGGCCAGAACGTCACCGTGAAGGTGCGGGCGGTCAACGAGGCCGGCCCCGGCCCGGAGGCCACCACCACGGCCCGCACGGTGGCCGAGCCCCGCGTCACCGTGACCGGCTCCTCGGCCAACGCCGCCTCGGCGACGGTGACGTTCACCGTGGACGCCGGCGGCGGCAGGGCGACCTGCGCGCTGAGCACGAACGGCGAGCCGGCGAAGCCCGGGAACTGCTCCAGCATCACGATGACGGGCCTGACCCCCGGCACGAAGTACACCTTCACCGTGACGGCGAGCAACGCCGCCGGCAAGGGCACCGCCACCCGCGCCCAGGCCACGGGCGCCCTCTACGGGATCGCGACCTGCCGCAACGGCTCCTCCGGCGAGGAGGCCCGCTACTGCACCCGGGAGATCCCCGGGGAGCGCAACGGCAACGAGATCTTCAGGGTCACCCGGCAGGACGACGACCAGCAGGCCGGCTGGGTCGCGAACGGCACCCGGCTCAAGGCCTACTGCAAGAAGCAGGGCGAAGAGGTCTACGCCTACATCTACAACAACGAGAAGCGCAGCACCTGGTGGGTGCAGGTCGACTACAAGGGACGCACCTACATCCCCTGGGCCTGGCTCAACCTGGAGGGCGGCGACGACATCAAGGTCCTGCCCACCTGCTGACCCACCCAGGCAAGGAGCACCACCGCCCGTGAACACCCCAGAACCGCTCACCCAGCCGGAGGTGCAGGGCTTCGCCGCCCTCGCCGCCCGGCTGGCCGAGAACGTCAACGCGGTGGTGCTGGGCAAGCCGCAGGTGGTCCGGCTGGCGCTGACCGCCCTCTTCGCCCAGGGGCACGTGCTGTTGGAGGACGTGCCGGGGGTCGGCAAGACCACCCTGGCCCGGGCCATCGCGGCGACCGTGAAGGGGCAATGGCGGCGCATCCAGTTCACCCCCGACCTGCTCCCCTCCGACGTGTCCGGGGTGACGATCTTCAACCAGGCCACCCGGGGCTTCGAGTTCCACCCGGGGCCGGTGTTCGCCAACATCGTCATCGCCGACGAGATCAACCGGGCGTCGCCGAAGACCCAGTCGGCGCTGCTGGAGGTGATGGAGGAGCGCACCGTCACCGTCGACGGGGTCCGGCACCCGGTGCCGCAGCCGTTCCTGGTGGTGGCCACCCAGAACCCGGTGGAGATGGACGGCACGTACCGGCTGCCCGAGGCCCAGCTCGACCGGTTCCTGGTGAAGCTCTCCGTCGGCTATCCCGACGAGGCGGTCGAGGTGGAGGTGCTGCGGGGGGCGACGGTCCGCTCCCCGGAGGCGCTGACCGCGGTCACCGACACGGCCACCGTCGGGGAGATGGTCCGCATGGCCCGCCGGGTGCACATCGCCGAGCCGCTCTACGCGTACGCGGTGCGGCTGGCCGCAGCCACCCGCACCCACCCGCAGGTGCGCGTCGGGGTCAGTCCCCGGGGCGTGATCGCGCTGACCAGGGCGGCGTGCGCGTACGCGCTGATCGACGGGCGCGGCTGGATCATGCCGGAGGACCTGAAGACCCTGGCCGAGCCGGTCTTCGCACACCGGCTGCTGCTCACCCCCGACGCGCAGGTGCGCGGGGTGACCGCCGCCGAGGTGCTGCGCCAGGCGGTCGCCTCGGTCCCGGTGCCGCTCCCCTCGGGCCAGCCGGCCCCGGTCCAGGGCTGACCGGCGACGCCGGTGTCCGCGTTCACCGCCCGGTGTGTCGGGCTGCTCGTCGCCGCCGTCGTGCTGCTCGTCGCCGGCTTCCGCTTCGCGTACCCGGAGCTGGCGCTGCTCGGGGCGGCGGCCGGCTTCGCCGTGGGCTACGCCGTGCTGAGCGCGGCGTGGCGGCCCCGCCTGGAGGTGACCCGTAGCGCCGACCCGGACCGGGTGGCGCGGGGCGAGCCGGCCACCATGACCCTGACGGTGCGCAACGCGGGGCGGCTGCGGGCGGCGAGCCTGGTGGCCGAGGACCGGTGCGGCGACCGGGTGGTCCCGGTGCCGCTGCTGCGGCTGCGACCGGGCCGTGACACCACGGTCCGCTACGAGGTGCCGACCGCCCGCCGGGGCGTGGTGCCGGTGGGGCCGCTGCGGGTGACCCGGCGCGACCCCCTGGGCCTGGTGGCGCTGGCCCGCCCGTACGGCGGCACGGTGCCGGTCTGGGTGCACCCGCGCGTGCACCCGCTGAACGCGGTGCCCACGGGGGCGGGGCGCAGCCTGGACGGCCGGGTGGACAAGGTGCCACACGGGTCGATCACCTTCGACTCGCTGCGCGAGTACGTGGTCGGTGACGAGCTGCGCCGGGTGCACTGGCGTACCAGCGCCCGGGTGGGCGAGCTGATGGTGCGGGAGAACGTGGACACCAGCCTGCCCCGGATCGTGCTGCTGCTGGACAACCGGACGGCCGCCCACCCGCAGCGCCTCGACGGGGTGGCCGAGTCGTTCGAGTCGGCGTGCGAGGCCGCCGCCTCGGTGCTGGTCGCCGCGTACCGCGAGGGTCTGCCGGTGGTGCTGCTGCTGGTCGCGCCGGAGCCGGCGGGCGGCGACGCGGCGGCCGGCGACGACGCGGCGGCGCACGGGCCGCTGGACCGGCTCGCGGCGGCGGAACTCGCCGACGAGGGCGACCTTCAGCCCGCCACCACCCGGCTGCGGCGGGAGCGGCTCGGCGACACGCTGGTCTTCCTCACCGGGCCGGGGGGCCGCGACGATCTGGGGACGGTGGGCGCGCTGCGGGCCGCGTACCCGTCGGTGGTGGTGGGGGTCTTCGGGGCGACGGAGCCGGCACCGTCGGGCGCGGCCGGCCTGGTGGTGATCGACGCCGCGGACGGGGCGGCGTTCGCCGCCGAGTGGGACGGGGTGCGCAGGTGGTGACGGTGCCCGGCGGCGCGCCCGACGACGCGCCGGGGAGGTTGGCCGACGGGGGCGGTACGACGGCGACCACCGGCCCGACCAGGGCCGGCGGTGGTGACGGCCGTGGCCGCGCCGAGGGCGGCCGGATTGCTTGGCTGGGACGGGCGCTGCGGGCGGTCCCGGTGCCGCTGGCACTGATCGCGATGATCGGCCTGGCCGGCGAGGTGCTCGGCCGGGTCTACGCCGGCCCGCTGCTGACCCGGCTGGTGCTCGGGGCGGCGGTGGGCTCGGTACTGGTCAGCGTGGCCGCCCGCCGGCTGCCCTCGTGGTTGGTCGCACCCGTGTCGGTGCTCGCGATGGCCGGCTGGACGGCCTGGTCGCTGCGCCTCACCGCGGCCCGCGCCGAACTGCCCGGCGGTCTGGCCCAGGTGACCGCGGACGCCGCTGCGAACGGCATCCCCCGGCTGCTGACGGCGATGATCCCCGTGGAGCCGACCCCCGACACGGTGCTGGTGCCGCTGGTCGCCGCGTGGCTGGCCGGCCTCGCCGGGGCGGAGGTGGCGATGCGGGCGGGCCGGGTGCTGCTCGGCTACCTGCCGCCGGTGCTGCTCTACGCCGCCGCGCTCTACGTGGTCGGCCCGAACGCCGATCCCGCGATCGGGCCGACGCTGGCCCTCGTGGCCGTGGCGGTGCTCGGCCTCGCGGTGCCGGCGGGCGGCCGGGCCACGGCCGGCGTCGACCCGGCCGCCGGCCTGGCGCCGGCGGTCCGCGCCGCCGTCCGGGCCCGGCTCGCCGCCGCCTCCGCCGCCGGCCTCGCGGTGGTGGTCGGGCTGGTCACGCTGCTCGGTCCGCTGCTCGCCGGCCAGGTCGACGGCCGGCCGGTGGACCCTCGGCGGTACGTCGAGCCGCCGCAGGTGGAGACCCTCGACGAGAACCCGCTCATCCGGATCTCCGGCTGGGCGCTGAACCCGGGACAGCAGCTGCTCGACGTGCGTACGCGACGGTCGGGCCCGCCGGATCCCGTGCCGGCCGAGCAGCCGGGGACCGCCCCCGGGCCGGGCCCCGCCGCACGACCGGTGCCGATCCGGCTGGCGGTGCTCAGCGACTACGACGGGGTGACCTGGCGGGTCGGCGCCACGTACCGCAACGCGGGGCGGATCCTGCCCGCCACGGCGCCGGCCCCCGACAGCACCGTGGAGACGGTACGGCAGGAGATCACCGTCGCCGGACTGAGCGGCCGGCTGCTGCCCGCCGTCGCCACCCCGCGCGAGGTCACCGGCGCGCGGGTGGCGTACGACCCGACGACCGGGACGCTGATCCGCCCGGAGGGCCTGACCCCGGGGCTGCGCTACAGCGTGACGTCGGCGCTGGAGACGCCGGACGCCAACCTGCTCGGCACGGCGGACGTGCCGGCCGGCGAGGAGGTGGCCCGGGTGCTGCGGGTCGCCGACGGGGTGCCGGACCCGTTGCGCCGGCTCGCCGCCCAGCTCGCCGAGTCCAACGGGGCCCCGTACGCGCGGGCCGCCGCCGTGGAGCAGTTCCTCGCCGAGCACTACCGCCTCGTCGCGGACGCGCCGAGCGGGCACGCGTACCCGAACCTGAACTTCTTCCTCTTCGGGCCCCGCAACGCCGGCGGCCAGCGGGGCACCTCCGAGCAGTTCGCGGCGGCGTTCGCCGTGCTGGGCCGGCTGACGGGGCTGCCGACCCGGGTGGTGGTGGGCTTCCGCGCCGCCGGCGACGGCCCGGTCCGAGCCGGCGACGCGTACGCCTGGCCGGAGGTGCTCTTCGAAGGGCTGGGCTGGGTGCCGTTCGATCCGCTGCCCCGGCCCGACGAGGAGCCCCGCCCGGTGGAGGAGGACTTCCGGCCCGCCCCGGAGGATCCGCCCCCGTCGGAGGTGCCGGAGCCGACGGTCGAGCCGACCCCGTCGCCGGAGCCGGTGGCCGCACCGGGCAGGCCGGCCGACTCCGGCGGACCGTCGACGGCGCTGCTGGTCGGCGGCGGGACGGGCGGCGTGCTGCTGCTGGTCGTGGCCGCGCTGCTCGCCCTGCTGCTGATGCGCCGGGCACTGACCCGGGCGCGGCTGGAACGGGGCGACCCCGGCCAGCGGATCGCCGGCGCCTGGCGGGAGGTCACCGACGCGCTGCGGCTGGCCGGTCACCCGGTCGGTGGGGACCTCTCCGCCTCCGAGGTCGCCGCCCACGCCCGTGCCGTCCTCCCCTTCGGGGCGGACGTCGAGGAGCTGGCGGGGCTGCTCAACCAGACGGCGTTCGCCCCTGCCACCGCCACGACGGAGCAGGCGGCGCGGGCCGCCACGACGGCCGGCGACTACGTCGCCGCGCTGCGCGCCGCCCGCCCCTGGTGGCGGCGCCTCCTCTGGTCCGTGCGCCCCGGTCCCCTCCGCTGGCACCGCTGAGCCCCTCCGCGAGGCTCGGCGATCCGGTCACCCCCATTCGGGCCGAGCTGCACGCGGCGCGATCCACCGCCGTCGCTGCCGCCGGCTCCGGGTGGTGGCTCCGTCAACCGGACCGCGAGTGGGATTTTGCACTCGCAGTGCACTTGTCTCGGACTCCGGGGCTGCTTAGCGTCGCATCATGCCTGCTTCCTGGAGCTTCGCCGTGGCCCGTGACGACCTGAGCCGGACCACCCTCGTCGAAGGCACGACGCCCACCCTCGCCGACGGCGAGGCACTGTTGCGGGTGGACCGCGTCGGCCTCACCGCCAACAACGTCACCTACGCGGTGCTCGGCGACTCGATGCGGTACTGGGAGTTCTTCCCGCCCGGCCCCCGTGGGCTCGGCCCGCAGTGGGGACTTCCGCCGCTGTGGGGCTTCGCCGAGGTGGTCGAGTCGACGGTCGAGGGGGTCGCGGCGGGGCAGCGGGTCTACGGCTACCTCCCGCCGGCGGGTCACCTGCTGGTGCGGCCGGACCGGGTGGACGCTTCCGGATTCCGCGACGCGAGCGCACACCGGGCCGACCTGCCCTCGCCGTACAACGTGTACCGGGCGACCACCGGCGACCCGGCGTACCGGGAAGACCAGGAGGACCTGCTGGTCCTGTTCCGGCCGTTGTTCTTCACCTCCTTCATGCTGGCCGACCATGTCGTCGACAACGACTTCTACGGGGCGCGGTCGCTGGTGCTGTCGTCGGCATCGAGCAAGACCGCGTACGCCGCCGCCTTCGAGCTGCACGGCCGGGGCCCGCGCCTGGTCGGGCTCACCTCACCCGGCAACCTCGCGTTCACCCGGTCACTCGGGTGCTACGACGACGTCGTCTCCTACGACGACATCCACGCCCTCGACGCCGTACCGACCGCGTATCTCGACCTGTCCGGCGCGCCCGCCACCCGCGCGGCCCTGCGGGAGCACCTCGGCGACCGGCTCGTGCGGGACGTCGCGGTCGGGCTCACCACCCAGATCCCGAACGCCGACGCCGCCGGAGAGGTGTTCTTCGCCCCGGTGCAGATGCGCAAGCGCCGCCAGGACTGGGGCCGCGACGGGCTCGACCAGCGGTTCACGGACGCCTGGCAACGGTTCACCGGCGTCGTGGGCGGATGGCTCGACGTCCGCACCGGATCCGGGCCCGCCGCCCTGGAGCGCGCCTGGCTGGAGGTGCTCGCCGGCCGGACGCCGCCGCGCGTGGGTCAGATCGTCCGCCTGTGAGCGGCACTGTGGCGCGGGTCCCGCGACCGGTTGCTGGCGGACGAACCACGCACCGCCCTCTCGCGCGAGGGATCCACCGCCATCGTCAGTTCCGCTCGAACCGCGAGACGGCACGACACGCCGGAGGCGAGTGGCTTTCGGGCTGGCGGGCCGTGACACCATACCTCTGTCGTCCGTCGCCCCGGCGCGGCTCGTCAAGGTTTCGGTGGAGTCACAATGGCTGGGCTGACAGGGGCAGCGATGCCGGGCACCACGCCGCCGGGCTCGTGTGATCCGCGCACGGCGGGGCCCTGCCAGCTCATCGGGCGGCCGGGCGTGGGCGGCCGGGGCGCCGTCCACCCGGGCAGGGACGGACATGGCTACCGGGTGGCGGTCAACCCGGTAGGCCATCGCCGACGCCACCGCCGCACCCCTGGAGGGACCCGATGGTTTCAGCTCGACCGACTGCCCGGCCGTGGCTGCCGTACACCGCGGCCATCGTGGCCGGATCCGCGGTCATCGCGGCGGCCTACCTGATCGTCCGGCCGGCGGCGGACGTCGGGTGCACGCCGCTGGAGGTCAGCTCATCGATCGAAAAGGACGTGCTGCTCGGCGAGCTGGCGGAACGCTACAACAAGAGCGATCGGCGAGTCGGCGACCGGTGCGCCGTGGTGACCGTGCACGGCCTCGCCTCCGGCGCCTCGACGGACGCGCTGGCCGGCGACTGGGCGGCCAAGCAGCCCAACCTGCCACGGCCGCAGGTGTGGTTGCCGACGTCGAGCCTGTGGACCGGGCAGTTGAAGTTGCTGGACGAGGCCGCCGGACGCCCGGCGCAGACCCCGGGCCGGTACCCGTCGATCGCGAACAGCCCGCTGGTGATCGCCATGCCGCAGTCGAAGGGTAAGCACCTCCAGCAACAGGGCCCACTCGGCTGGGGTGAGGTCCTGGGCTCGTCCGGGCGCACGGGTTGGGCCACCTTCGGTCGCCCCGACTGGGGGCGGTTCAGCTTCGGCAAGGTCAACCCGAACATGTCCACCTCCGGGCTGGCGGCCACGATCGCGAGCTACTACGCGGCCATCAACCGGGCCAGCGACCTGACCGAGAGCGACGTCGCGAATCCGACGGTGACCCAGTTCGTCCGCCGCATCGAGGCCAACGTGTCCCACTACAGCGACGACATCGTGGACCTGTTGAAGGACCGCGCCGAGGCGGACCTGTCCAGCGCCGACACGGCGGCCCCGACGGACATGAGCGCGGTGGTGACGCAGGAGGAGCTGGTCTACCAGTACAACGAGGGGAAGCTGAGCCCGACTCCGGGCGAGAAGCCGAGGGTCCCGCTGGTCGCGCTGTATCCGAAGGAGGGCACGTTCAACCTCGACCACCCGTACGTGGTGCTCCCCTCGGCCAGCCCGGAGCAGCGTGACGCCGCCGCCGACTTCCTGAAGTTCCTCCAGGAGCCGCCGCAGCAGCAGAGCTTCAGCCGGCACGGGTTCCGCGACCACGAGCGGAACGCGGCCGGCCCGCTGATCGCCGCCGTCGGCGGGCGGGGGGCCGAGAACCTCACCTACTTCGACCCGCCGGATCCCGCCGTGGTGAAGGCGATCCTCACCGGCTGGGGCACGCTGCGCAAGAAGGCCAACATCCTCGTGGCCGTCGACACCTCCGGTTCGATGAACGCGAAGATCGGTGAGCGGACCAGGTTCCAGGTGGCGACCAGGGCCGCCGCCAAGGGCTTCGGCCTGCTGAACTCCGAGGACAAGGTCGCGCTCTGGTCGTTCTCGTCGGAGACCCCGCAGCGGCCGAAGTCGCCGTACAGCGAGGAGGTCCGGCTGTCACCCTTCGACCAGAAGACGCTCACCAAGGAGCTCAACAATCTCCACGTCGAGGGCGGCACCGCGCTGTACGCCACCGTACGGGCGGCACACCGGCACATGCTCGATCACTACGACCAGTCGCGGATCAACGCGGTGGTCGTACTGACCGACGGCACGAACGAGTACACCAAGGACAACAGCCTCGCCCGGCTGCTGAAGGATGTCGCGTTGGATCCGGAACGACCGATCAAGATCTTCTGCATCGCCTTCGACGAGAAGTCCGACTTCGGGACGCTGGACCGGATCGCCAAGGCGTCCGCGGGCAAGGCGTTCGACGCCCGCGACCCGGCGAAGATCGACGACGCGTTCGTCAAGCTCGTCAGCAGCTTCTAGCGGCGCTCAGGCGTGACCGACCTTTCCGGGCCGGAACGCGGGTGCGATCCGTGCGGAGGTGCCCTGCGTCAATCGCCGTCGCCGTCGCCGCCACAGCCCCCGATGTCGCCCGGACTGGCCAGCCACAGCAGGCCGGCCGGGGTCGCCGCGGCCTGAGTGGTCACGACCTGGTCGAGGCTCACGCGTGCCGGCAACCGCCGGTACCTCTCCGCACCATCGGGATCCGGCGTCCTGCGCGGCATGTCAGGTTCCGTCATCAGCGGGTCTCCTCTCACCCAACAGTGGGTCGCCGGCCACCCGACGACTCGTGTCACGTCAACCCGCCATGTCGGCGGGGTTCATGCGCAGTTCCCGGGTCGCCCGCCGCGCGAGCACCGCCAGCGGCACGCACACCACCAGCAGCAGCACTGCTTCGGCAGCGCAGGCCGCCATCACGGCGGCAGGCGCGCCGCCCCGCAGGACGTGATCGGCGATGGACACGCCGCGCAGCACGAGGGCGGCAAGCCCCAGGAGCAGGAGAGTCAGCGGCCAGTGGGCCGCCCGGGCCGCTGCCGACGGGTGCAGGACGAGGTAGGCGATACCCGCGGCGGACACCGACAACGCACACAGGCCCGACCAGTCCAGCGCCGCGAATCGCACATCCTGCTCCACGGGAAGTGCCCACAATCCGATGACGTGCAGGGGGCTCAGGAGGACACCGGCGACGAAGGCACGGACCCAGGTCCGGGTGCGCACGGGCGGAGCCTCCCGATGGAACGCCACCAGCGCCAGCACCAAGGCCGTGTCGACGAGCACGATGAGCCAGGCGCCGGGGGGCGTGCCGCCGGGCAGGGACACCGCCTCGTAGATCCTGGCGACCCAGGCCGCTCCGAGGGGCACCACCGCCAGCCAGCGGGCCGGCCTGGGCTGATTCACCGCGAGCGCGATGAACGCGGCGATCGCGAACAGCCCAACGGAATCGGACACCAGGCGCCACGCTTCACCTGGCAGGCCTGATGCCGGCTCGGTGGGCGACGACGGCAGTGGCGGAAACTCGTCGGCGAGCCAGGGCATGACGCCGATTTCCATCGCCGCCATGACGGCATGAAAGAGCAGGCCGAGCAGCGCCACCGCACGGATCGCATCGCCCCAGAGCCGCGACCTCGGCTCGGCGCCGACGCCGCCAAGCCGAAGCCGCGTAGCGAGCGCCAGGACGCTGAGGACTTCATGACCGTCGGGCCGGCCGTGGTCCCGGAGGTACGCGGCGTCCTCGGTGTCCTCCTCGGCGCCGACGCACTCCAGGAACGTGTGGGCCATGTCGTCTTCCCACCTGCGGCGATAGGAGGCTGGCAGCAGCGTCAGCAGCCGGCGGTACCGCTGCTCCAGGCGACTCGTCATGCCGCACCGCCCACGGCGGGCCGCCACACACCGAGCCTTTCAGTGGCCGCACGGGCGTTGGCGGCCTGACGGTCAGCCTCCTCCGCCAACGCCCGCCCGCCGGAGTCGGTGAGCCGGTAGTACCGCCGGAGCCGGCCCTGCTGCACCTCCTCGCGGTCCAGTTCCACCAGACCGTCGGTGACGAGCCGGTCGAGCACGCCGTAGAGCGTGCCCACCCTCAGGTGCACCCGCCCCTGCGACAACTCCTTCACCTCGTTGACGATGCCGTAGCCATGGCAGGGCCTACCGGCCAGCGCTGCCAGGACGAAGAACGCCGCTTCGGTCATCGGTCGAGTCGCCATGGCCACAATATATCGGGAGGCAGAATATGCGTCCAGGCCGAAATATCAGAAGTCGACGTGCGGCATGCGGAGGAGTTCGCACACTCGCCTGGCGGCACGACAGGCAGAACACGTTGCTCGTCGACCCGGCGCGCCCACGCCGTCTCACCCTGCGACCAGAGTTCCTTGTCCGGGCTCCAACGTGGCGACTCGTCGGGTTGGACGGTGAGCGGCTCGCCGTCGGTCCGCAGGAGGTCGGCGGACGGCAGGAAGTGACGTGCGTCGTCGTGACGGGGCTGAGGACCGGATCCGCGCGGCCGGCCTCAGGCCCGCAGACGGCGGACGAGTTTGCGCAGGCCGGACTGCCAGCCGTCCGGGTCCTCCGCCTTGCGGCGGGCGTACCCGGCGACCTCGGGGTGCGGCAGGATCAGGAAGCGCTCCTCGGCGAGGCCGGCGACCACCGCATCCGCCACCTGGTCGGCGGTGAGTACCGCACCGGAGGCGGCCACGACCCGCGCGCCCAGGTGACCGGCGGCCAGCCCGTCGGCGAGCATCGGCGTGTCCACGCCCTGCGGGCACAGCGCGCTGATCCGGACGCCCTGGTCGCGGTAGGTGACGGAGAGCCACTCGGCGAAGCCGACGGCGGCGTGCTTGGTCGTGGCGTACGGGGCGTCACCGACCGAGGTCAGCACGCCCGCCGCCGAACAGGTGTGCAGCAGGTAGCCGCCGCCCCGGGCGAGCATCGCCGGCAGCACCGCGCGGGCCGCGTAGACGTGCGAGAGCACGTTGACCCGCCAGGCGCGGTCCCAGCCGGCGTCGTCGATCTCCATCCCGCCACCGGAGGTGACGCCCGCGTTGGCGCAGAACAGGTCGATGCGCCCGTACCGCCGCTCGGTGTCGGCGACCAGGGCGCGGACCTGCTCCTCGTCGGTCACGTCCAGCCCGACGGCGTGGGCGACCGGGCCGAGGCCGTCGGCCACCGCACGGGCCGCGTCGGCGTCGAGGTCGGCCACCACCACGGCGGCGGCGCCCTCGGCGGCGAAGCGGCGGGCCAGGGCGGAGCCGATGCCGCCGGCCCCACCGGTGATCACGGCCACCCGGTCGGTGAGGTTCACCGCGCCCCACCCCCGCCCAGGCGCGTGATCAGGTCCGCCAGCGCCGCCGCGCCACCGGCGGCGAGCTCGGGGGTGGGCAGCAGCGCCAGCACCGGCACGTCCACGCCGGCGTCGGCGTAGCGGCGGACCTGCTCGCGGCAGTGCTCCGGCGAGCCGTGCAGCACCAACGCGTCGACCACGTCGTCGGGCACCGCCGCGCCCGCGCCGCGCCGGTCCCCGGCGGCCCAGGCCCGCCACATCGGCCCGAGCACCTCCTCCCGGCCGAGCCAGCGGTGGAACTCGGCGTACGCGGGGACGGTCAGGTAGCTGGTGATCAGCCGGCGGCCCAGGGCGCGGGCGTGCGCGGCGTCCTCGGTCGGGCAGACGAAGATCCGGGCGACCACCTCGTAGCCGGGGCGCCGCTCGCCGACCTCGGCGAGCGCCCGGGGCACGTCGGCGGCGGCCAGCCAGTTGAGGATGACGCCGTCGGCCTCGGCGCCGGCCAGCCGCAGCATCCCGGGGCGCAGCGCGGCGAGCAGCACCGGCGGCGGCACGGCCGGCTTGCGGTCCAGGGTGAAGCGGCGCACGGTGAAGGTGTCGTACTCCTCGTCGACGGTCGCCCCGGACAGCGCCGCGCGCAGGAACCGCAGCACGTCGCGGGTGCGCCGGAACGGTTCGTCGAACGGCACGGCGTTCCAGTTGCGGACGACGACCGGCGAGGACGCGCCGATGCCGAGCGCGAACCGGCCGGGGGCGGCGTCGGCCAGCGCCGCCGCGCTCATCGCCAGCAGGCCCGGGCCCCGGGTGAAGACCGGCGTGATCGCGGTGCCCAGGCGCAGCCGGGGCTGCCAGGCGGCGGCGAGCGCCAACGGGGTGAACGCGTCCGCCCCGTTGACCTCGGAGGACCAGACGTCGGTGAATCCGGCCCGGTCGAGGGCCGCGTAGACCGCGGCGTGCTCGGCGAGCGGGATGCCGTCCAGCGGTACGGTCATGCCCCAACGCGTCGTCATCGGTCGATCGTGCCCGCTCGGCGTGGCGCAGAGCAAGATCCCGTCGGGGATCCCACACGCATCGAAGCCCGCAGAAGTGCGCGTGGCTGTGGCGAAGCGGTGGCACGAAGGTCGGCCCGGACGACCGGACGGGACGGCGGGCAGGCCACGGTCGGCGCTACCGCAGGACGCCCTCGTGCAGCGCCCGCAGCACCGCGTTGGTGCGGTCCCGGGCGCCGAGCTTGAGCAGGATCGCCGACACGTGGTTCTTGACCGTTCCCTCCGCGAGGAAGAGCAGGCCGGCGATCTCCCGGTTGGTGTAGCCCTCGGCGACCAGCCGCAGCACGTCCAGCTCCCGCTCGGTGAGTTCCTGCGATGGCGGAGCGCTCACCCCGATCGGGGACGGCGCCGAGCGGATGGCGCGCAGGAGCCGGTCGGTGATCGACACGGCGATGAGCGTTCCGCCCGCGGCGAGGGTCTCGACCGCCCGGGTCAGCTGCTCCAGCGTGACGTCCTTGAGCAGGTAGCCCCGCGCTCCCGCGCGGAGGGCGTCGAGGACGAGGGTGTCGTCGTCGAAGGTGGTGAGCACCAGCACCGGTACGTCCCTCCCGCGCTCACGTAGCCGCCGAAGGGCCCAGATGCCGTCCCGACGCGGCATGCGCAGGTCGAGCAGGACGACGTCGGGCCGGGTCGCGTCGATCACGTCCAGGGCCGCCTCGCCGTCGTCTGCCTCGCCGACCACCTCGATGCCGGCCATGTCGAGCAGGGTGCGGACGCCCTGCCGGACCAGCGTCTGGTCGTCGACCACGACGACCCTGGTCACGCCGGCACTCCGGTCGTTTCGGCGGCACGGGTCGTCTGGACCGACCATGCCGGTCGCCGGGCCGGCATCCGGGCGATCACCCGGAAGCCCGAGCTGCCGTCGTACGCGATCTCCCCGCCGAGTGCCGCGAACCGCTCCGCGAGGCCCCGCAGTCCGTTGCCGGGAAGCACGTTCCGAGCGCCCTGCCCGTCGTCGACCGCGGCCAGTCGGATCGCGTCGTCGTGGCGGACGATCGTGACACCCAGCTCGCGCGCGCAGGCGTGCCGGAGGGTGTTGGTGATGATCTCCTGTACGGCCCGGACGAGTGCCGCGGTCTGTTCCTCGTCCGCCTCGACGTCCTCCCCCACCTCGACCGTCACGTCGAGTCCGGGAATGTCGCGGCCGACGTCGCGCAGCGCCTCGGCCAGGTCGGCGGCCGACCCGGCGCGCAGCGCGCTGACGGTGTCGCGGACGTCCGCGAGCACCTCACGGGCCACCCTCCCGGCCCGTTCGACGTGCTCCCGCGCGGGGTCGCCCTCCCGGTGCCGGGCCGCCTCCAGCTCCAGGGTGAGGACGGTGAGCTGGTGGCCGAGCAGATCGTGCAGCTCGCGGGAGATGCGCAGCCGTTCCGCCGTGCGCGCGGACCCGGCCAGCAGCAGGCTGGCCGCGCGCAGCTCGATGTGCGCCCGGGTGAGCTCCTGACGGTGCTGCTGCTCCCGTCGGACCGCGGTGACGCTGAACGCCGTCGCGATCTGGATCAGCCCGTAGAACACCGCGGCGGCGAGCGGCTCGACCGGGCCGTCGTGGATCCGGCTGACGGTCAGGGCGATCACGGCCGTGTTCAGCGCGACCACCAGCAGGTTGACCGGCAACCGAACGGCCTCCGGCCCGAGCGCGGCGATCACCACCAGCAGGATCGGCAGCATGCCGGCGCGGGGGGCGGTCGCGACCACGCCCCAGCCGGCGACCACCGCCGTGCCGTAGGCCGCCCACCTCAGCACCGGTGCGCCCCATTCGGCCACGGCGACGAGCGCCGCGCCGAGGGTGACCACGAAGAGCCCCACCCACACCGGCGCCGGGATGTCTGGTTCGACCAGGCCGAGCATCACCGGCGACCCGACGCCCACGCACACGACGAGCATCACCAGGCCGGACCACTCATCGAGTCCCAGCCGACGCATGCGGCCACCCTAGCCGCCGCGGCCGGCGGGCCACGGGTGCCGAAAGTCATGGCCGGCGGGGCTGACCTTCGGCACAGGCGGCGGACGGGTGGCGCCGACCAGCATTGGGACATGAACCAACCCGCCATCGAGGTCGTCAACCTGCACAAACGGTACGGCGACGTCGTCGCCGTCGACGACGTCAGCCTGACGGTGGCCCCCGGTGAGGTGCTGGGTGTCCTGGGCGCCAACGGGGCCGGCAAGACGACGATGATCGAGCTGATCGCCGGCCTGCGCGTCCCCGACCGGGGGCGCGTCCGGGTGCTCGGCCGGGACCCGCGCCGGGATCGCGCCGCCGTACGCCAGCTGCTCGGCGTGCAGTTGCAGAAGGCCGAGCTGCACGCGGCGCTGACCGTCGGTGAGCTGCTCGGCCTCTACCGCAGCTTCTACCCCGACCCGCGGCCCGCCGACGAACTGCTCGACCTGGTCGACCTGCGGGGGCAGGCCAGGACGCGGTTCGAGAAGCTCTCCGGCGGCCAGCAGCAGCGCCTCTCCATAGCTCTCGCCCTGGTCGGCCGCCCGCGGGTGGTGATCCTCGACGAACTCACCACCGGGCTGGATCCCCGCGCCCGCAGGCGCATCTGGGCGGGTGTGGAGGGGCTGCGCGACGAGACCGTGCTGCTGGTCAGCCACGCGATGGACGAGGTCCAACGGCTCTGCGACCGGGTCGTGCTGCTCGACGCCGGCCGGATCGTCGCCCTGGACACACCGGCCGGGCTGGTCGCCCGGGCCGGCGCCGCGGACCTGGAGGAGGCGTTCGTCCGCCTCACGGGCAAGGAACTCGTCACGGAGGAGAACGCATGAACGAGGTGACCGTACGACGGCCCGGGGCGGGCTCGTGGCTGACCCTGATCGGGTGCGAGGCGAGGATGGTCGTCCGGGACACGGCCGGGCTGGTCGTACCGATCGGGCTGCCGCTGTTGATCCTGGTCATGAATGCCGCCACCGCCGGTGACCAGGAGGTCGCCGGCGGGCGCTCGGCGCTGGACCTCTTCGTCCTTCCGCTGGTCTTCACCATCGTCCTCGCCACGATCGGCATCGTGAACATGCCGAGTTTCCTGGCCTACTACCGCCGCAGCGGGGTGCTGCGCCGGCTCGCGGTCACCCCGGCGTCGCCGGCGATGGTGCTCGTCGCCCAGATGGTGGTGAGCCTGGCGCAGGTGGTGGCGGGGATCGGGCTGGCGTACGCCGTCGCTGTCGTCGGCTTCGACGCCCGGCCGCCGGCCGACGTCGGCATGGCGCTCGCCGTGGTCGGGCTCTCCGTGGCCGCGATGTACGGGCTGGGCATGATCGTCGCCTCGGTCGCGCCCACCCCGAATTCGGCGGTCGCCATCGGCCTGATCGCCTTCTTCGCCCTCGGGGCCGTCGGCGGGTTGTTCGGCGGCACCGCCTCCCTGCCGGAGCCGGTGGCCCGGGCCGCCTCGTGGCTGCCGTTCGGCGCCACTGTCGAGGCGCTCTCCAGCGCCTGGGCGGGGGCCCCGGTCGACGCGTCGAACCTGGCGGGCCTGGCGATCACCGCGGTCGTCGGTGCGACCGTCGCCGCGTTCCTGTTCCGCTGGAACTAGTCTCCAGGCGTGACCTTCTCGCTCGTCGCCCGCTCCGACGACGGCCGCCGGCACGGCGTCGTCGTGGCCAGCCGGTTCCTCGCCGCCGGCGCGCTGGTGCCGGCCGCCGAGGCCGAGGTCGGCGCGCTCGCCACCCAGGCCCACGTCAACCTCGCCTACCGCCCGCAGGGGCTGACGCTGCTGCGCACCGGGGTGGCGGCGGCCGACGTGGTGGCCGGGCTGGTCGCCGCCGACCCGGACCGGGACCACCGCCAGCTCGGGGTGGTCGCCGCCACCGGTGCCGGCGCCACCTGGACCGGGCCGAGCTGCCATCCCTGGGCCGGGGGTCAGGCCGGGGACGGCTGGGCGGCGCAGGGCAACATCCTGGTCGGCCCGCAGGTGATCGACGCGGTCCGGGACGCCTGGCTGGGCGGGACGGCGCTGCCGTTCCCCGACCGGCTGCTGGCCGCGCTGCGCGCCGGGGACCGGGCCGGCGGCGACCGGCGCGGCCGGCAGAGCGCCGGGCTGCTGGTGGTCGAGCGCGGCGGCGGGTACGACGGCACGGGCGACGTGCTGGTCGACCTGCGGGTCGACGACCACCCCGATCCGGTGACCGAGCTGGGCCGGCTGCTCGCGGTGCACACCCTGCTCTTCAGCCGGCCCGACCCGGCCACCCTGCTCGACCTGACGGGCGCGGTCGCCGCCGAGGTCGGCGCGCTGCTGGGGGCGCTCGGCCACCCGGTCGACCCGGCGCGGCCGGAGGAGGCGCTCTTCTCCTGGGCCGGCCTGGAGAACCTGGAGGAGCGCCTGGTGCCCGGCCGGATCGACCCGGTCGTGCTGGACCACCTGCGTAAGGCCGCCCCGCACGTGCCCGCCCCGCGCCCGGAGTCGGACCCGCTCGGCGCCGACGCCTGACCCGCTCGGCGGGCATCCCCCGAGGCGGGCCGCGCGGCAGGCACGGGCTCTGCGGCGCGGCTGGCACGGGGCCTGCGGTGGGGACGGGCCCGGGTCCAGGATCGGGGCTCTGCCCGGATCAGCCGCCGAAGGAGAGCCAGCGGAAGCCGGCGGCGTCGACGACGGCCCGCTCGCGGTCGGTGAGGCCGGCCCGGCCGGTCGCCTTGCGGATCAGCGTGAGCCGGTCCCAGCCCAGCCCGGGCGGGACCGCCCGCCCGCCGGTGAGCAAATCGGCGACGACCTCCGCCGCGGTGGGCGTCAGCCACGGCCGCCGGTCGAGCGCCGCCGCCAGGTCCAGGCCGTGCACGCCGACCTCCACCACGCGGGTACGCAGGAACTCGCCGAGCGCCATCGCGTCGCCGTGGCGGGTGCGTACCACCCGATCCGGCGGTGCGGCGTCGACGGCGTCGAGGGCGGCCCGCCAGGCCCGGTCGAAGTCGGCCACCAGGGCCGGACCGTCGAGTTCCCGGGCCTCCCGCCGGCCGGCGTCGACGCGGGCAGCGTCCACGGGCGGGGTGAACTTGGCGGCGCCGTAGTAGGCGGCGGCGTCGACCTCGGCGCGGGGCGGGGCCGGCGCGGCGAGCATGTCGACCAGCCGGCCCGCGCCGGTGCGTACGTGGGCCAGCAGTTCGCGTACGGTCCACGGCCGGCAGTCGGTCGGCCGGTCGAGATCCGCCTCGTCGACGCCGCGCAGCGCCTCGCCGAGCCGCTCGCACTCGTCCCGGAACCCCGCCCGTACGCTCTCCACGGTCCTCCCCCGTCCCGCACCTTCCGCCGTCGACCCTCTCACACCGGGGTTCGCCCGTTTCGGCGTCGCACCGGCGGGTACGCGCGGCCGGGCCGACGAGAGGAGTGCCAGGGATGGCCGGGATCATGCTGCGCAGCACCGCGTTCAACGACCACGACATGCTGCCGACCCGCTTCTCCAAGGAAGGCGGCAACGTGTCACCGCCGCTGGAGTGGGAGCGGGTGCCGGAGTCCGCGGCCGAGCTGGTCCTCTTCGTCGAGGACCCCGACGCGGGCAGGACGCCGTTCCTGCACTGGCTGGTCACCGGGATCGCGCCGAGCGCCGCCGGGTCACCGGAGGGCGGCGTGCCCCTGGGCGGCCGCGAGTGGCCCAACGACTTCGGCACCACGGGGTGGGGCGGCCCGCACCCGCCCCAGGGCGACGATCCGCACCGGTACTTCTTCCGGCTCTACGCGCTGGACCGGCCGCTGGAGCTGCCCGGGACGCCGCGGGCGGACGAGGTGCACCGCCTGCTCGTCGAGCGGGACCTCGCGAGCGGGACGATGGTCGGCACCTACTCCCGCTGAGCGGTCAGCCCTTGACCCGGGGCACCAGCCGGTGCACGGCGGCGAGCACCAGCGCCATCACCACGCCCATCGTGCCGACGATCCCGGCGGCGGTGCCGGCGTAGCCGACGAGCAGGGGCCGGCGGGCCAGCTCGCTGGGCGCGGTGCCGCGCAGGTCGACCAGCCAGGCGAGGGCCAGCCCGCAGGCCACCACCGCCAGTACGCCGCCGACGCCGAGCACCGTCGCGGCGACCCGGTGGGCGTCGGCCGACTCCACCTGCGCCTGTTCCCGCTGGGTGATCAGCAGCACCAGCCCGGCCAGCGCCGCCCAGACCCCGACCACCAGGAACGCGGCCACCGCGTCGCTGGGCCGGTGCCAGCCAGCGGAGAGGGTGGCCACCCCGGCGATCGCGGCGTAGCCGGCGCCGAGGAACGCGCCGAAGACCCGTACCGTGCGCGGCAGGACGAGCACCAGGGCCACCGCGACCGAGGCGGCGACCGTGGCGTGCCCGCTGGGCAGGCTGTTGCCGGCGTAGATCCGTTCGGGGTCGATGCCGAAGTCGGGCCGGGTCAGGCCGTACTTGAGCAACTGGGTGGTGGCGTTGGCGCCGGCGATCAGCAGGGTGGCCGTGACGGCCAGGGCGATCCGGCCCCGGATCAGGGCGATGAAGCCGATCACCGCGGTCGCCGCCAGCAGCGAGACGACCGACATGGCGTTGAGGATCCGGTCCACCGGACCGTCGATGCGGTCCTGCCCGATCCGGTTGCCGGTCAGGGCGACGGTGTCGACCCACTGGCCGATCTCGACGTGCACGGCGACCCGCCACACCGCGAGGAAGGCCGCCGCCTGGACGATCGCCAAAACGACCAACCAGACTGCGGTCCAACCCCTTGCCGTCGCTCGCACCCGCACACCGTAGCGGCAGGCGCAGCCCGGTCGGCGGGTGGCCTGTCGCTCGGGTACGGCTAGGTTGGTGGCGGACGTGAGGAGGGTGCGGTGACGCGTACACCGGAGCGTGCGGCGGCCCCGACGGACCGGCCGGAGACGCTCGCGGACCTGCTCGGCGGGCGCCGGGGCGCGGTCGACGCCAGCCTGCCGCCGGTGGCCTTCGCCCTCGGCTGGCTGCTCGGCGGGCACTCGCTGTGGGGCGGGGTGGGCGCGGCGGTGGTCACCGGCGCCGCGCTGGCCGGCTGGCGGCTGCACCGGGGCGACCGGCCGCGTTCGGTGCTGATCGGGCTGCTGGCCGTCTGCGTGGCCGCGCTTGTCGCGTTGCGCACCGGCCGCGCCGAGGACTTCTTCCTCGTCCAGCTGCTGTCCAACGCGGCGAGCACCCTCGCCTGGGTGGTCAGCATCGTGGTGCGCTGGCCGCTGCTCGGGGTGGTGGTGGGCGTCGCGCTCGGCCAGCGGACCCGGTGGCGGCGGGATCCGGCGCTGCTGCGCGCGTACGGCCGGGGCAGCTGGGTCTGGGCGGCGTCCTACGTGCTGCGGGTGGCGGTGTTCCTGCCGCTGTGGCTCGGCGGTCAGGTGGTCGCGCTGACGGTGGCCCGGGTCGCGCTGTCCTGGCCGCTGGTGGCGGCGGTGCTCGCGGTGAGCTGGGTGGTGGTGCGCCGGACGTTGCCGGCCGGTCACCCGGGGCTGCGCCACCCGGTTGTGCCGGCCGCCGCGCCGGTGGAGCCGGCGGGAAAGTAAGGGAGAGGCCGCCACGGGGGGAGCGGCCTCTCCGGTGACGTACGTTACTCCGTCCCGGCCCCGCGCGTGATCCCGTGTTGGCCGGTTTTTCGGGCGTTTTCGCACCCGGTGCATATCCGGGTGCGGTGGGGTGGGCCGGTTGCCCCGCTGCGTCGGCCGGTTGACCGGCCCACCCCGGCCTGACCGTGGGAGTCAGGCCGTCCGCCGACCGGGCGTCTCCGTTTCCCCCAGGCCCGCCCGGCCGGCCTCCGGGCGGGCGGGCCGCGCCACCCACCCGGAGGAGTCGGTCAGCCGTTGGGGAACAGCTTTCCGTAGTCGGCGTACGCCATGGCGACGTCCGCCTGGGCCCAGAACCGGTGGTACTTGAACTCCGGCTCGGGACCGCCGTCCAGGTACGCCTGGACCTTCGGCCAGGCCGGGTCGTTCTTGTAGAAGGAGCGGATGTCGAGGAAGCTCTTGCCCGCGGCGATGGGGTCACCGTTGGCCATGGTCCCCGTCCAGCCCGGCGGCACGTAGAGGCCCTGACCGGTGCTGGCGTCGTAGACGTCGTCGAAGCGGCGGTAGTCGCCGCGCTTCTCCACCGTGGACACGCCCTGGGCGTCGCTGGCCGCGTGCAGCGCGTCCAGCAGCCCCTTGGCGGTGTTCTTCGCCGCCACGTTGCCCGACTTCGCCGCGTACGCGATGAGGGTGCGGGCGTAGGCGGCGGCGATGCCGACGTCCTGGCCCTTCACCGTGACCTCGACGTGCAGGTTGGTGTTGGGCTGCGGGTTGGCCGGGTTCCAGGTGGTCGGCTGGCCGGTCCACTTCATGTCCGACGGGATCGACCAGTTGGTGCCCAGCGTGGTGTTGGCGATCGCCCACGGCACCCACTTGTCCAGCAGCGCCTTGGCCTTGGCGTTTCCGGTCTCCAGGTACAGCTCGGCGATGCGCTGCATCGACCAGGCCTGCATGCCGAACCACTGGTTCGACGGCGGGTCGTTGTAGACCGGGTCGACGTCGTAGTACATGCCGTAGAAGGTCGACGTGCCGGCCGGGGGCTGGCCGTAGTGGCCGCCCCAGCTGTTGGTCGCGCCGCCGGCGATGCCGCCCTCGGCGGACTGGAGCCAGGTGTAGAACTCCAGCTGCCGCTCCAGGCTCTTGGTCCAGTCGGTGACCGCGGTCGGCGACTTCGGCTTGAGCTCGTTGACGTTGGTCAGCGCCCAGGCCGCGAACGGGTTCTGGTAGCCGAAGTGGTTGTGGCTGGAGCCGATCCGCCACGACCAGTTCTGGTTCGGCTCGTACGCGCCGCCCCAGGCGTAGTACCAGGACATCAGGTAGTGCGCCGAGTCCTTGCCGGTGCCGGCCGGGCAGGTGGCGGCCCCGACGCAGTTGCCGATCTTCTTGAAGTACTTGTCGAACATGGCGTAGCGCAGGTAGTCACCCATCTTCGCGGCCTTGGCCACGGTGGCCGCCACGTCGGCCTCCTTGCCCTGCTCCTTGGCCCACGTCAGGGCCCAGTACGCGGCCTGCACGGCGCGGGCGTCGGCGTCGGGGGCGTTGGTGTACTTCCACTGCTTCGCCGGTGCGTTCGCCTCCTTCACGAACAGGTCGAGGTAGCCGTTGCGACCGCCGTGGGCGAAGGTGTCGCAGGACGGCTGCGGCACGGTCTCCCACACCGACTCCTGGGTGCCCCGCTGGAAGGTGTTGATGTACGCCGGCCGGGTGGTGCCGTCGCCGCAGCGGCCGTAGCCGTAGGTGTTGTCCACGTCGAGCAGCCAGTGCATGCCGTAGATGTCACCGGTGCCGTAGGTGTTCTGCAGCTCCGAGCGCAGCGGGTCCTGGCCGACCGGCACGTTCGGCTCCAGCTGCGACGGGTACTGGCTGGGCAGGTCGTGCTCGGCGGCGTACTGGGCGGTGCCGGCCGCGCCCGCGGTGGGCTGGTCGGCGTGCGACGGGATGATGTACTTCTCCATGACGTTCCAGGCGTTGTTGAACGGCGCCCAGTTCTGGGTCACCCGCCCGTACTGGGCCTCCAGCCAGAGCCAGAAGCTGAACGCCTCGGAGGTCGTCTCGTGGCCGTGGTCGGGCGCCTCGACGATCAGCGTCTCGATCGAGTGGTACGGCACGCCCTCGGGGCTGAAGTAGCCGGAGTTCTTGATCTTGCCGTACTGGTCGAGGAACCGCTTGACGTAGGTGTTGTCCCCGCCGCCGTTGTCGTTGTCGATCTCGGTGGCGGTGATCGCCAGCGGCGCGTAGCCGATGGCCGAGGCGGTGACGGTGGCGGTGCCGCCGAGCGTGTCAGCGTCCTCCGCCGCGGCGACGGTCACGTTCACCCCGGTGTTCCAGTTGCTCGGGGTCAGCGTCACCGAGGCCGGCGAGACGGTGATGTCGGTGTCGCCGGTGCGGGCGAGGGAGACCGGCACGTTGGCCGTCGGCGCGGCGCTGAGCTTGAGGTTGACCGTCGAGCTGGCGCCCTCGGTCACGCTCACCGCCGACGGGGTGGCGACCAGCACCGGCCCGGACGCCGCCGTGACGGTGAAGGACTTCTCCGCGGTGGCGGTCAGGTTCGCGTTGTCGTACGCCTTGGCCTGCACCGTGTACGCGCCGGCGGGCAGGTCTTCGAGCGTGTAGCCGTACGGGGCGGTGGTGTCGGTGTTGACCAGCAGGCCGTTGCGGTAGAACTCGACCTTGCTGATGGTCCCGTCCGGGTCGCTGGCGGTGGCGCTCAGCGGCACGTCGGCGGGGGCCTCGAAGGGGCCGGCCGGCACGGTCAGCCCGACCGTCGGCGGCTGCTGCTGGGTGCCGCCGCAGGTCACGCCGTTGACCGAGAAGGACGTCGGCTTCGGGTTGGTGCCGCCGTGCGTGCCGTTGAAGCCGATGCTGGTGGAGGCGCCGGTGCCGAGGTTGCCGTTGTAGGACTCGTTGGTGGCCGTGACCTGGTTGCCGGTCTGGCTCCACTTGGCCGACCAGCCCTGGGTCACCCGCTGGTCGCCGGGGAAGGCGAACTTCAACGTCCAGCCGTTGATCGGGTCGCCGAGGTTCTTGATGGTGACGTTGGCGGTGAAGCCGTTGTTCCAGTCGCTGGTCGCGTAGACCACGTCGCAGGCGGGGGCGGCCTGGGCGGCGCCGGCCGGCAGGGTCACCCCGCCGACGGCGAGCGCGGCGGCGGCGACCATCGCCAGGCGGCGACGTCTTGCCAGATTTCTCATGTGCGCGGTGTCTCCTCGGACCTGGCCGGGGACGAAGGGCCCCGGCGGGGCGCCCTCCCGCGAACGGGGATGCGGGGCGCCCGGGGATGGTGGTCGCCCCGGCCCGAGGCCGGGGTACGGCGGGCGGCGGCCCCTGCGGGACGGCTGCTCCACCGACTGCGTCGGATGCCGTACCGGAGACGACCGGCTGCCCTCGGCGACCCACGCTTGCGCGATCTGGCTCCGCGTCGCGGTGGCGACAGTGTGCCATGCATGGAAGCGCTCCCACAATGGCCGGAGGCGCACCGAAGCAGCAACATGTTTCGATCTCGTTTTGGGGCTTTCACAAAGCCGTGACGGGCGTTACAGTCGCAGCATCGGTCGATGGGAGCGCTTCCATCGACAGAGATGCAATTAGAAGATCACCCGGGGTCCGTCGACGACGGAGCCCGGGGAGTCAGCCCGAGGGCTGACGGCGGGCCAGCCCGGACACCGCCGTCAGCCGTTCCCACCGACACGGAGGGAGGTGGATCCTCTAGCCACTCGCGTGGCCCGGCTCCCGCGCGACACGCACGACAGGACGCCAATTCCGCCCGTGCGTGTGCAGCAATGGTGGGGACGGGGGTTGCCCTCCCCCGTCCCCACACACTAGACCCCCCGCCACAACGGGAAAAGAGGCCGACGGGACTGGCCGTGTCGCCGTTCCGACCGGCCTCGTCCGCTGTCCGCCCGTACCGCCCGGTCGACGCCCCGCGCCCCGGCGCCCCGCGTCCCGCGGCCGGCCACCCGAGCGCCGGCGCCACCGCGCGCCCCCGCTCCCGCACCGCCGCCACGGGCGCACGACACACCCCTCCGCCGTCCCCGATCGCCTCCGCCCGACCGGCCGGGCGGAGGCGACCGGTTGGCGGCTCCTGCCCTATGCTGGGAGCGCTCCCGGCCCGGCGGTGGCCACGCACACCATGAGGAGAACCGATGTCGATGCCCACCCCGCGCCCGCCCCACGGCGCCGCGCTCTCCGCCACCGCCCCCGCCACCACGACCGGCACCGCGACACACGCCGCCGCCGTGGCGGGCGACGGGCACCGGACCGACGGCCCCGCGCCGCGCCCCGACGAGACGCCGGCGGCCGGCCTGCGCTTCCCTCCGGGCTTCGGCTGGGGGGCGGCCACCTCCGCCTACCAGATCGAGGGCGCGGCCAAGGAGGACGGCCGGGGCGAGTCGATCTGGGACACCTTCAGCCGCACGCCGGGGCGCACCCGCAACGGCGACACCGGCGACGTCGCCGCCGACCACTACCACCGGTACGCCGAGGACCTGGACCTGATGCGCGACATCGGGCTGGACAGCTACCGGTTCTCCATCTCCTGGCCGCGCGTACAGGCCGACGGCACCGGCGCACCCAACCAGCGCGGGCTCGACTTCTACCGCCGTCTCATCGACGGGCTGCACGAGCGGGGCATCGCGCCGATGGCGACGCTGTTCCACTGGGACCTGCCGCAGGCCCTCCAGGACGCCGGCGGCTGGGAGTCGCGCGACGTCGCCCACCGGTTCGCCGACTACGCCGAGATCGTCTTCCGCGCGCTCGGCGACCGGGTGCCGGTTTGGCTCACCGTCAACGAGCCGAAGACGGTGGTGCAGAACGGCTACCTCGAAGGTCACCACGCCCCCGGCCGGCAGGACCCGGACGCCGCGTACCTGGTCGCCCACCATCTCCAGCTGGCCCACGGGCTCGCCGTCGCGGCGTACCGCGCCACCGGCTCCGGCCGGATCGGCCCGGCGCTCAACCTGCACCCCTGCTACCCGGCCGACGACTCGCCCGAGGCCGCCCTGGCCGCCCGGCTCTACGACGGCTACGAGAACCGCCTCTACCTCGACCCGATCCTCACCGGCCGCTACCCGCAGGACGTGCTGGACGACCTCGGCCCCGACAGCCGGCTGGTCCGCGGCATCCGCGACGGCGACCTGGCGACCATCTCCGCGCCGGTCGACCTGCTCGCCGTGCAGTACTACACGCCGTACTACGTCACCGGCGACGGCGCGACGACCGGGCGCTGGCCCACCTCCCAGGCCTCCTGGCAGCAGATCCACCCCGACGGGATGTACGACATCCTGACCCGGGTGACCCGCGACTACGGCCCGATCCCGCTGACCGTCACCGAGAACGGGCTGCCCACCCCGGACGTCCTCGACGCCGACGGCACGGTCGACGACGCCGGGCGGGTCACCTTCCTGCGCGACCACCTCGCCGCAGTCCACCGGGCCATGGCCGCCGGCGTGCCGCTGGAGAGCTACCACGTCTGGTCCCTGCTCGACAACTTTGAGTGGGACGCGGGCTACGACGAGCGCTGGGGCCTGGTCTACGTGGACTACCAGACCCAGCGACGCGTGCTCAAGCGCAGCGCGCACTGGTACCGCCAGGTCATCGCCGCCAACGGCCTCTGACCCCCGGACGACCGCCGCCCCGGCGCCGCTCGGCGGCGCCGGGGCGGATCCCGTCGGCGGTCCCGCCGGGGTGGACGCCGGGCGGGCGCGCCGACCCGCTCAGCGGGGCAGCGCCTGCTGGAGTTCCGCCCGCAGCGCCGGGGTGAGCATCTCCCCCGCCTGCTTGGCCAGCCGCGCCATCTCGTAACCGACCACACCGATGTCGGCCTCCGCCCCGGCCAGCGTGGCCAGGATGGACCCGTCCCGCACCTGCATCACCAGGAAGTAGCCGCGCCCCATCTCGACGACCGTCTGCTTGACGATGTCCCCGTCGAACATCTGCGCCGCGCCCGCGGTGATGCTCATCAGCCCCGAGGTCACGGCGGCGAGCTTGTCGGCGTGGTCGCGGGGCAGGTGGTCGGAGATCGCGACCAGCAGACCGTCGGAGGAGACCACGATGGCGTGCACCACCCCCGGCACCCGCTCCGCGAATCCGCTGACCAGCCAGCTCAGGTCGCGGGCCTCCCGGCTCAACGTCGTCATCGCTGTCCCCCTTCGCTGTGTACGCCGCCCGGCGGCATGGAAATCTCCGTGGTGTCCTCGGCCTCGGCCCGCCGTACCCCGCTGTAGAGCCGGGACAGCATTCCCCCGACCGCCTCCGGGTCCGGGTCGTGGCGTACCGCCGGCTGCTCCGGCCGTGTGACGGCGGAGAGCTGCGCCATCGGCACCCGGACGGGCAGGCCGCGCTCGTTGGTCCCGCCGGTGACCGGGACGGCCGGCGGCGTGGGCGAGGTCCCCGGCACCGGACCGGGCGACGGCCCCTGCCGGGACCACCAGCCCCCGCCGGTCGACGCGGGCGGCCGGGCCGCCGGGGCGAGCACGTCCTCGGCCCGCACCGGCACCGACCGGGCCTGCCAGGGCGGGACCTCGGGCCGGCGCCCGGCCACCGGCAGCTCGCCCGCGGGCCGCGCACCGCCCCACACCGGCGGCCGCCCGACCACGGGCACTTCGTCCCAGCTCGTGCCGGCCGCCGAGGCGGTCAGCATCCGGGCCGGGGCGGGCGCCTCCCGCTCGGGTGCCGGCGCCAGCAGGTCACCGGGCAGCCGCACCCGGGCGACAAGGCCGTCCTCGCCGCCGTCCAGGCGCACCTCGACGCGCAGTCGGGCGGCCAGGTGGCTCACCACGAACAGGCCCATCCGCTCGACCGTCGCCACGTCGGCCGCCGGCGGGGTGGCGAGGACGGCGTTCGCCTCGGCCAGCGCGGCCTGGCTCATGCCGAGCCCCCGGTCGACGATCTCGATGAGCGCGCCGGCGCCCTCGGCCCGGGCGGTGACCGCCACGACCGTGTCGGGACGGGAGAAGGAGGTGGCGTTCTCCAGCAGCTCGGCCAGGACGTGGACCAGCTCACCGACGGCGTGGCCGACGACGCGCAGGTCGGCGACCGCGCCGTGCCGCACCCGCTGGTACTGCTCGATCTCGGCGCTGGCGGCGAGCAGCATCGCGCCGAGCCCCACCGGCCGGTTCCACCGGCGGGTCGACTCGGTCCCGGCCAGCACCAGCAGGCTGTCGTCGTTGCGTCGCATGCGGGCAGCCAGGTGGTCGAGCTTGAAGAGGTTCTCCAGCTGGTCCGGATCGCTCTCCTCGCGCTCCAGGTCGTCGAGCAGCTCCAACTGGCGCTCCACGAGCACCTGGCTGCGCCGGGCGAGGTTGACGAACATCGCGTTGACGTTGCGCCGGGTGGTCGCCTGCTCGACGGCGACGTTGACCGCGCTGCGGTGCACCGCGACGAACGCCTCCGCCAGCTCGCCGATCTCGTCGAGCGACCGGACCACCGCCGGCGGGACCTCGATGGTCGGGACACCCCCGGTCACCGTACGCAGCCGGTCCAGGGCGTCCGGCAGCTCCAGCTGGGCGATCCGCAGCGCCTGGCCGCGCAGCAGCCGCATCGACCGGGCGATGGAACGCCCGACGAGCACGGAGATGAGCAGGGCCACCAGCAGCACCGAGAGGATGCTGCCGACGACCAGCAGCGTGGTCCGCAGCTGCGTCGCGCTCACCTCGTCGGCCTGCCGTACGGCGTCGTCGAGCACCGACGCCTCGATGCGACGGAGCAGCTCCTGACGCTGCTCGCCGGCCGCCCACCACTGTGGCGCGGGCAGCACGCTCGGCGTGGCGGCCCCGGTCGCCAGGCTCTGCTCCTCCAGCCGGGTCGCCGCCTGGAACGCCGGATCCGTCGAGGTCTCGTCGTAGCGGCGGACCTGCTCGGCGGTGGCTGCGACCCGGAACGCGCCCAGGGCGGTCAACTGCTGGGCGCGCAGGTCGGTCAGGACCACCTGGTCCTCCAAGCCGTACCGGCCGGCGCGGGCGGCCTCGTAGAGCTGGGCCCGGACCCGGGAGGAGAGTTCCTTGACCCGGGCGAGCTGCACGTAGCGCAGCACCGCGTCGCTGAGCGCCGGCCGGTCCTCGCCCGGCGTGGGCTCGGCGAGCAGGCGCAGCAGCGCGTCGACGGCCCGGTGGTAGTTGCTCAGGATGGTGTCGCTGCCCAGCACCGCCGGGGGGATCGCGGCCCGGATGTAGGCGACCTGTTCGTAGGCCTCCAGCACCTCGGAGTAGGCGACCCGCCAGGAGGCGTCGGCGTCGGCCAGCGGCCCGGCGGCCCGGCGCAGGTCGCGCAACGCCTGGTCGGTGGCCGCCTGCAAGGGCTTCAGCACGACGATCGCCGCGTCCCGGTCGGCCCCCGCGCCACCTCGGCGCAGCTCGCCCAGCTCACCGGCCGCCCGGTCGCGTTCCTGCTGGAGCTGGTGCACCAGCGCGACGATCTCCCGGCCGATGCCGACCTGCTGGGCGAAGTCGCCCAGCGCGGTCGTCCGCCCCACCAGGGTGTGGGTCTGCACGCCGGCCAGCACCAGGAACGCGACCGACGGGATGACCAGCACGGTCACGAGCTTGGTGCGCATCCGCCAGTCCCGCAGCCGGAACGGGGAACGGCGACGGTGCGGTACCACCCGGACGTCGAACCGGCGCCGGCGATGCGCCGACGCCGTGTCGTCGGGCGGTTCCGGACCTGCCCCCACACGTACCCCCTCCCAGTCCCGCGTCCGCCGCGAGCCGGGGAGCGGAGTCCATCCAACCAGGCCCGCGAGCCGTGTCAACGGGGCGGGCTGAGGTGCCAATCAGGAGGGTGAGGCGGTCTCGTCCGTCCGGACGATGGCGGCGAGCCGGGAGGCGTCGCCGACGCGGCCCAGGGCCACCAGCGCCGCGCCGCTCGCCCCGACCTCCGGGTTGCTCCCGTACCACACCGGCCGGGGCGCGAGCGCCGCGGCGAACGTTCCACGCCACCAGCGGGAGGCGGCCATCGCGCCCCCGCCGAGCACCACCTCGACCGGCTCGTCGACGGTGGACTCCAGCACGACGAGGTCGTCGGCGACCAGGTCGCACAGACCCCGCATCAGCCCGGCCAGGATCTCCACCGCGCTGGTGCCGAAGCTCAGGCCACCCAGCGCGCCCGAGCCGGCCGGGGCCATCCCGGGCGGCCGGTCCCCGCCGAAGCGGACGTTCACCGGCAGGCCGCCCCCGTGCGGCACCCGGGCCAGGGCGGCCTCCAGCTCGCTGCCCCCGGGCAGCCGCAGCTCACGGTCGGCCCAGGCGAAGAGGTTCCCCCCGGAGGAGTACGCGGCGCCGGTCACCACGTGGTCGTGGTCGACCCGGTAGCGCCAGAGCTCCCCCGGCAGCGGCGGCATCGCCTGCCCCGCCGGGACGCGCTGCACCAGCCGGACCGCCGCCGACGTGCCGACCGTCACCGCGGCCCGGCCCGGCTCGACGCAGCCCGAGCCGACGTTCGACGCCGCGCCGTCGCCCACCGGGCCGGCCCAGGGCACGTCGGCGAGCTGCGGCCAGCGCCGCGCGTACGCCGGCCGCAGCCGGCCCCGCCACCCGTTCGGCGCCAGCTCGGGCAGCTCGGCGGCGCGGCTGCCGGCCAGCTCGCACGCCTCGGCGTCCCAGTCCAGCGTCCGCAGGTCCAGCAGGCCCGTGCCGGAGGCCTGGGAGATCGACATGGGTGCCGAGTCGAGCAGCTCGCCCAGCACGTACTCGGCCAGGCCCGCGAAGCGGGCGATCCGCCCGCCGGTGTGCCCGCGCAACCAGGGCAGCCGGACCGACCAGTAGCAGCGGTGCCACCACGTGCCGGTGCGCTGGTGGAAGTCGTCCGGGTCGGCCGGGCCGGCCGCACCGGCGAGGGCCTCGGGGCGGGTGTCCAACCAGGTCAGCACCGCGCCGAGGGGCGCGCCGTCGGCGCCGATCGGGACCACCGAGTGCCACTGCGCGGACGTCGCCACCAGCGACACGTCGCGCAAATGCCCAGCGGCGGCCAGCTCGTCCAGGCACGCCGCCAGGCAGGCCAGGTAACCGGGGCCGTCCAGCGTGCCGGTGCCGTCGTCGTGCACGACGAGGCTCACCTTGCGCCGGGCCAGCGCGCCGGGCAGCGGACGGGCGTCCCTGTCCAGCACGAGTCCGCGTACCGAGGAGGTGCCCAGGTCGAGCGCGAGAATGTTCATCGCGGGTCAAGTTACCCGGTGCGCCGCGCCGCGGCGTCCCAGCGGGTGGGCCGTACGCCCGATCGGCTTTCCGGTGCCCGCGCGGGGCCGTAGGGTGATCGCATGCTCGCGCACCTGTCCTGCTGGTGGCCCGCCGACCCGGCGGCCATCCCCCGCGCGTAGCTTCCCACGCGGCCGCCCGACGAGGCGGCCGCCGGTCTCTCCCCGGCCCTCCCGGTCGCCCCATCGGGCGCCGCCCGGCCCGAGGAGACCCATGACCGACCTGACCGAGCTGCTCGCCACCGCCGTCGGCGGCGGCGACCCCGGCCCGTTCGCGCTCGTCCGCCGCGAGGGCGCCGCGCACCTGGAGCTGTTCACCGGCGCGGTACGCACGGCGGACCGGCTCGCCGACGTCCCCCTGCCCGACGGGACGCCCGGCCCCCGGACGCTGGCGCTGGTGCCCTACCGGCAGATCACCGAGCGGGGCTTCGCCTGCGTCGACGACGGCGTCCCGCTGGAGTTCCTCGAGATCGCCCGGCACGAGCGGATCGGGCTGGCCGAGGCGCTCGCCGCGCTGCCCGACGTGCCCGTACGCACCGCCGACGCCGGCTTCGACGTCACCGACGACGAGTACGCCGCCACCGTCGGCCGGGTGCTCGCCGAGGAGATCGGGCGCGGCGAGGGCGCCAACTTCGTCATCCACCGCTGCCTGCGCGCCACCGTGCAGGGCCCGCCGCTGGTCGCCGCGCTGGCCGCGTTGCGCCGGCTGCTGCGGGGCGAGCGCGGGGCGTACTGGACCTTCCTGGTGCACACCGGCACCCGGATCCTGGTCGGGGCCAGCCCGGAACGGCACGTCAGCGTCGACGACGGCCTGGTCATGATGAACCCGATCAGCGGCACCTTCCGGCACACCGGCGCGGGCGCCGACCGGGCCGCGCTGCTGCGCTTCCTCGCCGACCCCAAGGAGGTCGAGGAGCTGTACATGGTGCTCGACGAGGAGCTGAAGATGATGGCCACGGTCGCCGAGCACGGCGGCCAGGTGGTCGGGCCCCACCTCAAGGAGATGTCCCACCTGGCCCACACGGAGTACCTGCTCGCCGGCCGGGGCACGAAGGACGTACGCGAGGTGCTGCGGGAGACCATGTTCGCGCCCACCGTCACGGGCAGCCCGATGGAGAACGCCTGCCGGGTCATCGCCCGGCACGAGCGCACCGGGCGGCGCTACTACGCCGGGGTGCTGGCGCTGCTCGGCCGCGACGACGCCGGCCGGCAGACCCTGGACGCGCCGATCCTGATCCGGACCGCCGAGATCTCCCCCGCCGGCGAGCTGCGGGTGCCGGTCGGGGCCACCCTGGTGCGACACTCGACGGCCGAGGGCGAGGTGGCCGAGACGCACGCCAAGGCGGCCGGCGTGCTCGCCGCGCTGGGCCTCGGCCCGCAGGCGCCCGCAGGCGGCCCGGAGCCCGCCGTACGCCTCGCCGACGACCCGGAGGTACGGGCCGCGCTGGCCGCGCGCAACGCGCCGCTGGCCCGGTTCTGGCTGGACCAGCGTTCGCCGGGCGCCGGTGGCCTGCCCGGGCTGGCCGGCCGGCGGGCGCTGATCGTCGACGGCGAGGACACCTTCACCGGCATGCTGGCCCACCAGCTGGGCGCACTCGGCCTGGCCGTGGCGCTGCGGCCGTGGCACGCCGCCGGCCCGATGGACGGCCACGACCTGGTGGTGGTCGGCCCCGGCCCGGGCGACCCGGGCAGCGCCACCGAGCCGAAGATGCGCACGATGCGCGGGCTGCTCGCCGGGCTGCTCGCCGAGGGCCGCCCGACCCTGGCCGTCTGCCTGGGCCACCAGTTGCTCGCCGGCCTGCTCGGGCTGGCGCCGCACCGGCGGGACGCGCCCTACCAGGGGCTCCAGCGGGAGGTGGACGTCTTCGGCACGCGCCGCCGGGTCGGCTTCTACTCCACCTTCACCGCGCGTGCCGAGGCCGACCGGCTGACCACCCCGTACGGCCCGGTGGAGCTGGCCCGGGACCCGGCGGACGGCGCGGTGCACGCGCTGCGCGGGCGGGGGTTCGCGGGGGTGCAGTTCCATCCGGAGTCGGTGCTCAGCCCCGACGGCGTGGCCGTTCTCGCCGACCTGCTGCGCGGGCTGCTGCCGGCGCCGGCGGGACATCCGTCGACGGCGGCCGGGAGGTTGTCGGGTGCGACCGAGCGCGCATAGCCGGCCCGATCGGGGGTAGGGGGTGCTGCGACCGGCGGCCCGGACGGGTCAAGAGCCCCCGCCCGAGCCGCCGGTCGCGCCGGCTCAGCCGACCGACCGGCAACGCCGGCTCAGCCGGCCAGGCCCGCCTTGAGCGCCGCGCCGATCTGTACCGCGCGCCTTGCGGTCAACGCGCAGGCGCCGAGCGCGATGTCGTCCGGCGCCGTCTCGCCGTTGTTGCTGGTGTGCGAGGCGCCGTAGGGGTTGCCGGCGACGAACTGGCTCGGGTCGGTGTAGCCGGGAGTCACCACCACCCCGCCCCAGTGGTAGAAGACGTTGAACATCGACAGCAGGGTGGCCTCCTGCCCGCCGTGCGAGGTGGCCGTCGAGCAGAACGCGGAATAGACCTTGTTCGCCAGCGCGCCCTGCGACCACAGCGGCCCGGTGGTGTCCATGAACTGCTTGAGCTGGGCGGCCATCACGCCGTACCGGGTCGGGGTCCCGAAGATCACCACGTCGGCCCACGACAGGTCGTCCAGCTGCACCTCGGGGACGTCCTGGGTCTCCATGTGGTGCGCGTGCCAACCCGAGTTGGAACGGATCGCCTCGTCGGGCGCCAGCTCGCGCACCTTGCGCAGCCGCACCTCGGCACCCGCCTCGCCGGCGGCTTCGCACGCCGCCTGCGCCATCTGGTACGTGATGCCGGTGGCGCTGTAGTAGATCACCGCGACCTTGGTCTGGGCAGCCATCGGGTGTTCCCTCCTCATGTCGGGTCAGCTCCGGCGACTACCCGATGTTTGCGCCGTCAAACGGTCATCCGGGGATCGCGGGCCCCGGCCCGCTCGCCGCGGGCGATGCTGGGGACATGGAGATCAGAGCCGCGACGACCGACGACTGGCCGCTGATCTGGCCCTTCCTGCGGGAGATCGTGGCGGCCGGCGAGACGTACACCTGGCCCCGGGACGTCGACGAGGAGCGGGCCCGGGCGATGTGGCTGGTGCCGCCGCCGGGCCGCACGGTCGTCGCGGTCGACCCGGACGGCACGGTGCTCGGCTCGGCCAAGCTGGCGCCCAACCAGCTCGGACCGGGCGACCACGTCGCCAACGCCAGCTTCATGGTCGCCCCGGCCGCCGGTGGGCGCGGGGTGGGGCGGGCCCTCGGCGAGCACGTGCTGGCGCTCGCCCGCGCCGAGGGTTACCGGGCCATGCAGTTCAACGCCGTCGTGGCGACCAACACCCGCGCGGTGGCGCTCTGGCGGTCCCTCGGCTTCGAGGTGGTCGGGCGGGTGCCGGAGGCGTTCCGGCACCCCGGCCGGGGCTTCGTGGACCTGCTCGTCATGCACCGCCGACTGTGACGTCCCGCTGCCCCGACGGTGACGGTCCCGCCGCCGGCGGTAGCTCAAGATGTCCGCAAGTTTCGATGTGTTCCGGTGCCGGCCGACCGCCGGCCCGGGGATGCTGGTCCCACGGCGCGGGCGGACCGGCAACCGCCCGGCACCGGACACCCTGAACGGGGGATCGCGCTGCGCCGGCAGCGTCGCCGGCGAAGCGCGATCAGGAAAGCCGGGTCAGCGCACCAGCGCGTCCATCAGCCGCTCCAGCTCGGCCGGCGGATCGGCGGTCAGCCCGGTGTGCACCGGCCCGGTCTGGATCATCGTGCTGCGCGGGGCGGCCAGCCAGCGGAACCGCTCCCCCAGTCGCATCGCGCCCGACGGGCCGTCGCCGGCGCAGGTCCGGTCCCAGGAATCCAGCACGGCCGCCACCGCGGCCAGGTCGACCTGCGGGGCCAGCGCCCGCACCCGGCCGGCGTCCAGATGGGTACGCACACCGAGGAAGTCCCGCCGCTGGCAGTAGAGCAGCACGCCGACGTTGACCTGCTCGCCGCGTTCCACCCGGGGCACCAGCCGCACGACGGCGTACTCGAAGGGTTCCCTCACGCCGCGCTCCTCTGCGGCAGCCAGTCGTCCCTGCGCGCGACCCGGCGGGCCAGATGGTCCACGTACGTCGCGCGGGCCGCGTCGGCGGAGTCGAAGTCGGCGCCGGCCAGCCAGCCGTCGGGCACCAGCGCCAGCACCTCGCCCAGCAGGTCCCGGGTCACCCGCGGGGCCAACTCGGCATCCGCCTCGGCCACCCGGGTCGCGTAGGACGACAGCACGTGGTCGTCGGCCCGGTACGGCCGGTGCACCGCCGCCTCTGCGCGTGGCCAGTTGTGGTGGAAGTACAGGCAGGCGCCGTGGTCGATCAGCCAGAGTTCGCGGTGCCAGACGAGCAGGTTCGGGTTGCGCCAGCTGCGGTCGACGTTCTCCACGTACGCGTCGAACCAGAGCACCCGCGAGGCGAGCGCCGGCTCGACGGGGTGCGCGACCGGGTCGTAGCCCAGCGCCCCGGGCAGGAAGTCCATGCCCAGGTTGGCGCCGCCACTGTTGCGCAGCAGCTCCTGCACCTCCTGGTCGGGCTCCGCGCGCCCGATCACCGGGTCGATGTCGAGCACCACCAGCGGCGGCACCGCCAGGCCCAGCCGACGGGCCAGCTCGCCGCAGACCACCTCGGCGACCAGCGCCTTGGGCCCCTGCCCGGCGCCCCGGAACTTCGCCACGTACGTGCCGAGGTCGTCGGCCTCCACCACGCCGGGCAGCGAGCCGCCCTCGCGCAGCGGGGTGACGTACCGGATTCCGCAGACCTCTCGGAGCACGGGACCACCCTAGTCGGGCGCACATGCCCGCACCGCGCGCCCCGGCCTGCCGCGGCAGGGGCCGCCGGTCAGTTGTCGAGGCGGTCGCGCAGGTCGTCGACCTCCTGCTGGATCCGGTCCACGCCGCCCTCGTTGTTGAGGAAGGTGGTGACCCCGGCGGCGAAGGCCAGCCCGATCAGCACCGCCAGGGCGCTGAGCACCAGGCCGCCGATCGCCACGCCCCGTCCGGTCACCCCGGGTCGGCCGGCCATCTTGAGCCCGACGATGCCCAGGATCACGCCGATGATGCCGAGCAGCAGGCCGATCCAGGACAGGATCACGGTCAGCACGCTGATCAGCGCGGCCACCCCGAAGACCAGGGCGAAGGCGGCGGCGGCGCTGGTCTTGGCCGATGTGCCGGCCCGGCCCTCGCCGGGATGTAGCGGTACGGCGCCACGCCGGGACGGCTCACTGGACGCAGTCATGTCGCTCCCTCCACGCGCACCGATGCACGTATCTCGGCCGGGCGCTTTCCCACTGTGGCCGCCTCTATGCGCGTCAACAGGTCGGTGGGCGGCCCTAGGCTGGCGCCGACCTTTCGTGAAGGGAGCGCGATGACGGTGGACCTCGGCGGACGCGAGGCGCTCGCGCTACGCATGACCGGCCTGCTGCTGCGCCCGCACCCCACGGTGCGCCCCGCCGGGGTGGCGGGCGTGGTGGAGTGGTTCGGGGCCATGCAGGCGCAGGACCTGGCCAGCGGCATGTGGTCGCTCGGGGTGCGGCTGCCCGCGCTCGGCCACGCCGACGTGCACGCCGCGCTGGAGCGCCGGGAGGCGCTGCGCACCTGGCCGATGCGGGGCACCGTGCACCTCGTGCCGCCCCGCGACGCCCGCTGGATGCTGGAGCTGACCGGCGTACGCTCGCTGGCCGGCGCCGCCACCCGCCGCGCGCAGCTCGGGCTGACCGAGACCGACGCGGACCGCGCGCTCGACGTGCTCGGCGCCGCGCTGGCCGGCGGCGGCCGACTCACCCGGGCCCGGTGTCTGGCCGCGCTCGAGGCGGCCGGCATCGACACGGGCGAGCAGCGCGGCTACCACCTGCTCTGGTACGCCAGCGTCCGCGGCGTCACGTGCCTCGCGCCCAACGTCGGCACCGAGCAGACCTTCGCCCTGCTCGACGAGTGGGCGCCCGACGCGCGCCGGCCGGAGCGGGACGAGGCCCTCGCGATCCTCGCCCGCCGTTACGTGCGTGGGCACGGGCCGGTCACCGCCCGGGAGTTCGCCGGCTGGACGGGGCTGACGCTCACCGACGCGCGCCGGGGCTTTGCGGCGGCCGGCGACGCCCTCACGACGGTGCGGATCGACGGGCAGGAGGCGCTCGTCGACGCGGCCCTGCTCGACGCGCCCCGCGCGCCGGTCGACGACCTGCTGGTGCTGCCCGGCTTCGACGAGTACCTGCTGGGCTTCAAGGACCGCTCGCTGATGCTGGATCCCGCCCACGCCGACGCGATCGTGCCGGGGCGCAACGGCGTCTTCCAGGCCACGGTCGTGCGCGACGGGCGGGTCGTCGGCACCTGGAAGCGCACGGTCGGCAGGACCCGGGTGACGGTCACGGTGTTTCCGCTGGTGCCCCTCGACGAGCCGACCCGGGCCCGCGTGGCGGGCGCGCTGGGCCGTTACGCCGACTTCCTGGGCCTGCCGCTCCGGATCGACTGGCCCGGCTGACCGGCGGGCGCCGGCGCGCCCCTCCCACGGGCCCCACCGGGCGCGCTGGCCCCAGTCGTCACGCCGCGCTCGCCGGCCTTTCGGCGCTGCTCCTATCCGTCCGGTCGTCGACGAATCCCGGCCGGCCGGCCGGGTAACCGGGCCGTGAACCGAGAGGGAGGTATGACGACCATGAGGCTCAACGAACAGCAGGCCAACTCGCTGTACGGGCAGGACGTCAAGGACCGCTCGGGGTCGAAGATCGGGAGCGTGGGCCAGATCTGGGCCGACGCCGCCGGTGAACCGACCTGGGTCAGTGTGAAGACCGGCCTGATGGGCCACAAGGAGTCGATGGCTCCGCTGGAGAAGGCCCGAATCACCGACGGCGGGCTCGCGGTCGACTACGACAAGTCCACCGTGAAGGACGCCCCGGCCGTGGACGCCGGCACCGACCAGCCGCTGAACACGGATCAGATCGAGCAGCTCTACGCCCACTACCGCCTGACGCCGCAGGCCCCGCCGAAGGCTGACCGCGGACGGGCGCCGGCAGCGGGCGAGGACCTAGTCCGGTCCGAGGAGCGGCTGCGGGTCGGCACGGAGAGCCAGCCCGCCGGCGCCGCGCGGCTGCGCAAGTACGTGGTCACCGAGGACGTGCACACCACCGTGCCCGTTGAGCACGACGAGGTGCGCGTGGAGCGGGAGCCCATCGCCGCCCGCGACGCGCGTGGCATGCGCGCCGACATCGGCGAGGCCGAGCAGGAGATGACCCTGCGGGCCGAGCGGCCGGTGGTCGGCAAGGAGACGGTGCCCGTCGAGCGGGTCCACCTGGCCAAGGAGGAGGTCGTCGAGGAGCAGCCCATCGACGACCAGATCCGCCGGGAGCGGGTGGACGCGGACATCCCGGAGCGCAGCCGGCGACGCCGCTGACCGCTGGCACGACAGCGGGCGGGTGGGTCGGTTCGACCCACCCGCCCGTCGCGGCGTACGTCAGTCGGCGAGCGCGCCGGCCGCCCGTCCCTCGTGCAGGGTCAGGTTGCGCCCGTTGGACGGGTCGAACAGGTGGATCTTCTCCAGGTTGAACCAGACGCGCCGGGTCTGCCCCTCCTCGACCGGGGACTCGGCCGACAGCCGGGTCACCAGGCTGGTCCCCCCGCCGCTGAAGTCGGCGCCCGCGTCGGCCGCCAGCTCCTCCAGTTCGGCGGCGCTGGCCCGCTCCCCCTCGACGCTGAAGTAGACGTACTTGTCGGAGCCCATGGACTCGACGATGTCGACCGGCGCCTCGAACTCCGCGCCCCGGCGGCGGGTGTCGTCGTCGACCAGCGCGGCGTCCTCGAAGTGCTCCGGCCGGATGCCGAGGATCAGCTCGCGTGGGGCGTCCGCACTCTCCAGCTCGCGCCGGATCCGCTCGCCGATCGGCACGTCGCCCAGCGCCGTACGCAGCTTGCCGTCCTCGACGGCGGCGTGCAGGAAGTTCATCGACGGCGAGCCGATGAAGCCGGCGACGAAGAGGTTGCGCGGGTGGTCGTACAGCTCCTGCGGCGGGCCGACCTGCTGCACCGCGCCGCCGCGCATGATCACCACGCGGTCGCCGAGGGTCATCGCCTCGGTCTGGTCGTGGGTCACGTAGACGGTGGTGGTGCCCAGCTTCTTCTGCAGGCGCGACACGACGGTGCGCATCTGCACCCGCAGCTTGGCGTCCAGGTTGGACAGCGGCTCGTCCATCAGGAACGCCTTGGGCTGCCGGACGATCGCGCGGCCCATCGCGACCCGCTGACGCTGGCCGCCCGAGAGGTTGGCCGGCTTGCGGTCCAGCAGGGCGGACAGCTCCAGGACCTTCGCCGCCTCCTCGACCTTCCGGTTGATCGTCTCCTTGTCCAGCTTCGCCAGCCGCAGCGGGAACGCCATGTTCTCCCGGACGGTCATGTTCGGGTAGAGGGCGTAGGACTGGAACACCATCGCGATGTCCCGGTCCCGGGGGGCCTTGTCGTTGACCCGCTGGCCGCCGATGCGCAGTTCGCCGGAGCTGATGTCCTCCAGGCCCGCGATCATGTTGAGGGTGGTGGACTTCCCGCAGCCGGACGGGCCGACCAGGATGACGAACTCGCCGTCGGCGATCTCCAGGTCGACGTCGGCCACCGCGACGGTCCCGTCCGGGAACTTCTTGCTCACCTTGTCGAGCACGATGTCAGCCATGAGTACCACCTATCCCTTGACTGCGCCGGAGGTCAGGCCGGAGACGATGCGGCGCTGGAAGAAGAGGACGAACAGGATGATCGGAACGGTGATCACCACGGCGGCGGCGCAGATCGCCCCGGTGGGGTCCTCGAACTGCGACTCGCCGGTGAAGAACGACAGCGCCACCGGCACCGTGCGCGCCCGCTCGGTGGAGGTCAGCGTGATGGCGAAGAGGAAGTCGTTCCAGCAGAAGATGAAGACCAGGATCGCCGTGGTGAACAGCCCCGGCGCGGCGAGCGGGGCGATGACCCGCCGGAACGCCTGGGCCTGCGTCGCGCCGTCCATCTTCGCCGCCTTCTCCAGGTCCCACGGGATCTGCTTGAAGAACGCCGACAGCGTGTAGATCGCCAGCGGCAGCGCGAAGGTGATGTACGGCAGGATCAGGCCCGGCCAGGTGTCGAAGAGGCCGAGCTGCCGCTCGATCTCGAACAGCGGCGACACCAGGGACACCTGCGGGAACATCGCGATAAGCAGGGAGACCCCGACCAGCAGCCGCTTGCCGGGGAAGTCCAGCCGGGAGATCGCGTACGCGGCCATGGCGCCGAGCACCACGGCGATCACGGTGGCGATCAGCGCGATGCCGATCGAGTTGACCAGGGCCCGGACGAACTGGTCGGTCTGGAAGATCGTCCGGTAGTTGTCCAGCGTCCACTCCTGCGGGATGAACTTCCCGTCGGTCAGGGTCGCCGGCGTCTTGAACGACAGCGACATGATCCAGAGCACCGGCACCAGCGCGAAGACGACCACGATGGCGTCCAGCAGGCCCCAGCGCAGCTTGGCCCGGGTGGTGGTGTCAGCCATCTCAACGCCTCTCCCCGTCGTCGCTGCCGGGGGCAGCGGTACCGAACAGCTTCACGAAGACGAAGGCGATGATCGCCACGGTGAGGAAGATCAGCACCGACATCGTCGACCCGATGCCGAGGTTCAGGCCCCGGATCAGGTTGTTGTAGGCGAGCATCGACACCGACGAGGTCTCGTTGCCGCCCGCGGTCAGCACGAAGATGTTGTCGAACACCCGGAACGCGTCCAGGGTGCGGAACAGCAGCGCGACCAGGATCGCCGGCTTCATCACCGGCAGCATCACCTTCGTGAACCGCTGCCAGGAGGTGGCGCCGTCGGTGGAGGCGGCCTTGAGCAGGTCCTCCGGCACCAGGGCGAGGCCGGCCATGAGCAGCAGCGCCATGAACGGCGTGGTCTTCCAGATCTCGGCCAGCATGATGATCGCCAGCGAGCTGGCCCGTTCCGTCAGCGGTGCGCCGTCGCTGAACAGGTTGGCCAGGTAGCCGGTGCCGGGCGTCCACGCGTACCGCCAGGAGAAGGCCGCCACGACCGTGACGATGCCGTACGGGATCAGCGCCGCGGTCCGCACGATGCCCCGGCCGACCAGCGTGCGGTGCATGATCAGCGCCAGTCCCATGCCGAGCACCAGCTCGACGGCGACGGTGACCACCGTGATCAGCGCGGTGACCCCGAACGCCGTCCACCAGAACTCGTTGGTCAGCACGGTCGCGTAGTTCTCCAGCCCGACGAACTCGCGCTCGGCGGGGAAGCGCAGGTCGTAGCGCTGCAGCGACAGCCAGACCGAGTAGATGATCGGGTACGCGGTCACCAGCACCATGACCAGCGCGGCGGGCGCGCAGAGCAGCCAGCCCAGCCGGCGCTCGGCCTTCTTGTTCTCGCTCAGCGGGGCTTTGCGGCCCCGACCGGCGCGCTGGACCGGCACCCTGGCGTCCCGGCCGGGCCGGGCGGCCGTCTCGTCGGCGGCCACGTCGGCGCCCGCCGGCGTGGCGTTGACGCTCATGCCGCCACCTCCGGGCGGTCGGCGTCGAGTCGCCGGATGCGCTCGATCACGGCAGGACCCCCTTCGATTCGAGGGCGTCAGCGATGGCGTCGCGCAGCTCGTCGGCGGTCTGCTCGGGCCGGATCGCCGACGGCGGCGACAGGATCGCCGACATGACGGTGGAGATGCTCTGGTACGCCGGGGTCAGCGGCCGGACCGCCGGCTCCTTGAGTTCTTCGAGGATGGTGTCCCGCATCGGGTACGCCTCGGCCATCTCCGGGTCGTCGTAGACCTTCTCGATGGTCGGCGGCACGCCGTCGTTGACGGCGGAGAACTTCTGGTTCTTCTCGTTGCGGATGCAGCGGGCCGCCTCGAAGGACTCCTCGGGGTGCTTCGAGTAGGCGCTGACCGCCATGTTGATCCCGCCGATGGTGACCTTGCTCGGCGTGTTCTCGTCGACGCCCGGGATCCGGGCCCAGCCGACCTGCTTGGCCAGCTCCGGGTTGGCCTCCTGCATGGCCGGGTAGACGAACGGCCAGTTGACCTGGAACGCGCCGTCGCCGGACTGGAACTCCAGCCGGACCGGGTCCTCGGTGGCGTTGCTGAACGACGGTGACGTCACGCCCGACGTGGCGAAGCGCTGGAGCTGCTCCAGCGCCCGGACGGTGCCCTCGTCCATCACGGCCTGCTTGCCGTCGTCGCTGAGGATCTTGCCGCCGGCGCTCTCGGCGAGGGTGTTGTAGAGGACGACGAGGCCCTCGTACTGGGCGCCCATGGTGAGTACCTGGTACGGCTTGCCCTGCTGCTTCAGCTCCTGGGCGGTGGAGATCATCTGGTCCCACGTCTTCGGCGGCTGCGGCACCAGGTCCTTGCGGTACCAGAGCAGCTGGACGTTTGTGTTCTTCGGCGCGCCGTAGAGCTTGTCCTCGTAGCGGGCGGTCTCCAGCGGGCCGGCGAGGGTGCCCTGCTCGACCTCCGCGCGGTCCTGCCCGGTCCACTCCCTGATCCAGTCGGCGCTGGCGAACTCCTGGGTCCAGGTGACGTCGAGGCCGAGGACGTCCATCCCGCTGTCCTGCGCGGCCAGCCGGCGGACCATCTGCACCCGCTGGTCGTCGGCCTGCCGGGGCAGCACCCGGTAGACGATCTTGTAGCGCCCCTGGGCCTGCGCGTTGCAGTCGTCGACGACCTTCTGCAGGTTCTGCTCCGGCGGGTAGTACAGGTTGATCGTGGGCGTACCGCCGTCCCCGCCGGAACCGCAGGCGGCCGCCATCGGCGCCACCAGCGTCAACGCCGCGGCGGCAGCCACCGCGCGCACGCGTGGCCGCCGTCGGCGTCGGGCCTTGTCAGGGTCGCTCATCACCCCTCCCCTCGTGTCGGCCAAAGGCCGGGGTGAGGCTCCGCGCCCCGGCGCACGGCGAGCCGTTCGGGGCGTCTGACCAGCGGTTCCGTCGTCCCGGACGTTTCGTGGCCCCAACACTGCCCGACCTGCGAAGTTGCGAAACCTGACGCTGACGGGACGGCGCCGACACCACGGGGTGTGGCGCGGATCACGCCGTGCGGACCGGCCCGGCCGCCCGTAGGCTCGGCCGATGGACGCCACCTTCTTCCTCGACCCCGCCTGCCCGTGGACCTGGCGCACCTCCCGCTGGCTCGTCGCGGTCGCCGACGCCCGGGGCCTGCACATCGAGTGGCGGGCGTTCAGCCTGGCCATCCTGAACTCGGGGCGGGTGCCGCCGGAGTACGCCGACGCGATGACCGCCTCCAGCCGCGCGCTGCGGTTGGTGGAGGCGCTGCGCGCCGAGGGCCGCCACGACGACGCCGCCCGGTTCTACGCCGAGATCGGCGCCCGCAGCCACGACGCGGGCAACCCGCTGTCGGCGAAGATCGTGGACGCGGCCGTCGAGGCGGCGGGCCTGCAAGCCGCCGCGCCGGCGCTCGACGACGACCGCTGGGACGAGGCGGTACGCGAGTCGCACGCCCTGGCGTACGCCTCGGCCGGCCCGGACATCGGCGCGCCGGTGCTCATGGTTCCGGGCGCCGAGCGGGGCGTCCACGGCCCGATCCTGACCGAGGTCCCCGGCACCGACGACGCCCTGACGATCTGGGACTCGCTGCTACCCCTGATCCGGATGCCCGCCTTCCACGAGGTCAAGCGCGCCCGCCACTGACCCTTCGCCGGCAACGTCGTGGTCATCCCCGGTCGGGGGCGCCTCACCCGCGCGAGACGGGGTGACCGGCTGCCCCCGGCCCGGGCGCGATCCGGCGCCGGTTGGTCGCCGCGCGCACCAGCAGGACCACCCAGCCGATCGGGGCGAGCACGCCGGCCACCGCGAGCCCGGAGAAGATCAGCCAGGTGTCGCCGCCCCGGGCGGCGAAGACGCCCCTGCGGGCGCCGGTGTCGCGCGCCGCCACGGTGGCGCCAGGGGTCAACCTGTCAGGCCCGTCGTAGACGATGACGTCGTGACGCGGCGTCCCGCCCCCGTCCGGAACGAAGTCGCCGTGCCAGACGCAGTTGCGGCTGCACTCCTCGTGCAGTGCGGTGAAGGTGCCCGCCGTGCCGCCACCGGACTTCGCCCGCCAGGCCGCAGCGACGTCGGGCACGCCGAGGCCCAGCCCGAGGAGGGCGAGGAGGGGAAGCCCCAGCCAGAGCAGGAACCTCATCCCCCAGCCGCCCACCCCGTCCGCCACGGCCCCACCGTAACAAGATCGCGCCCCACCTGGACGATCATGAGGTTGGCGGTGCGTCTCGTCCGTTTCGTTCCGGCCAACCTCATGATCGACAACGTGGTGGGGCGGGCAGTCGCCCAGGGGTGGGCCGGTGCGCCCCGATCGGTGGGTTCTCGTGGGAATCACCCTTCGCCGGTGGGCCTCTTTGGGCAGGATCGGTCCCAACGAGGAGGTGCCGTCGTGCGGGACACCCGCGCTCTCGCCCTGACGTTCGAGGTGAGCGGCCTGCCACCGGTCAAGACCGAGGCGCTGTCCGTCTTCGCCGCCGGGCACCGGCAGGCGACGAGGGTCCGCGCCCTGCTCGAGGCGGCCTGCGCCGCGGCCCAGCGCACCGGCTGGACCCCGCTGTCCGGGCCGATCGAGGTGGACCTCGTGCTGCGCTGCCCGCCGGGGCACCGCACCTCCGACGCCAGCACCCTGCTCGGCGGGGTGTGCGCGGTGCTCCAGGACAAGAAGCGGGTGGCCAGCATCGGCCTGGCGCACCTCGGCGTCCTGGTGGACGTCGCCCTCTACGACGACGACCGGCAGATCCGGCGACTGTCGTACGCGGAGAAGCCGGCGGAGGACTTCTCGTACCAGGTTCGGGTCGCCGCCGTACCGAACGTGGTTTGACCGACGGCCGCGGTGGGGTACCGCGGACGCCGACGAAGGGAGCGCGCCGATGTCCGAGCCACATGTCACGCTGGACCCTCGCGGGCTCGATCCCGTGCAGCAGAAGCTGCAGGGCCCGCTGGAGGACCAGCTGACCTCGGCGCTGCAGGCCGCCACGGAGCGGATCAGCGCCAGCTACGCCGGCGAGCCGGTGGAGCAGGTCTGCCAGCGGTTGCTGGACGAGACGCGGTCAGGGCTGCACCCCGACATCGCCGCCGGCTTCAACCCGGACATGGACGAGTTCTGCCGGGTGGCGGTGGCGATCGTGCGCGGCGAGGTCTCCTGAGGCGTCGCCGCCACGGTTCGTCGTCCCGGGGTTCGTCGTTCCGCGGGGTTCGTCGTCCGTGCCGGGCGACGGCCGGAGCCGCCGCTCGCGGGGTGTCAGGACCGGGGCCGCAACTCCCCGGTCCTGTCCCCAGCCGTCCGGCGTGGTAGCGGACGCACCGGATGAGCGCGTGGGCGTGGCACGCCGCCCACGCCGGGCTCAACGCGGCGAGCCTGCCGCCTGCACTCAGCTCCATGGTGCCCACCTGCCGGACTTCGGCACGCTCCCGACTCACCCCGAAGAGCCGTGAGCGCCGAATCAGGCTAGGCGTGCCGCCGGGGCACGGACAAGGACGAACCGGGGCCGAACCAGCGTGATTGATGCCAAGGCGAAAATGCGGCATGTCGACGTAACGCGGCCCCCGGGCAAACGCTGTTTCCCGTCGAGGCGACAAGTGCGTCCGGTGCGTCGCCGCCGCTCCCGGCGGCCCGGGTGCGGCTCAGAAGTGGTGCAGCAGTTCGGGGAACGCGGACAGCCGCAGCACGCCCGGGTCGGCCGGGTCCAGCTCGTCGTGCTCCAGCACCCAGGTGTTGTCGTTGGGGATGAACACGGCGTTCAGCCCGGCGACGCGGGCGGGCCGGATGTCGGACTTCGGGGAGTTGCCGATCATCCAGGTGACGGCGGGGTCGACGCCGTGCTCCCGGACCAACCACCGGTAGGTGTCGACGTCCTTCTCCCGCACGATGTGCGCGGCCCGGAAGTGGTGCAGCAGCCCGGAGGCGTCGAGCTTGCGCTGCTGCTCCTCGCGTTCGCCCTTGGTCAGCAGCAGCAGCTCGTGCCGGGCGGCCAGGGCGTCCAGCGCCTCGGCCACCCCCGGCATCAGCTCGACCCGGTGCGCGACCAGGGCCGCCGCCAGCTCCTCGATCTCGCGCCGCTCCGCCTCGGTCGCGGGCCGCTGCCGCAACCGCTCCAGGCACTCCCCCAGGCTGCGCAGGAACACCTTGCTGCCGTAGCCGTGCGCGACAGCGTTGGCCCGCTCGATGTCGTCCAGGATGGCCCGGGTCTCGGCCCGGTCGAGGGTCGGATGGTCCAGCCACTCCAGGAAATCGTCGATCACCCGCTCGAACAGGACGTTGTTCTCCCAGAGCGTGTCGTCAGCGTCGAAGACGAGCACCTGCCCGTCACGCCGGCGCGGCGTGTCTCCCATGCCTCCCCCTCCCCGCGATGCGGCTCCGAGCCAGGCTGGCGGGGGCGCACCCATCTGATCTTGGACAGTTCCCGTGCGGTGCGCACCGTAGCTGTCCAAGATTCCGAGCGGCAAGCGGGTTGTGGGGCCGCGCGGTCACGGGCCGGCGAGCAACCTCGCCATGATCATTTCCTCGCGCTGTTCCTGCTTGTCCGGGCGCAGCCGCCCGCCCCGGGTGAGCATGACCGTGCCGTGCAGCAGCGCCCAGCCGAGTTCGGCGAGGGTGTCGGGGTCGCGGCCGGCAGCCAATGGCGTCAGGGCCGAGCGCAGCTCGGCGAAGGCCGCCCGAGGCGCCCCGGGCCCCGGGTCGCGGCCCAGGGTGAGGTCCGAGGTGTGGGCGAGCATCGCGTCGTAGACCTCGGGACTGGCGTACGCGAAGTCCAGGTAGGCCGTCACCACGGCCGGCCACTCCCCGCGTCCGCCCCCGGTGGCGGTGTCCCGGGCGGCGGCGAGCGCGGCGGCCAGATCAGCGAAGCCGAGCACCGCCACGGCGGACATCAACGCGGCCGGGTCCGGGAACCGACGGTAGACGACCTCGATGTCGATCCCGATCCGCTCGGCCAGCCGGCGGTGGGTCACCGCCGGCCACCCCTCGGCCTCGGCCAACTGGCGAGCGGCCAGGACCACGCGCTCACGCTCGGCCGGCGCGGCGTCTGTTCCCTCTGCTGGCGACACGCCGCCGATGCTAGCGACCGTCACCATCCGTGAGGGACTCGCGACGGATTGACGACTCTGCGCCCGGCTGGCCGCATGGATCGGGCCGGCCGAGCCGCGCCAGGACGAGCCGGGCGGCGGCGGGACGGGACGAGCCGGGCGGCGGCGGGACGGGCGCGGCGGGACACGATGAGGGCAGCGGGACAGGACGAGGGCGCGGGACGGGCCGTCAGCGGCGCAGGGTGAGGATCAGGTCGGCGACCAGGGCCGTCCAGCCGGTCTGGTGCCAGGCGCCCAGCCCGGCGCCGTTGTCGCCGTGGAAGTACTCGGGGAAGCAGATCAGGTCCCGCCAGTCCGGGTGGGTCTGGAAGAGCTGGGCGGCCCCGTAGATCGGCCGCCGACCCCAGCCGTCACGGGTGAACAGCGAGATCAGCCGCGCGGAGAGGTCGTCGGCGATCTCGTCGAGGGTCCGCTTCACCCCGGACCGCGTCGGATACTCCACCTGGAGGTCGTCGCCGAAGAAGGCGGCGTAGTCGCGCAGCGCGCTGATCAGCAGGAAGTTGGTCGGCATCCAGATCGGGCCGCGCCAGTTCGAGTTGCCCCCGAACAGGCCGCTGGTCGACTCGGCCGGTTCGTAGCCGACGCTGAACTCCTGGCCGCCGAGGGTCACCGAGAACGGCTTGTCGAGGTGCGCCCGCGACAGCGTGCGCAGGCCGTACTCGGAGAGGAACTCGTCGGTGTCGAGCATCCGGGCGAGCAGCCGGACGATCTGCTCCGGGCCGACCATGGACAGCAGCCGGTGCTGGCGGCCGTCGGGGCCGAGCCGCCGGGCGCCGATGACGTCGGCGTACTCGGGGCGGTTGGCGAGGAACCAGCGCAACCGGGCGTGCAGCTCGGGCAGCCGGTGCAGGGTGTGGGCGGTGAGCCGGGTCGTCGCGGCCAGGGGCAGCAGGCCGACGACCGAGCGGACCCTCAGGGGCACCTTCGAGCCGTCGGCGAGGCGCAGCACGTCGTAGAAGAACTCGTCCTCGGCGTCCCACAGGCCCTGCTCGTACGCGGCGGCGGCGATGTAGGCGAAGTGCTCGAAGAACTTGGTGGCGGTGTCGACCCACGTGCGGTCGTGCTCGGCCAGCACGACGGCGATGTCCAGCAGGTTCAGCGCGTACATGGCCATCCAGGCCGTGCCGTCGGACTGCTCCAGCACGCCGGCCACCGGCAGCGCCGCCGAGCGGTCGAACGGGCCGACGTTGTCCAGCCCGAGGAAGCCGCCCTCGAAGACGTTGTTGCCGACGGTGTCCTTGCGGTTGACCCACCAGGTGAAGTTGAGCAGCAGCTTGTGCATCACCCGGGCCAGGAAGTCGTGGTCCCGGCTGCCGTCGATCTCGAAGACCTTCAGCGCCGCCCACGCGTGCACCGGCGGGTTCACGTCGCCGAACGCCCACTCGTACGCGGGGATCTGGCCGTTGGGGTGCAGGTACCACTCGCGGAGCAGGAGCAGCAGTTGCTCCTTGGCGAAGCCGGGGTCGGCCCGGGCGATGCTGACGCAGTGGAAGGCCAGGTCCCAGGCCGCGTACCAGGGATACTCCCACGGGTCCGGCATGGAGATCACGTCGAAGCTCGTCATGTGCCACCAGGCGCTGTTGCGCCCGTGCCGGCGGCCCGAGGGCGGGGGCGGGGAGCCGGGATCGCCCTCCAGCCAGCGCTTGACGTCGAAGTGGTAGAACTGCTTGCCCCACATCAGCCCGGCGATCGCCTGCCGGGCGATCAGGGCCTCGTCCGGTGTCGCGGCGGCCGGGATGACCCCGGCGAAGAACCGGTTCGCCTCGGCCCGCCGGGCCCACACCACCGCGTCGAAGCCGTCGCCGAGGTCGGCCGGCGGCGGCGGGGTGCCGCCGGGCGGCGGGGCGGTGCGGGTCAGCCGCAGCCGGATGCGCCGCTGCGCCCCGGCCGGCACGTCCAGCACGTAGTGCAGCGCGCCCTTGGTGCCCTCCCGGGCCGGGTTGACCGTCGGGGCGCCGTCGACCACGTGGTCGTTGATGCCGTCCTTCGGGTACGGGGAGCGGCCGGGCAGCCCCCAGAGCCGCTCGGCGTTGGTGTCGTTGTCGCAGAGCAGCGGCGTGGGCTCGCCGTCGCCCTCGAGCAGCAGCTGACCGAGCACCCGGTGCTCGCCGACGAGTCGCGACCCCTCGCCGACCAGCCGGGGCACCCGGTCACCGCCGGGCAGCCCCCACGCCCAGGTGTTGCGGAACCAGAGGGTGGGCAGCACGTGCAGGGTGGCCGCCCGGTCGCCCCGGTTGGCGACGGTGACGACGACGCACAGGTCCGTCGGCGTGGCCTTGGCGTAGTCGACCGTCACCGCCCAGTACCGGTCGTCGTCGAAGATGCCGGTGTCGACCAGCTCGTACTCGGTGTCGTCCCGGCCGCGCAGCGCGTTGACCGCGACCAGCTCGTCGTACGGGAAGGCGGCCTGCGGGTAGTGGTAGCGCCAGCGCATCCACGAGTGGGTGGGGGTGGAGTCCTCGTACCACCAGTACTCCTTGGCGTCCTCGCCGTGGTTGCCGCCGTCGCCGCCGAGGCCGAACATCCGCTCCTTGAGGATCGGGTCCCTGCCGTTCCACAGGGCGAGGGCGAAGCAGAACGTCTGCCGGTCGTCGCAGACGCCCGCCATGCCGTCCTCGCTCCACCGGTAGGCTCTGGACCGCGCGTGGTCGTGCGGGAAGTAGTCCCAGGCCGTACCGTGCTCGCTGTAGTCCTCCCGTACCGTCCCCCACGCCCGCTCGGACAGATAGGGACCCCATGCGCGCCAGTCCTGCTCCCCGGCGTCGGCCTGAGCCAGCCGGAGCCGTTCGGGGTCGGGCGCGGAGTCGTCGGGGGTCGGCACGTCGGTGATCACTCGCACATCTTCGACGCCGACGGGGGACTTCACCACAGGAGCCATTCTCGTCGTGGCGTGTTGCACCCCGCCGCCGGTGGAGGAAAGTTGATCGACATTCGCTTCGGCCCGCAGGTCTGCGGCGACCTGACCGGCGGCGCCGCCCGGGAGTGGCTGGTCACCGACGGTCTCGGCGGCTACGCCACCGGCACGGTGAGCGGGCTGCGCACCCGCCGGTACCACGGACTGCTCGTGGTGGCCGGCGAGACGCCGGCGTCCCGCCGCGTGGGACTGGTCGGCCTGGACCCGGCCGTGCTGTTCCCCTCCGGCGCCCGCGTGCGCCTGGGCGCGCACGAGTGGGCCTCCGGCGACGTCGACCCGCGCGGCTTCGAGCTGCTGGAGCGGTTCGACCTGACCGACGGCCTGCCCCGGTGGCGCTGGCGCATCGGCGACGTGGTGATCGAGCGGGAGCTGGCGATGACGCACGGCCGCTCCTGCGTCGCCGTCGTGCACCGGCTGGTCTCCGGCGGGCCGGTGCGCCTCGACCTGGCGGCGGTCTGCACCTGGCGGGACGCGCACGGCGAGCGCCGCGCGGACGGCCCGGACCCCCGGGTGGAGCCGGTGCCGGGCGGGGCCGTGGTCGAGGGCGCGTTCCGGCTCGCCGGGCCGGACTGGACCCCGCAGGGCCAGTGGTGGCTCGGCGCGCACCACCGGGAGGAGGCGGCGCGGGGCCTGAACCCCGACGAGGACCTCTGGTACGCGGGCCGGTTCTCGGGCGGGCTGGAACGCCCGGGCGACACGGTGTCGGTGCTCGCCTGGGCCGGCGAGCTGGCCGAGGAGCCGCCACCGGCGACCGAGGTCGTCGCGGCGGCCCGGGCCCGCAACCGGCGGGTGGTGGCCGCGGCGAAGCCGGCCGACCCGGTCGAGGCGACGCTCACGCTGGCCGCCGACGCGTTCGTGGTCCGCACCTCCACCGGTCCGGACGTGGTGGCCGGCTATCCGTGGTTCGGCGCCTGGTCGCGGGACACGATGATCTCCTACGAGGGGCTGTTCCTCTGCATGAACCGGGCCGACGAGGGCCGGGAGCTGCTGCGGGCGTACGCGGCGACGCTGTCGGAGGGGATGCTCGCCAACACCGCCGACACCGGGCGGGTGGAGTACAACACCGTCGACGCGACGCTGTGGTTCCTGCACGCGGTCAGCCGGCACGTCACCGTCACCGGCGACACCGACCTCGGCGACGAGTTGCTGCCCGCGCTGCACGGGGTGGTCGCCGCGCACCTGGCCGGCACCCGGTTCGGCATCGCCGTCGACCCGGCCGACGGGCTGCTCACCCAGGGCGGCACCCCGGGCACGGCGCTGACCTGGATGGACGCCCGGGTGTACGGGGTGCCGGTCACCCCGCGTACGGGCAAGCCGGTCGAGGTCAACGCGCTCTGGGTCAACGGGCTGGCCGGCCTGGCCGAGCTGACCGAGCTGGCGGGGCGGGACGCGGGCGAGCTGTGGCGGCTGCACGAGCGGGCCGGCGCCGCGTTCCGGGAGCGGTTCCCGGCCCCGACGGGCTGGCTGCACGACGTGGTGGACGCGCCCGCGCCGGCGTACCCGCTGGGTGGCGCCGCGCACCACGACGACGACCTGCTCCGCCCCAACCAGCTGCTGGCCTGGTCGCTGCCATACGCCCCGCTGGAGCCCGACGAGCCCACCGTGCGCCGGGTCGCCGGCGGGCTGCTCACCCCGCTGGGCCCGCGCAGCCTCTCCCCCGACGCGCCCGAGTTCGTCGGTCGGCACCGGGGCGGTCCGGCCGAGCGGGACGGCGCCTACCACCAGGGCACCGTCTGGCCCTGGCTGCTCGGCCCGTACGCCGACGCCGCCCGGCGGGCCAAGATGCCGGTCGATGACCTTTTCGTCGGCATCGAGGCCCATCTGACCGAATATGGCCTAGGATCGGTGAGTGAGACGGCCGACGGCCTCGCGCCGCACGCCGCCACCGGGTGCCCGTTCCAGGCGTGGTCGGTCGCCGAGCTGCTGCGCGCCCGCAGGAACGGCCGGTAGCGCTTTACACGACCGCAACGGCGGCGTCTCCGCCGGTTAGTCAGCCACCAGCAGGATGGGTCCCGATCCAGTCGCGACCGTCACGGGCACCGCTCCGGTGCCGTCGGCGCGCACCCGGGGACAACTCAAAGGGGGCCGCATGTCACCTGACGCCGACGTGATCGACATCCATCCCGCCCGGCCGCAGCGGGTGCTGATGCTCTCCTGGGAGTACCCGCCGGTCCTGGTCGGCGGCCTCGGCCGGCACGTGCACGCCCTCTCGGTCGCCCTCGCCGCCGCCGGGCACGAGGTCACCGTCGTCACCCGACACACCGACGGCGCACCCCTGGAGGAGTACGCCGACGGCGTCCGCATCGTCCGCGCCGCCGAGGACCCCGTCACCTTCCCCCTGGCCACCTCCTCCCTGCTGGCCTGGACCATGGCGTTCAACCACACCCTCACCCGCGCCGCGCTGCGCGCCACCGAGGCCGGCACCTACGACGTCATCCACGCCCACGACTGGCTCGTCGCCCACACCGCGACGACCCTGCGCGAGCACCTCGACCTGCCCCTGGTGACCACCATCCACGCCACCGAGGCCGGCCGGCACCAGGGCTGGCTGCCCGAGGAGATGAACCGCACCATCCACGGCGTCGAACACTGGCTGAGCAACGCCTCCGCCCGGGTGATCGCCTGCTCGGGCTACATGCGCGACCAGGTCACCACACTCTTCGACGTGCCGGCCGGGCAGATCGACGTGGTGCCCAACGGCGTCGACGACCGGGCCTGGCGCGCCCGGCCGGGGGCGGTCACCGCCGCCCGGGCCCGGTTCGCCGGCGACGGCCCGCTCGTCGGGTACGCCGGACGGCTGGTCTACGAGAAGGGCGTGCAGCACCTGGTGCACGCCGTGCCGTACCTGCGCGACCGGTACCCCGGGCTGCGGGTGGTGATCGCGGGCGACGGTCCCTACCGCGCCGAGTTGGAGGAGCAGACCCGCCGCCTCGGGCTCGGGCAGACCGTACGCTTCGCGGGCTTTCTCGACTCGACCCGGCTTCCGGCGCTGCTCGGCGCCACCGACACGACCGTGGTGCCCAGCCTCTACGAGCCGTTCGGGATGGTGGCCCTGGAGGCCGCGGCGGCCGGCGCGCCTCTGGCCGTGGCCCGCACCGGCGGCCTCGCCGAGATCGTCGAGCCGGGCGTGACCGGGGTGACCTTCCCACACAGCGACCCAGGCGCCCTCGGCGAGGCGGTCGACCAGCTCCTCGGCGACGAGGTCTTCGCCAGGCGGGTGGCCCGGCGGGCGCGCACCATGGTCGGCCAGCGGTACGGCTGGGCGACCATCGCCGCCCGGACCGCCGGCACCTACGCGACGGCGTGCCGCGAGCACGGCCCGACGCAGGCCCGGCGCGCCGCCGCCCGGCTCGGCGGAGCCCGTCAGAAGATCACCATCCCGGAGGGGAACCTGCTCGCCGTCGGCGGCGCCGCCCGCTGAGCGGTCCGCGCCGCGTCCGCAGTCCGGTGGCCGACAGACGGCCCCGTCCGCCGCCCGGCGACGGCATAATTCCTGCCGATACGGCAGCGCCACCCACTCCTCCCCGCCACCGTCCCCGGTGGACCGTCCGGGCGATGCCCCTGCGGAGCGCCGGCGAACTACAGTGGCGTAGTTTGGCGCTCAAGATCCCTGGGGAGGGTGAGCAGACATGATGGGACCGTCCCACGCGCTGTCCGGCGCGGCGGTGTGGCTGGCCGGGTCCTGGGCGCTGCAACAGTTCGCCGACTACCACCAGTCGCCGCTGGAACTCGCCGTCGGCACCGCGGTCTGCGCCGGTGGGGCGCTCTTCCCCGACCTCGACCTGTCCGGCAAGGTGACCCGCAACCAGGGCGGGGCGACCGTCGCCCGCACCTTCGGCGTGTTCTCGCTCTTCATCGCCGAGGTGATGGAAAAGGTCTCGCTCGGGGTCTACTACGCGACGAAACTCAGCAAGGATCCGCGCCGCAACAACGGTCACCGGACGTTGACCCACACCATCCCGTTCACCCTGCTGGTCGGCTGGGGCACCACCACGCTCTGCGCCGCGTACGGCAAGTGGGCCGTCATCGGCATCCTGTTCTTCATGTTCGGCCTGGCGCTGCGCGGCCTGTTCGACAAGTGGGCGGAGCGCGCCGGCTGGGTCATCGTCACCCTCGCGTCGGCCGCCGCCGCCTGGTACACCTTCGCCAACCTGCCCGGCGGCCGGGGCTACCCGCTGATCGGCACCGCCGTGGGGGTGGGCTGCTTCGTGCACATCCTCGGCGACATGATCACCCGGGCCGGGGTGCCCATCCTCTGGCCCATCCCGATCAAGCGTCGGATGTGGACGCCGATCGGGCTGCCGAACAAGATCGCCCTGCGGGCCGGCGGCAAGACCGAGGTGGTCGTCGTCCGGACCGTGCTGACCGCGATCTCGGTGCTCGCGGCGGCCGGGCTGGTCGCCCCGTCGGTGCTGCAACGCTTCAACATCGACGTCTGACGGCCTTTCGGCGCCCGGTCAGCCCAGCGCCTCGGCGGCCCAGCGGGCGAGCAGCTCCAGCACGGGCCGGCGGCCCGCCATCATCTCCGTCTCGTCGCGGGCGTCGTAGGTCTGGCTGATGGCGCAGCGGCCGAGCCGACCGAGCATCATCGGCGCCAGCCAGAAGTACTTGGCCGCCCCCGTGAGCCGGACGGCCCGGGCCACCTCCTCCGGCGCGACGGCGCCGCGCAGCCCCTCGGCGTAGCGGTCGACCACGGCGGCGGCCACCTCGTCGAGCAGCGCGACGGCGACCGGGTGCTCCCACGGCACCGGCGCGGCCACGGGCCGGCTCAGCGTGTAGTCGCGCAACCAGTCGCGCGCCAGCCAGTCCGGCGGCCGACGACCGGGCGACAGCTCCCGTGCCTCGGGGTCGCCGAGCCGGCGGGCGTGCCCGACGCCGAGCCGGAAGGCCACCTCGCCGAGGTCGGCGGGCGTGCAGGCGATGCCCCGCCGACCGTCCGCCTCGGACAGCCACAGCGCCACCGAGCCGTCCGGCCGGTCGTCGACCGCCAGCGGCGTCGGCGCGGCCAGCCCGGCGTCGGCGTACGCGGCGGTGGCCAGGCCGCTGCGGTACGCCTCGACCTCGCGCCGCCAGTAGTTCCAGTGCCCCGGATCGTCGCTGCCGGCCCAGTGTGCCGGGCCGGGGCGGCCGGGCGGGCGGGGTGAGAAGTTTCAGCACGGCCGACCGCCCGTCCCGGCGGGTGCGCCAGATGCCGCCGGTCACCCCGTTGAGCGTGTTGTGGGTGAGCTGCTCGGCCGGCGCGTCGACGGGGACCAGGTCGGTCGGCGGTCGGGACGCGGTCACGGGGCCTCGGGACCGCCGGGACGGGCCACCGGGGAGGCGGACGGAGCGAGCGTGACCGGCGAGCCGGGGCGGCTCCAGCGGGCCAGCCACCCGGTCGCCGCCCGTGTCCCCCGCACCACGGCCGCGTGGGCCACCACCGGGCAGAGCGCGACCGCCGTCGTGAGGAACCAGGCCAGCGCCGCGTCGGCGACGACCGCCCCGGTGACCGTCGCAATGCCGGCGACGTACAGGCCGACGAGGAACACGGCCACCCCGCAGGCCGCCAGCGTGCGGGCGAGCGCGCCACGGCGGGCGAGGGCGACGTCGCCGATGACGACCGCCGGCACCACCACGAGCAGCACCAGGACGGCACCCGGCAGGGCGGCCTCCAGCACCATGAAGGGCCTGGCCGGTGGCCCGCCCGGGCCGGCGTCGGCGACCAGGGCCAACGCGAGCCGCGCCAAGAGGCCGACCCACCCCTCGGCGACGTACACCAGCCAGGCGGCGACCGCCCCGGCGACGTGCCGGATCAACGTTCCGATCATCGGCGGGCCTCCCCGTTGCCGGCGGGCCACGGCCGACCGGCGTCGCGCGCGGCGACGGGTGCCGCGCCCCGCCGACGCTAGCGGAGGGAGCAGCGGCCGTGGGGGCGGGTCAGACGCCGACGCGCTGGGGTGGGACGGTCAGCCCGTAGAGCGCCATCAGTTCCGGGGTGTCGACCCGGCTGCCGTCGGCCACCGAGTCGCAGGAGATGTCGACGATCTGGTCCTTGTGCGCGAGCAGGTAGGGCCGGGCGCCCACGTCGGCGCTGGCCAGGGTGGCGATGCCGGACCAGTGCCGGCGTCCGAACAGCATCGGGTAGCCGCGCAGCCCGTCGTAGGTGGCGCAGACCAGCACGTCGGGGTACGGCAGCGCGACCACCCGACGCACGGCGGTGGCGGTCAGGCCGGGCATGTCGACCGGCACCACCACGACCGCCTCGATGCCCTCGTCGTCGAGCGCGGCCAGGCCGGCCCGGATGGACGAGCCGACGCCGGTCCCCCACGCCCGGTTGATCACCACCGTGGCCCGGCTCAGGTCCGCCGTCTCGCGGACCTGGTCGGCCGCGGCGCCGAGCACGACCACGATCCGCTCGCAGCCCGCCTCGGTCATCGTGTCGATCATCTGGTTCACCAGGGGCTTCTCCCCCTGGTGCAGCAGCGCCTCGGGACCGCCGATGCGGCGCCCCCCGCCCGCGGCGATGATCATTCCTGCGATCCGGTTCAGCTGGGCCCCCTCCACCGTGGAGCGGGCCGTGGCGCGAGGACACGGCCCGCTCCGTCGTACGGACATCGGGAGCAACGAGGACAAGGCGGACCGGGTAGCGGGGCGAAAAGGGAAAATAGTGCAACTGTTACCGGCGCGGAACCGCACCGCCTCGCCGTCACGGGCTGTGCGTACGGTCAGGACGGCGCCTCGGCGGCGGCCACCGCGACCGGCATCGGGTCGCGGCGCGGACGCGACAGCAGGCGCGCCAGGTCCCCGTCAGTCCGCGCGAGGAAGCCGGCCGCCGTGGCGGAGTAGATCGACATGAGCATGGCCGGCTGGAACGGCAGCAGGCCCGGGCCCGCCAGGGCGGCCCGCCGCTCGCCCAACGACACCGGGCGGTAGGGCACGCCCAACTCGGCGGCCAGACCGGCCGCGGTGAGCGCGACGGGCCCGGTCAGCTCGTACGTGCGGCCACGGTGGGCGGCGGGATCGGCGGCCACCCGCACGGCGGCGTCGGCCAGATCCTGTCGGGCCACGGCGGCCAGCGCTCCCGTGCCGAACGGGGCCGTGACCGCGCCGTCGACCGGGGCGGCCAGCTGACCGAACAGCTCGGCGTAGAGCCCGTTGCGCAGGATCGTCCAGCCCAGCCGGCTCTCCCGCAGCCGACGCTCCGTCCACCGGTGCGCGAGCGCGAAGGCCAGGTGGTCGCCGGCGCCGACCAGGCTCGTGTAGACCACGTGCGCCACCCCGTGCCGCTCCGCGGATGCGATCACCCGGTCGTGGCGGGCGAGGACGACGTCGTCCTCGCCGTAGCCGGCGGAGACCAGCACCAGCACGCGTACGCCCGCCAGGTCCGGCCCCGCCAGGTCGTCGAAGTCCACGACCCGCCCGACGGCGCCGAAGCGACCGGGGGTACGGGTGCCGGCGAGCGGGGCCAGGCCCCGCTCGACCAGCCCGGCGTGGATGAGCGAACCCAGGTGCCCGGAGGCACCGGTGACCAGCAGCATGAGGGAGCCTTTCGGTGGTACCGAATCGGAACTAACCTCATCGTCGGAAACCACGGCAGCGGCCACAAGGAGGCACTTCGATGTCGGCAGGGCACACGGCGGTAACCGACGCGCTCGCGCCCTGCGGCCTGCCGGAGCATCCGGACTGCGGCATCCGCGACGTGCTCGACCGCATCGGCGACAAGTGGTCGGTGCTCGCGATCGTCGAACTCTCCTCCGGCGTCCGCCGGTTCCGGGAGCTGCAACGGGCCATCCACGGCATCTCGCAGCGGATGCTCACCCTGACCCTGCGCCGCCTGGAGCGCGACGGCCTGGTGCTGCGCACCGCGTACCCGACCGTCCCGGTGACCGTGACCTACGAGCTGACCGAGCGCGGCAGGAGCCTGACCCACCTGGTGCGGCAGTTGGCCGACTGGTCGCTGGCGCACAAGGACGCCATCGCCGAGTCGCGGCACGCGTGGGACGCCGCCAACCCCGGATCCGGCGTCTCCTGACCCGGGCGGGAGCCGTCACGCCGCGTCGGCGTAGCAGTCCACGATGGACAGGTCCAGCGGGAAACGGACCGGGGTGTCGCCGAAGAGCAGCGCGGCGGCCTGCGCACCGCACCGGGTGACAGCGTCGGCGACCGCGTCGGCCCGCTCCGCCGGGCAGTGCACGATCACCTCGTCGTGCTGGAAGAAGACCAGCTCGCCGCCGGCGTCGGCGAGCCGGCCGCGCAGCGTCGCCAGCAGGGTCGAGGCCCACTCGGCGGCGGTGGCCTGGATGACGAAGTTGCGGGTGAACCGGCCCCGGGAGCGGGCCGCCCGCGCCCGCGGCGACTGCGGGTCGCCGCCGCCGTCGGGGAGGTCGGCCTCGGCGTCGCCGAACCCGGCCGTGCCGGGCGGGCAGGTGCGCCCCAGCCAGGAGCGGACCAGCCCGCCGGCCTCCCCCGTGCGGGCGGCCGCCTCCACGTAGCCGAAGGCCGTCGGGTAGTTGCGCCGCAGCACCGCCAGCGCCGGCACCGCCGCCCCGCCGGTCTGCCCGTACATCGCGCCGAGCAGCGCCACCTTGGCCCGGGGCCGGTCGCCGCCGAAGGCGTCCTGGGCGAGGGCGGCGTAGAGGTCGCCGGCACCACCGGCGGCGGCGAGCCGGGCGTCGCCGGAGACCGCGGCGAGCACCCTCGGCTCCAGCTGGCCGGCGTCGGCGACCACGAACCGCCAGCCCGGATCGGCCACCACCGCCCGCCGGATCACCTTGGGGATCTGCAACGCGCCGCCGCCCCGGGTTGCCCAGCGGCCGGAAACGACCCCGCCCGGGACGTACTCCGGCTGGAACCGGCCGTCGCGCACCCAGGCGTCGCGCCAGGCCCAGCCGTGCGCCGTCCAGATCCGGTAGAGCTCCTTGTATTCCAGGACCAGCGGCACCGCCGGGTGGTCCACCCCGCGCAGCACCCAGGCCCGGGTGTTGGGCAGGTCCACCCCGGCCCGGGCGAACGCCCGCAGCAGCTCCGCCGGGGAGTCGGTGTGCAGCTGGCGTACGCCGAACGCGTCGGCGATCCGCGCGGCCAGCTCGGCCAGCCGGCGCGGCGGGCCGCCCACCGGCGACGGCTCGCCGAGCAGCTCGGCGAGGATCTCGTCGTGCACGTCGGCCCGCCAGGGCAGCCCGGCGGCTCCCATCTCCACGGCGATCAGCGCGCCGGCCGACTCGGCGGCGACCAGCAGCCGGAACCGGCCGGGATGCTCGGTCGCGGCGATCCGGGCGAGCTGGTCGGCGTAGACGCGGGCCAGTGCCTCGACGCCGGGGCCCGCCGGGCCGGGCAGGGCGTCGAAGAGCGCGCCCTGCCCGTGGCCGGGCGGCGCGGCCGGACGGGGTGGCGGGTCGGGCGGCACCGGCGCGCCGGTCAGCCGGGCCCAGGCCGCCGCGAACGAGCGGGGCTCGCCCCAGCGGCCGGCGTGGCCGAGCAGCAGGGCCTCGGTCAGCTCGACGTCGTGGCAGCGCTCGACCCGCACCCCGGCGCGCAGCAGCGCCGGGTAGACGCTCGCGCCGGAGGCCCACACCCAGCGCGGCCGGTCCGCCGCCTCGCGCGCCGCGACGGCCGCGGCCAGGTCGCCGACCGGCCGCACCGGGCCGACGGGCAGCCCGGCGGCGTCGAGGGATTGCAGCGCTCCCCCGCCCCGCTCGTCCGAGACCACCGCCACCAGCACGGATGCGATTCTGCCTCGCCCCTGCGACACTTCACGCGCCGGCCACCCGCCGCGCCCCGGGCCGGGCGGGTCGGCCGCGACCGCCGGCGACGAGACGTCGGCCGGCGGTTCGGCGGAAACGGGGCGGTGCGACGGTGGCCGGCTCGTTAGCGTAGGCCGGTGCCACCACGGATCCCCCATCCCGAGCCCGGCACTCCGGACGTCCGGGGCCCGTTGCGGTACCTGTGGTGGCTGGTCCGCTCCCAGCCGTGGCGGGTGCTGCGCGGCAGCCTGTTCGGCGCGGCCTGGATGACCGCCCTGTCGGTCCGGCCCTACCTGATCTCCCGCGCCGTGGACGACGGACTGCGCACCGGCGACACCCGGGCCCTGGCCCAGTGGGTGGCGGCGATCGTCGTCGCCGGCGTGGCGCTGTCCTGGCTGGGCATCATGCGGCACCGCACGATGACCTTCATCCGGGAGGACGCGAAGGCGCGCTCCGCCGCCGTGGTGCTCCGCCAGCTGTCCCGGGTCGGCGCCGTGCTGCCGCGCCGGGCCGCGGCGGGCGAGGTGGCCACGGTCGGCGGCACCGACATCGACCGGGTGGCGCAGGTGATGACGGTGACCGGGCCCGGCGTCGGCGCGGTGGTCGCGTACCTGGTCGTCGCCGTCGTGCTCTGGTCGATCTCGCCCCTGCTCGCGCTCTGCGTGCTGGTGGGTGTGCCGGCGGTCGTCCTGGTCGTCGCCCCCCTGCTGCGCCGGCTAGAGCGGGCGGAGTCGGTCTACCGGCAGCAGCAGGGTGAGCTGACCGCCCGGTCGGGCGACATCGTGGCCGGGCTGCGGGTGCTCGCCGGGGTGGGCGGCCGGGGCCTGTTCGCCCACCGGTACGCGGCCCGCTCCCGGGACCTGCTCGTCGAGGGATACCGGGTCGGCGCCGTGAACAGCTGGATCGACGCGGCGACGGTGGCCATACCCGGGCTGTTCCTCGCGGCGGTGGTGTGGCTGTCGGCCCGGATGACGGTCACCGGCGACATCAGCGTCGGGGAACTGGTCGCCGTCTACGGCTACGTCGCGACACTCGTCGTGCCGGTCTGGTTCCTGCTGGAGGGCGGCCACCAGCTGATCCGGGGCCGGGTCGCGGCCCGCCGGATCGTCGCCCTGCTCGCCGTCACGCCGGACGACGTCGGCGGGCCGCGCGACACACCCACCCGTGCCGGCGCGGCGACGGTTCCCGGCAGCCGGCAGCCGGCCGGCCCCGCCGCCCCGGTCCCGGCCCCCGGCGGCCCCGCCGACCTGCACGACCGGTCGAGCGGGCTGACCGTCCGGGCCGGCCGCCTGACCGCGGTGGCCGCCGCCGACCCGGCCGACGCCCTCGCCTTGGCCGACCGGCTCGGCCGGTACACCGTCAGCGACGCCACCTGGGGCGGCGTGCCGCTGACCGGCGTCGGGCTGGAGCAGGTGCGGGCCCGCATCCTGGTCGCCGACCACGACGCCTACCTGTTCGCCGGGGCACTGCGGGAGGTGCTGCGCGGGGCCCGGCCCGACGGTTACCGCGAGCGGATCGCCGCCGCCCTGCACGCCGCGTCGGCCGAGGACGTCGTCGACGCCCTGCCGCGCGGGCTCGACACCCCGCTGGACACCCGCGCCCGCTCCCTCTCCGGCGGCCAGCGGCAACGGATCCGGCTGGCCCGGGCGTTGCTCGCCGAGCCGGAGGTGCTGATCCTCGTCGAGCCGACCTCGGCGGTGGACGCGCACACCGAGGCGCGGATCGCCGAGCGGCTGCGCCGAGCGCGGGCCGGGCGGACCACGGTCGTGCTCACCACCTCGCCGCTGCTGCTGGGGCGGGCCGACGAGGTCGCGCACCTGGTCGCGGGGCGGGTCGCCGCCACCGGCACCCACGCCGACCTGCTCGACCGGGACCCGGGCTACCGGCGGCTCGTGGCCCGTGGCGACGCCGACGCCGAGCGGGCGCTGCGGTGAGCGGGCTGCCGGTCGCCGACCGGGCCACCGTGCGCCGGGCGACACGCGGGCTGATCGCCCGGGACCGGCGCGCCGTCGCGGTCGTGCTGGCGCTGCACGCCATCGCCACGGTCGCCGGGCTCGCCCCGCCGTGGCTGCTCGGCACCATCGTCGACCGGGTGTCCGCCGGGGCCGGGGTCGCCACCGTCGACCGGCTCGCCCTGGCGATCGGCGGGGCCGTGCTGGTCCAGACGCTGCTGTCGCGCTACGCGCGGTACGCCGGCCACCGCTTCGGCGAGCGCGCCGTGGCCCGGCTGCGCGAGGAGTTCGTCGAGCGGACGCTGAACCTGCCCGTCGGCGTCGTCGAGCGCGCCGGCTCAGGGGACCTGGCGACCCGCAGCTCGGTCGACGTGGCGACGGTCGGCACCACCGTCCGGGACGTCGTGCCCACCATCGTCATCGCCTCGGTGCAGCTGGCGCTGCTGTTCGGCGCGGTGTTCCTGCTGCACCCGCTGCTCGGGCTGGCCGCGCTCACCGGGCTACCGACGATCGCGCTGGTGACCCGGTGGTACCTGCGGCGCGCCAGCCCGGCGTACCTGGCCGAGGGGGCGGCCGCCGCCGAGCTGACCGAGACGCTGACGACCACCGCGGAGGGCACCCGTACGGTCGAGGCGTTGCGCCTCGCCGACGAACGCATCGGGCACGGCACCGCGCGCATCGCCCGGGTCTGGGGCGCCCGGCGGGCGACCCTGGCGCTGCGCACCGTGTTCTTCACCGTGGTGGAGGCCAGCTACCCGCTGCCCGTGGCCGCGCTGCTGCTGGTCGGTGGGCTCCTGCTCACGCGGGGCGAGGTGTCCCTCGGCGCGGTGGTCACCGCCACGCTCTACCTGCAGCAGGCGATCGAGCCGCTGGACCGGATCCTCCAGTGGACGGAGCAGGCACAGCGCGGCTTCGCCTCGTTCGCCCGGGTGCTCGGCGTCGGCCAGGTGCCGCCGGAGCGGCCGGGCCGGGCCGCCGTGCCGGTGGACGAGCGGCTGGTCGTCCGGGGAGCCCGGTTCGCGTACGGCGGCGGACCCGACGTGCTGCACGGCATCGACCTCGAGGTGCGGCCCGGCGAGCGGTTGGCGCTCGTCGGGCCGTCGGGGGCCGGGAAGTCCACCCTGGCGCGGCTGCTCGCCGGGATCGACGCGCCCCGGGAGGGGGTCGTCAGCGTCGGCGGCTGCCCCGTGACCGACCTGCACCCGGCCGAGCGCCGGCGGCGCATCGCCCTGGTCACCCAGGAGCACCACGTCTTCATCGGCTCGCTACGCGACAACCTCGCGTTCGCCGCCCCGGACGCCTCCGACGACCGGATGCGCGCGGCGCTGGCCACGGTCGGCGCCGACTGGTACGCCCGCCTGCCCGACGGCCTCGACACCCCCCTCGGCGACGGGGCGCACCAGCTCGGGGCGGCCGAGGCCCAGCAGCTCGCGCTGGCCCGGCTGGTGCTCGCCGACCCGCACACGCTGATCCTCGACGAGGCGACCGCCGCTCTCGACCCGACCACCGCCCGGCGCACCGAGCGGGCCCTGGCCGCCCTGCTGACCGGACGGACGGTCATCGCGATCGCGCACCGCCTCAACACCGCCCACGACGCCGACCGGGTGGCGGTGCTGGAGGGGGGCCGGATCACCGAGCTCGGCAGTCACGACGAGCTGGTCCGGGCCGACGGCCCGTACGCCGCCCTGTGGCGTTCCTGGCACCCCTGACCCGCCCGGTCTACTTCACCGCCCCGGAGGTGAGACCGGACTGGATCTGGCGCTGGAAGATCGCGTACACGACGATCATCGGGAGGATGGCGATGGTCAGGGCGGCGAAGAGGCCGGACCAGTCCGCCTCGTAGCCGGCGTTCACCGAGATGTCCGCGATGCCCTGGGTGAGCACCCACTTGTCCTTGGCGTTGGAGAGCAGTACGAGCGGCAGCTGGTACTGCCCCCACTGGCCGATGATGTTGAAGATCCCGACGCTGATCAGGCCCGGCTTCGCCATCGGCATCATCACCTGGAAGAAGAGCCGGGTGTGCGAGCAGCCGTCGATCATCCCCGCCTCGGCGACCGACGACGGCAGCGTCTTGAAGAACGCGGCCAGGAAGAACACCGTGAACGGCAGCGAGTAGGCGATGTAGACCAGCACCACCCCGGTGTGGGTGTCCAGCAGTCCCAGGTTCTTCACCACGAAGAAGAGCGGTACGAGGGCCAGGAAGACCGGGAACGCGAGCCCCGAGACGAACAGGTAGTAGATCGCCCGGTTGCCCCAGAACTTGTAGCGCGCCAGCACGTACGCGGCCATCGAGCCGAGCAGCATGGTGCCGAAGGTGCTGCACGCCACCACGATCACGCTGTTGAGGAAGTAGCGCCCGACGTTGGCCTTGGTCCACGCCCGGGCGTAGTTCTCGAACCGCAGCTCCGCCGGCAGGGTCCACGGGCTGCTGAAGATCTCCGTGGTGTTCTTGAAGGAGGCGAGGAAGGTCCAGAGGATCGGCACGATCACGATCACCGCCCAGACCGCGAGCGCCACGTGCCCGAGGTTGGCGAGGAGCCGTACCTCCCGTCGGCCCCTGCCTCCGCGCCCACCCGCGGCGCCCGGCTTCACGGTCTTCGGCGGTAGCGCCGCCGGTGTCGGCGGCAGCGTCGTCTGCGGGTTCATCAGTACTCCACGCTTTCCCGCTTGGTCAGCCGCAGCGTCAACGCCGCGAACGTGAGGGTGAGGAAGAACAGCGCCACGCCCATTGCCGAGGCGTAGCCGTACTTCGAGTAGACGAAGGCGTTGCGGTAGATCTCCATCGCCAGGACGGTGGTCGCGCCGTCCGGGCCGCCGCCGTCCACCGAGAGCACCGAGACGATGGCGAACGCGTCGAACGCGGCGATGCCCAGGTAGACCCAGGCGACCTGGAGGGTGTCCCAGAGCAGCGGCAGGGTGACCCGGAAGAAGAGCGTCACCCGGGTCGCGCCGTCCACCTCGGCGGCCTCGTAGATCTCACCGGGGATGGAGGCCATGCCCGCCGAGAAGAGCACCACGTAGAAGCCGACCGCCTGCCAGACCAGCACGCCGATGATCGACCAGAGCGCCAGGTTCGGCCGGACCAGGAAGAGCACCGGGTCGAAGCCGAGCTTCATCAGCACGCCGTTGATCAGGCCGGACTCGTTGGGCCGGTAGACCATCTGGAACAGCACCGCGATGATGGCCACCGCCAGGACCTGGGGGAAGAAGAACACCACCCGGTAGAACTTCGACCCCCAGACCCCCTGGCGTTGCCCGCCGCTGCTCTTGCCGCCCACGTTGAGCAGGAACGAGAAGAACAGCGCGATGGCGATGGTGATCAGCGGCAGGGCAAGCAGCAGTACGCCGTGGTGCTGGACCGCCTTCCAGAAGTTGTCGTCGTCGAACAACCTCCGGAAGTTGTCGAAGCCCACCCACTGCGGGGCCGAGAGCCCTCGCCAGTTGGTCATCGAGATCTGGAACGCCTGCGCGTACGGCGCGATGACGAAGACCACGTACAGCGTGACCGGGAGGAAGAGGAACCCGATCACGAACGGATACTTGCCGTGCCGCATGATCCCTACGCTCCGATCGATCAGCGCTTGAACTTGGTGATGGAGCTGTCCTTCTTGATCGCGTCGGCGCGCTTCTGGATGCGCTCCGCGAAGGCGTCCGCCTTGATCCGGCCGAACATCAGCTCGTTGGTGGCCGTGCGGACCTCCGTGTCGAGCTCCTTGTACCAGCCGTCGAAGTAGATGTTGAACACGTCCTGGCCGGCGGCCTTGAGCGCGGCCTGCGAGCTGGCCACGCCGGGCGGGAAGGCGAAGCCCTCCGAGCCGGCGGTGACCACGGTCGGGGCCTTGACCACCTCGGTGAAGCCCTTCGCGCCGGCCACCGAGAGCATCTGGCGCATGTACTCCAGGCCGCCCTTGGGGTTCTTGCTCTTGGCCGAGACGAAGTAGCCCTCACCGGCGGTCGCCCGCAGCGCCGTCGCCGGCAGCTTGTCCGACGCGGACAGGCTCGGCACCGGCATGAGCTGGTAGTCGAAGCCGGCCGGGGTGTCCTTCTTCTGCTCGCCCTCCAGCCAGTCGCCGCTGGGGTAGAACGCCAGCTTGTACTGGTTCTGCCGCAGCTGCACGTCGGTGTGCTTGAGCCCCTCGAAGCTCTTGTCGACGTACTTGGCGCCGATCTCGGCCCACGCCTCGGCGGCCTGCTTGACCGCGTCCTGCTGCCAGGCGCCGTCCTCCAGGTTGTCGATGTTCTTCAGCACGTCCGTGCCGCCGATCTTCGCCGCGTGGGTGAGGATCACGTTCCACTGGTAGTACGCGGCGTTCGCCCCGGCGTAGCCGTACGGGGTGATGCCCTTGGCCTTGATCTTGTCGAGCAGGGCGGTGAACTCCGACCAGTCCTTGGCCGGCGCCCAGCCGTTGTCCTTGAACAGCTTGCCCGAGTACCAGATGCCGAAGACGGTGGAGACGTAGTACAGGACGTACGGCTTGCCGTTGAAGGATCCGACGTCGACGGTGCCCGGCACCACGGTGTCGCGGACCTTCTTGTTGGGGTCGTCGACCGACGGGGCGTCCCACAGCTCGGTGAGGTCCTGGAGCTGACCGTCGGCGACCAGGGCGCCGAAGTCCATCAGCTTCTCGCCGGAGTTGTTCACGAACTCCGGCGGGTTGCCCGAGGCGAACCGCGGCTGGAGCACCGTGGACACGGCCTGGGTCGACTGGTGCTTGACCTCGGCCTTCGGGAACGCCTTCTTGTACAGCGGCTGGTGCACGTCGGTGGCGTACTTCTCGCCGTAGCCACCGTTGAAGATGACCACCTCGATGGGGGCGTCCTCGGCGACGCCGAGCGGGTTGGTGGCGCTCTTGGTGCCGCCCTCGACCTGCTCGTTCTTCTCGTCGCCGCCGCTGGTCGCGCAGGCGCTCAGCAGGCCGGCGGCCGGGGTGGCGAGCAGGCCCACCGCGGCGGCCCGACGCAGCACGGTCCGGCGGCTCAGGTCGGCCGGGTTGTCGGGGGTAATCGACATCGTCGTCTCTCCTTGTGTGTTCGGGTCAGGCGGTGCGCCGGAGGCGCCCGGCGTACCGCGACTCGAGGGCGTGGTTGTGCTCGTCCCCGCCGGGGACGTTGGCGGAGAGGTAGATAGGGGGTACCTCCCCGGCCTGGTGGAACCGTCGTACGACCTCGGCGGTCAGCAGCTGCGCCAGCAGCGCCGCGGTGACCGAGGAGACCGCACAGACCGCGCCGCCGCCCTCGAGCGGCAGCAGTGCGTCGCCGTACGGTGCGCCGTTGTCCAGCACGACGTCGGCGAGGTCGGCGAGGCGCCGGCCGGACGGGTGCCGCGGGGCGACCCGTGCGGTGTGCGCGACCGAGGTGACCGCGATCAGCGGGTGACCGCGTCCGGTGACCAGCGTCGCCAGCTCGACCACCGAGCCGTTGATGCCGGACTGGGACGCCACCACGAACACGTCCTGCGGCTGCGGGGCCGCCAGCTCGTAGAGCTGGTGGGCGACGGCGGGGTCGCGCTCCAGCTTCGGGTCGGCGAGCACGTCGCGCGGGGCGTCGCCGTGCAGCACCAGGTCGTGCAGGGAGAGCCGGTTGGTGGGCACCAGCCCGCCGGCCCGGGCGACCAGTTCCGCGGCGAACGCCTCGGAGTGGCCGGCGCCGAACGCCTGGAGCACCCCGCCGGCGCGCAGGCTGGTGGCGATCAGGTCGGCGGCGGCGCCGATGCCGTCGGCACTGGCGTCGACGAGCCGGTCGAGCACCGGGCGGACGGCGTCGGCGTACCCCTGGGCGCTGATCATGCGGTGGCCCCCTTCGCGGCCTTGTGCCCGTCGACGGCCTGGGCGGTACGCCGGAAGGCCGCGTGGGCGCGGTCGTGGGTGCGCTGGGCGACGGCGATGTAGAGCAGGTCGAGCACGACCAGCTGCGGGTGCCGGGCGGAGAGCGCGTCGGGGCGGAAGGTGGTGGCCTGGCTGGCGGTGAGCAGCACGATGTCGGCCAGCTCCGCCAGCGGCGAGCGTGGGAACCCGGTCAGCGCCACGGTGGTCGCGCCCCGGCTGCCCGCCTCGGCGAGCATCTCGATGGTCTCCCGGGTCTGGCCGGTGTGCGAGATGCCGAGCGCCACGTCGCCCTGGCGCAGCAGGGCCGCACTGGCGAGGCCCTCGTGCACGTCGTTCCAGGCCCAGGCCGCCACCCCGATGCGGTGCAGGCTGAACTGCATCTCCTCGCCGACCAGGGCGCTGCCGCTGGCCCCGAAGATGTTCACCCGGGACGCCCCGGCGATGGCGACGGCGGCCCGTTCCACCTCGGCGAGGTCGAGCAACGCGGCGGTGTCGTGCATGGCGCGGGTGTCGGCGGCCATGATCTGGTCGAGCACCCGGGAGAGGGGGTCGCTCGGCTGGATCTCGCGGCCGATGTCGACGGTCCAGCCCGCCGAGCGGGCCCGGCCGGTCTCCGCGGCGATGCCGAGTCGCAGGTCGGCGTAGCCCTCGAAGCCCATCGCCCGGCAGAACCGGGTGATCGTCGCCGGGGAGGTGCCGCTGCGCTCGGCCAGCTCCACGATGGTCGCCCGGGCGGCGGCCTCGGGGTCGCTGAGCACGTGCTCGGCGACGCGGCGCAGTGCCCCCGTCAGCTCGCCCGCGCCGGCCCGGACCCGCGCCAGCACGCCGTCGGAGCCGACCCCGAGCGCACCCCGCCGGTCGACCGCGCCGGCATCGACCACCGCGGTCCCCGCGGAGGCGTCCACCTCGTGATCAACCATGGGGCACCTTTCCGAAAGGAGTGTTAACTGTTAGTGGTAAAAGTTCTTACTGAAGGCCCCTCCGTGTCAAGACCGTGGGCGAAGTTTTCAAACTGTTACCTGGCGCACAGCCCCGGAACCTGTCCGCCCCTTGCCCGCCGCCGCCGGGCCGACCAGCATGAACGCGGCCGTCGATCGAGGGGTGGGTGCGGATGTCCGACAGCGTCGTGGTCGGTCTCGACATCGGGGGTACGTCCACGCGGGCGACCGCCCTGGCTCTCGACGGGCGGCGGCTGGGCAGCGGCCGGGCGGGCGGCGGTAACCCCACCAGCCACGGTGCCGAACGAGCTGCGGGCGAACTCCTGGCCGCCCTGCGGGAGGCGCTCACCGACGTCGATCCCGCCCGGGTGCGTGGCGGCACGATCGGGCTGGCCGGGGCGGGCCGGCTGCTCGCCGATCCGGCGGGCCGGGAAGCCTTCGACCGGGCCTGGCGCGACGCCGGCCTGCGCTGCCCGTACACGGTGCACGGCGACGCGCTGGTCGCGTACGCCTCGGGCACCGCGAGCCCCGACGGCACGGTGCTGATCGCCGGCACCGGGGCGATCGCCGCCGCGGTCCGGGAGCTACGACTGGACCGGGTCGCCGACGGACACGGCTGGCTGCTCGGCGACGCGGGCTCGGGTTTCTGGCTCGGCCGGGAGGCGGTCCGCCGGCTGCTGGCCGACCTCGACCGGGGGCACGCGCCGGGCCGGCTGGCGGCCGGGGTGCTCACCGAGCTGCTCGGCTCCGCCGACGTGGCGGCCCGCCCCCGGGACACCGTCGACGCCCTGGTCCAGGCGGTGACCCGGCGGCCGCCCGTGGAACTGGCCCGGCTCGCGCCCCTCGTGGTCGCCGCCGCCGTCGACGGCGAGCCGGTCGCCCGGGGGCTGATCGACGAGGCCGCCGCGCACCTGGCGGAGAGCGCGGCGCGGATCCGACCCGCCGGCGACGGCTCCCCCATCGTCCTCGGCGGCGGCCTGCTGACCGGCGACACCCCGCTCGCCTCGGCGGTACGGGCGCAGGTCGGCCGGCAGTGGCCGGACGCGCCGCTGCACTCGGCGGGCGACGGCGCGGCTGCGGCGGCCTGGCTCGCCGCCCGGGACCTGCCCGAGGTGACGGATCCGCAGACCCTGCACGCCCTGCTGGTCCCGCCGGTCTGACGCTGCGCACGGGGCGGGCGAGGGGCTGCACAGGGCGCTCGGTTCGCCGCCACCGCCGTCGATCCGCACCCCGCCGCAGCGGCGAGGAGTGCCTCGCCCGGCGCTTTGGAGCTGAATCGTCCACGTCATCACGCGGTCGGCACCAGCACCGCGTGACATTCCCCCGCGCTCATCGCAGCGGACCGGACGACGCACCACCGCACCACCGTCTGGCGAATCGTCTACGACATCAGCTCGACAGCGCGCAGACCGCGATCGGCCGGACCAGCTCCGCACGCGCCGCGTCGCGCTGCCGAGCTGATCAGAACCGTCCAGTGCAGAAGGGGTCACTTGAGCTGGCCGGCGGTCAGGCCGGACTGGACCTGGCGCTGGAAGAGGATGTAGACCAGCAGCACCGGGACCACCGCGATGGTGAGGCCGGCGAAGAGCTGCGCGTAGTCGCCGGCGTAGCCCTGGTTGACTGAGAGCGCGGCGAGCCCCTGGGCGAGCACCCACTTGGACTCGTCGCCCTGCATGAGCACCTGGGGCAGCAGGAACTGGTTCCAGTGGCTGAGGAAGTTGAAGATCGCGACGCTGATCAGTCCCGGACGCGCCATCGGCAGCATCACCTGGAAGAAGAGCCGGAAGTGACCGCAGCCGTCGACCAGTGCCGCCTCCGCGACGGCGGTGGGCAGGGTGCGGAAGAAGGCGGTCAGGAAGAACACCGTGAACGGCAGCGAGTAGGCCGCGTAGACCAGGATCAGCCCGGTCCAGGTGCCGAACAGACCGGCGTTACGCACCACGAAGAACAGGGGCACGAGGGCGAGGAAGACGGGGAACATCAGGCCGCCGACGAACAGGTAGTAGACGACCTGCTTGCCCCGGAACTCGTAGCGCGCGAAGACGTACGCGGCGGTGGCGCCCATCAGCATGGTCAGGGTGACCGAACCGGCGACCACCACCAGGCTGTTGAGAAAGTACTGGCCGATGTGCGCACCGCTCCACGCTCGCGACCAGTTGTCGAAGCGCAGCGCGCCGGGCAGCGACCACGGGTCGGCCAGGATCTCCGCGTTGCTCTTGAACGAGCTGATGAACATCCAGAGCAGCGGCAGCACGGTCAGCGCGCCCCAGAACAGCAGGAAGCCGTGCGACAGCACGTTGGCGACGCCGAGTTCGCGGCGCATCGGGCGGTCGGCGGGGCCGGGAGGCTCGGGCAGCGCCACCGGGGCCGGCTTGTCCAGAGTCGTCACGAGTACTCGATCCTGTCTCGCTTGCTGGCCCGCAGCGCCAGCACCGCCACCGTGAGGGTCAGGAAGAACATCACCACGCCGATCGCCGAGGCGTAACCGAACTTGGTCTCGCTGCCGAACGCCGTGTCGTACATCCGCACGCCGATGACGTCGGTGGAGAAGTTGGGGCCGCCGTTGGTCATCAGCTGCACCAGGATGAAGCCGTCCAGCGCGAAGATGGCCAGGTAGACCCAGGCGACCTGGACGGTGTCCCACAGCAGCGGGATGGTCACCTTCCACAGCGTGGTCAGCCGGGAGGCGCCGTCGAGCATGACCGCCTCGTAGATCTCCTTCGGGATGGCCGACATGGCCGCGCCGAAGAGCACCACGTAGAAGCCGACGTTGCTCCAGATCATCACGGCGAGCACGCACCAGAAGGCGGTCCGCGGATCTCCCAGCCAGGTGGGCGCGCCCAGACCGACGCTGTTCAGGGCGCTGGTGAGCAGGCCCTTGTTCGGGTGGTAGACCTCCTTCCACAGCAGCGCGATGATCACGACCGAGAGCACCTGGGGGAAGAAGTAGACCGTGCGGTAGAACGACGAGCCGCGCACCCCGCTGACCCCCGCCCGCCCCTTGCGGCCGCCCATGTTGAGCATGGCGGCGAAGAAGAGGCCGAGCACGATCGTCAGCACCGGAACCAGCGCCAGCAGGATCGCGTTGTTCTTCAACGCGTTCCAGACGTAGTCGTCGTTCCACAGCGTCTTGAAATTCGCCAGCCCGACCGAGTTCGCGTCGGCCGAGTAGCCGAGCCAGTCGGTGGTGGAGATTTGGAACGCCTGTAGGTACGGCGACACGACGAAGATGACGTAGAGCAGCACCGGCGGCACCAGGAAGGTGACGATCAGCGGGTACTTGCCATGTCTCACGATGAGGTCCTACCTCTTCAGCGGCGGCCCGGTGGGGCGGGGTGGTCCACCCCGCCCCACCGGCCGGGGTGTCAGGCGGCCCGCTTGTACTTCTTGATCGAGCTGTCCTGGGCGATCGAGTCCGCGCCCTTCTGGCACTGGTCGAGGAACTCCGCGGGGCCGATCCGGCCGCTGAAGAACTCGCCGCACGCGGCGTCGACCAGGTTGCGCTCCAGCTTGCGGTAGTAGTTGTTGTAGACCCAGTTGAAGCCGTTGCTGCCGGAGGCCTCCAGCGCCTTCACCACCGTGTTCAGCCCGAACGGCAGCTCGACGCCCTCGCTGGCGCCGGCCACCACGGTCAGGCTGGAGACCTTCCTGGTGAAGTCCTGCGCGCCCTTCTTGGAGAGCATGACCCGGAAGAACTCCAGGCCACCGGCCAGGTTCTTGGCCTTCGCCGGGACCATGAACGGCTCGCCGGCGGTGCCCCGGACGGCCTCGAACGGCAGCTTGTCGCCGCTGCCCAGGCTCGGGGTCGGCTGGACGGTCATGTTGAACCCGGCCGGGGTGACGTCCTTCTGCTCGCTCTCCAGCCAGGAACCGCAGGAGATGAAGGCCGCCTTGCCCTGGCACCACGCGGTCTGCGACTGCTTGTGGTCGAGGCCGGGCGAGCCCTCGAGGATGTACTTGTCCTTGACGATCTGGTGCCAGGCGTCGGCCGCGGTCTTCATCGCGTCGGACTTCCAGGCGTTGGGCTCCAGGTTGTCGATCGCCGTGGCGACCGAGGGGCCGCCGAACTTGATCGCGGTGGAGATCAGCGGCCAGCTCATGTAGCGCGGGTGCAGGCCCGCGTACGTCCAGGGGGCGATGCCGGCGGCCTTGATCTGCTTGCACAGCGCGATGTGCTCGTCCCAGGTCTTGGCGTACTCCCACTTGCGCTCGCTGAAGAGCTTGGTGGAGTGCCAGATGCCGTAGACGGTGTAGGTGTAGTTCATCACCAGGAACTTGCCGTCGTACGAGCCGACCTCGACGGCGCCCGGCAGCAGGGTGTCCTTGACCGTCTTGCCCGGGATGTCGAGGCTCGGGGCGGCGAGCAGCTCGCCCAGGTCGGCGATGGCGTTCTGCGACACCAGGCCGTTGAAGTCGATCTGGTTGGCGCCGGAGTTGTTGACCACGTCCGGCGGGGTGTTGTCGACGAAGCGCGGCTGGAGGGTCTTCGCGATCTCCTGCGTCGCCGAGTGGTTGATCTTCGCCTTCGGGTACTTCTCGGTGTACATGGCCTCGTGGGCCTTCGCGTACTCCTCGCCGAAGCCGCCGTTGAAGATCACCACCTCGAGGGGCGCGTCCTCCTTGACACCGAGCGGGTTCTGCTCGCTCTTGGTGCCCTTGTAGGTGCCGGCGTCGCCCTTGTCGTCGTCACCGCCGCCCGTGGCGCAGCCGGTCAGCAGGCCGGCGGCGGGGGTGGCCAGAAGGCCGGCGGCGGCGGTGCGCCGCAGGATGTCACGCCTGTTCATGGTCTCTCCTCGGATCGGTCCGGGCGGTCGCCGGATGGGGGCTGGTGACCGCCACACGAGGCGCAGGGGGAATTTGTCTTCAGTTCGCAATGTGTTGCTGAAGAATTTCTACGGCAGGAGGGCGCGGACTTCAACCCCCGGGGACCGAACCGTTATCAGCAGCGGCCAGCCCACGCCTGACGTACTCTCGGTGCCATGCGCCGCCTGCGGCAACTCGCCGCGCGCACCCCCGCTGGTCGGCAACGTTACGTCGACCTGCTCCGGGCGCTCGCCATCGGCATGGTCGTTCTCGGCCACTGGGCCGTCGCCGCGATCGGCGAGGACGCCGCCGGCCGGCCGACGGGGCGCTCGGCGCTGCCCGACCTGCCGTGGGCGTACCCGCTCACCTGGGTCGCCCAGGTCATGCCGATCTTCTTCCTGGTCGGCGGGTACGCCAACGCCGCTTCGCTGACCGCCCGCCGGGCCGCCGGCGTCGACGCCACCGCGTGGCTGCTGGACCGGGGCGCCCGGCTGCTGCGCCCGACGACCGCGCTGCTGCTGGTGATCGCCGGCGGCGCCGCGCTCGCGTCGCTCGTCGGGGTCGGGGCGACGCTGGTGCGTACCGTCGCCTGGTTCGCCACGATCCCGCTCTGGTTCCTCGCCGCCTACCTGATCGTGGTGCCGCTGACCCCGGCGATGCACGCCCTGCACCGGCGCTTCGGCCTGCTCGTGCCGGCGGCGCTGGCCGCGCTTGTCGTCGCCGGCGACGTGGGGCGGGCGCTGGGCCCGGCCGAGCTGGCGCTGCCGAACTACGTCTTCGGTTGGCTGGCCGTGCACCAGCTCGGCATCGCCTGGCGCGACGGCGACGCCGGGCGTCACGACGCCCACCCCGCCGCGCGCCCCGCGTCCGGGCGGGACGGGCCCCCGCAGCGCCCCGGACCCGCGCGGAACCGGCAGCGCGCACGCCGGCTGCCGCCGTCCCGGCGCGCGGGCGCGGCGGCGCTGCTGGGCGGCCTGGCCGCGACGGTGCTGCTGACCACCGTCGGACCGTACCCGGTGAGCATGCTCAACGTGCCGGGCGAGCGCCTGGACAACGCCGCCCCGCCCAGCCTGGCCCTGCTCACCCTGACCGCCGCCCAGTTCGGGCTGATCCTGCTGCTGCGCGACCCTGCGGAGCGCTGGCTGCGCCGTCCCCGCCCCTGGCAGGCGGTGATCGCGGTGAACGCGGTCGTGCTCACCGTCTTCCTCTGGCACCTCACCGCCGCGATCCTGCTGGTCGGCGCGCTGGACGCGGCCGGGTGGCTGCCGACCCCGCCCGTGGGGTCGGCGGCCTGGCTGGCCTGGCGGGTGCCCTGGGTGCTGATGCTGACCGTGGTGCTGGCCGCCCTGGTCGCCGTCTTCGGCCCCGTCGAGGCCCGCACCGGTCGCGCCGGCAGCGCCGACCGCGGCGACAGCGGCGGGCGCCGCGGGGACGCCCGGCGGGCCGACAGCACCGGGCGCGCCGGGGGCGCAGGGCGGGCCGGCGACGGGGCCGCGTCGGGCCGCGCGCCGGCCGGCCGAGGGTGGCGGGCCACCACGCGCACCGCGCTCACCGCCGCCGGTTTCGCCGCCGTGGTGTACGCCCTGGTGGTCAACGCGGAGACGCCCAGGTCGGCGCCCGAACCGCTGGGCGTGCCGGCGCCGGCGCTGGTGGCGTACCTGGCCGGGGCCGGCACCCTGCGCCTGCTCAGGTCTGGGTGGGGAAGCCGAGGTTGACCCCGCCGTGCCGGGGGTCCAGCCAGCGGCTGGTGACCACCTTGCCCCGGGTGAAGAACCGCACCCCGTCCTCGCCGTGCGCGTGCAGGTCGCCGAAGAGCGAGGCCTTCCAGCCGCCGAAGGAGTAGTACGCCATCGGCACCGGGATCGGCACGTTGACGCCGACCATGCCGACCTCCACCTCGTGCTGGTAGCGCCGGGCCGCGCCGCCGTCGTTGGTGAAGATCGCCGTGCCGTTGCCGTACGGGTTGGCGTTGACCAGCTCCACCGCCTCCTCGTACGAGCCGACCCGCACGACGCCGAGCACCGGACCGAAGATCTCGTCCGTGTAGATCGACATGTCCGGGGTGACGCGGTCGAACAGCGTCGGGCCCAGCCAGAACCCGTTCGCGTCGCCGTCGGGCTCGACGTCGCGGCCGTCCACCACCGGCACCGCGCCAACGGCCACCCCCGCCTCGACGTACGACCGCACCCGGGCGGCGTGCGCGGCGGTGACCAGCGGGCCCATGTCGCAGCCACGCCGGCCGTCGCCGGTGCGCAGCCGGCGCATCCGCTCGGCGATCCGGGCGACCAGGGCATCGGCGACCGGCTCCACCGCGACCAGGGCCGAGATCGCCATGCACCGCTCCCCCGCCGAGCCGAAACCGGCGTTGACCGCCGCGTCGGCGGCCAGGTCCAGGTCGGCGTCGGGGAGCACCACCATGTGGTTCTTCGCCCCGCCCAACGCCTGCACCCGCTTGCCGGCGGCGGTGCCGCGCTGGTGGACGTGCCGGGCGACCGGGGTGGAGCCGACGAACGACACGGCCTTCACGCCGGGATGCTCCAGCAGCGCGTCCACGGCCTCGGCGTCGCCGTTGACGACGTTGAGCACCCCGTCGGGCAGGCCCGCCTCGGCGAACCACTCCGCCAGCAGCAGCGCCGCGCTCGGGTCCTTCTCGCTCGGCTTGAGCACCACCGCGTTGCCGCAGGCCACCGCGATGGGAAGGAACCACAGCGGCACCATCGCCGGGAAGTTGAACGGGGAGATCACCGCGACCACGCCGAGTGGCTGCCGCAGGCTGTACGAGTCGACCTCGGTGGAGACGTTCTCGCTGAACCCGCCGCGCAGCGCGGAGGGGATGCCGCAGGCGTACTCGATGATCTCCAGGCCGCGCTGCACCTCGCCGGCGGCGTCGGCGAGCACCTTGCCGTGCTCGGCGGTGATCACCTCGGCGAGCCGGTCCCGCCGCGCGTGCACCAGCTCCCGGAAGGCGAACAGCACGGCCGTCCGCCTGGCCAGCGAGGCGTCCCGCCAGAGCCGGGCCGCGCGCCCGGCGGCCTCCACCGCGACCGCGACGTCCGCCGCCGAGGCCAGCTCCACCCGGGCGGTACGCCGACCGGTCGCCGGGTCGAAGACGTCCCCGTGCCGACCGGACGAGCCACTGAACGGCTTGCCGTCGACGAAGTGGCCGATGACGTCCACGCCGTGCTCCGCCGCGCTCACGCCGCCACCTCCGCTCCACCGGACCGGATCGCCTCGACCAGGTTGCCCCGGCCGCAACCGGGGACCAGCTCGATCGGCTCGTCGTGATGGAGCGGCATCCGGGACGGGAGCACGGCCCGGTGCCGGGCCAGCAGATCGTCGGTGGTCATCGTCGCACCCTCTCAGCGGCGTTCGCGGTAACCGCACGCTGCCACCAGCCGGCGGCGGGGACAAGAGTCGTAGGGGGCGCGGCACCGGGGCCGCCCGTCGTCGCCCGGTCCGGTCGTTCGTCGCCGGCCCGCCCGTGCGCCGCCCGGGCACCGGTACGATCCGGCGGTGCGGACCGGTGAGGAAGCGCCGCGTGGGGCGCCGGCGTTGCCGACCGGTGCGGCGGGCACGAGCGTCGAGGCGCTCGCGGCCGGCGTACGGGCCTGGGTGGGCTCGGCGCCGCTGCGCGACCTCGTCGGGCACTTCGGCGGGAAGTGGCCGGACGGGGACGTGGCGGGGGTGCTGGCCGGCCTCGACGACTTCTCCGGCCGGCACTGGGACTTCCGGGGTGGCCGGGAGCGCCCGGACGCCCGGGAACCGGCCTTCGACCCGGCCACGGCGCGGCTGGTGCTCGCCACCGCCGCCGCGCTCGGCATGGTGCGTCCGGCGGCGCCGGCCCGCTCGCGGTACGCCCACCTGGTCGTGCTCGGCGGGTTGGCGCACGCCTGCCAGCGCCGGGTCGCGTACGCGGCGCACCTGCTGCGCGGCGGCACCCGCATCGGTGGCGAGGTGGCGGTGCTGGGCAGCTTCCGCCCACTGTCCGACGTGGAGTGCCGGGCCCTGGACGCGGCCGGCGTCGCGCCCTGCGACACGGAGGTGGCGGCGCTGGACGCGGCGGTGCGGCGGGAGTTCGCGGTGGCCGCCCCGGCCGAGGAGGACGGCCACGACGCCGACCACCCGCACCACTCCTGGTCCTCGCGCACGTACCGGCCCGTGGACGGCCCGCCGGTCCGGGTGCTCGCCGCCCCGTCCGGCGACCCCGCGCGGCGCCGCGCACACACCGCCGACACCCAGCGGTTCTGGGCCGAGCACGTCCGCCTGCGCGCGGGCGACCCGGTGCTGATGGTGACCGCGCCGATCTACGTGCCGTTCCAGCACTGCGACGCGCTGCGCACCCTCGCCGTGCCGTACGGCTGCGCGATCGAGACCGTCGGCGTCGACCCGGCCCTGCCCGACCTGGCCGGGCTGCCCGAACCGGCGCTCACCCCGGGTCGCTACCTCCAGGAGATCCGCTCGGCCATCCGGTCCGTGCGGGCCCTGCACACGGCGCTGGGCGACGGCCGGCCGGCGCACGGCCGGGGGCCGGCGCACGACGGATCGCCGCACGCCGGCCCGGTGGACCGCGGTCAGTTGACGTAGACGGGAGCGTTCCCCTTGCTGGCGTCCTGCACGGGCGAGTACGCCGCGGAGAAGTACGCCGTGCCGAAGCAGAGGCTCGGGCCGGAGAACTTCGTCAGCGTCTGGTTGGTGAAGGTGATCGAGTTGTTGGCGTTGGTCGCCGTGCCGGTCAGGCTGTTGGTGCTGGTCCGGTAGACGCAGGTGATCGCGCCGAGCAGCGAGTTCAGCACGACGGTGCTCTGGATCGGCGCCGTCGCCGTGCCGCTGATCCTGACCACGCCGGCGCTGGTGACCGAGGTGGCGTACGGCAGGTTCTGCACGGTCACGCTCTGCACGCCGGTGGTGCCGATCACGTTGGTGGTGCAGTTGGTGAAGGACTGCGCGGTCAGGCTCTCGGTGGCGGTGCCCGGGGCCGCCGGGTTGCTCAGCACCGTGGCGCTGAAGCTGGACGCGGCGCACTTCACGCCGGTGGTGCCGGTGGCGGAGGAGTAGAAGGTGGCGTTGGTGCCGGTCCTGAGGCTGGCCCGGATCACGTCGTTGACGGCGACGGCGGTGCCGCCCGGCGTCGGGTAGGTCAGCACGTTGTTGGCGAACGGTGCCGGGGTGGCGGAGCGCGGAGCGGCGGCTGATCCCGGGGCGGCGGCGAGGCCGGCCAGCAGCGCGAGGGTGGTGAGGCCCACGCCGATTCGTCCGTACCTGAGCATGGTGGGTCCTTTCCGGGGCGGGGGAGATCGACAGGCGCGGGCGGGGGTGCCCGCGTGGCGACCGGGGCCGTCGCGTCATGGACGGCGGTGGAGGGTGCCGGACGGCCGTCGGGGCCGGACGGCGGTGGCGGTGGTGGTGCGGCGACGTCAGCGGGCAGGCCGGCGTGGGGCGCCGCGGCGTAGCGGCGTCACCTGCGTCTTTCCGACCTTGGGAGGGCGCTCCTGTTCCGCGATAATGGCAGCCATCGAGCCCTCCTTCGATGAGTCGACGGGTGACCATCCGGAAGATCACCCATGGTGACGGGATCCCAACTGAGCGTGCAGAAAGTTATAAACCCCGGAGGGTCGCAAAGTCAATCGAATGGAGAGGTGGACGCGGTGACCACGCAGCGCCGCCCGCATCCGGCGCCGGCGCCCCTGCCGGGCGCGCGCCCCGGCCGCGACCCCGATCGCGCGATCAAGCGTGGTCCGCGCCGACTCTCCGCCGAGGCGGTGGCCGCGACCCAGCGCGACCGCCTCTTCGACGGGCTCGTGCGGGAGGTGGCTACGAAGGGCTACGACAACGCCCGGGTCACCGACATCTGCCACGCCGCCGGGGTGACCCGGCCCGCCTTCTACGCCCTCTTCAGCGGCAAGGAGGACGCCTTCCTCGCCGCGTACCGGCACGGCGTCGCCGTGCTGTCGCAGCTCATGGAGGACGCCTACCGGGAGGCCGGACCGGCGTGGTCGGACGCCGCCCGCGCCGCACTGCGCACCCTGCTGGAGGTGCTGGCGAGCGTACCTGCCTTCGCCCGGATGGCACTCGTCGAAGTGGACGCGGCGGGCCCGGACGCCCGCCGGGAGCGCGACGCCCTGCTCGGCAGCTTCCGCCGGTTCTTCGCCGACGCCGGCCCCGGCCCGACGGCGGACGTGGACCGCGACGCGCTGGTGTCCACCGTGGTCGGTGGGATCCACGCCACCGTCCGCAACCGGGTGGCCCAGGGCCGGGCGACGGAGCTGCCCCTGCTGCTGCCGGTGCTCACCTACGCGGCCACCGCGCCCTTCCTCGGCACCGACGGCGCGGCCCGGGCGACGCGACTGGCACGCCCGGCCGACGGCCCGGGCACGACCGCGCCGTGCGCGCCGACCGGCGAGGCCGCCCCGCTCCCCTGACGGCGTGGTCGGAAACCGCAGCGGTTTTTCACTTTGGCCGCATTTGGCAGATACCGCCTCAACCAGTCCCCACCTGCCGTTGACCTGCCATTTACTCGGCGGTAACTTCAGCCTGCGCAGACCCTCCAGCCGATTTCCCATTGTCGCTGACGAATCGATCTCGAAAGGGAGCCCGCCATGTCGGAGCAGATCGCACCGATCGAACCCGATCCGCCGCGCAGCGGCGTGCGCTGGCGCCGGTTCGCCGCCACGCTGGGCACCGTCGTGGCGGGTGCCGCCGGCATGGTCGTGCTGACCGCCCAGGGCGTGCTGGGCGCGCAGTTCGCCATCTCCGGCATGCCGTTCACCGTCACCGCCGACCGGCTCACGGGCACGGGCTTCGAGCAGTTCGCCACCATCGACAACATGATTCCGGACAGCCCCAACCAGGGCGACACCGGCGGGCAGGTCCTGGTGATGGTGTCGGCGATCGACAAGGCCGAGCTGACGAACCTCTGCCAGAGCATCAACCTGGGCGGCGTCTACCTGAAGATCACCGCGGGCGGCGGCGGAACACCGGTCACCGCCCGCACCCTGGTCGTCGACGGTGACGAGGTCGCCGGCAACGCCTCGTTCAAGAACATCAACGTCGGGCAGGACGCCAGCACCCTCGACCAGGTGCCCGGGGTGCGGGGCAACCCCGGTGTCTTCGCCCAGCAGTCGGACACGGTGATCATCACCAACCTGCGGCAGAACAACTACGCCACCACGGCGGCCGTGTTCAACCTGCCCGACCTGCGCATGGCGTTCACCTCCGACGGATGCTGACGTGACCGCCGGAGAACAGCACCGGGTGCCGGCCGCCCGCCGACCCGGCGGGCGCTGGCGCCGCTGGCGGCGGGGCCGCCCGTTCACCGCCGGGGTGCTGATCGCGCTCGGCGGCACGGAGATGCTCGTGACCCTGCGCGCGCCGCTCGGGGTGCTGCTGCACGTCGGGCCGCAGGGGCTGGCCGCGTACCTGGTGCCGGCCGTCCTGGTGCTCTGCGGGGTGCTGCTGGTCGCCACTCCGCAGCAGCGGGTCTTCTACGCCGTGCTCTCGCTGCTGCTCGGGCTGGTCTCCTGGTTGACCTCGAACCTGGGCGGCTTCCTGGTCGGGATGCTGCTGACCCTGGTCGGCGGGGCGCTCGCCTTCGCCTGGACGCCCGACAAGCGGCCCCCGCCGACCGATGCCACCGGGGCGCCCGGCGCGCCGGACCCGGCGGCCGAGGACGAGAGCGCGCTGCTGCCGCGCACGCGCACGGCCGAGGACGAGGACGGCAGCGCGCGGCTGCCGGGCGCGCGCACGCCGGACCCGACGCCCGCCGACCGGGGCTGAGTCAGCCGGCGGTGTCGCGTACCGCCTGGGCGAAGACCTCGGAGCGGTGCTCGAAGTTACGGAACCGCCCGTAGCTCGGCGCGGCCGGGGAGAGCAGCACCACCCCGTCGGCCGGGGTCAGCTCGCGGGCCAGCCGCACGGCGTCGACCAGGTCGTCGACCACCTCGGTGCGCACCTGCGGCAAACCGGCGAGCGCCTCGACGATCCGGGCGCCGCTGTCGGGGATGCCGAGCACGGTGAGCTCGCGCTCCGCGAGGTGCTCGCGCAGCGGCGCGTAGTCCAGGCCCCGGTCGGTGCCGCCGACGATCACCGTCAACGGTCGCCCCTCGTACGCGTCGATGGCGTGCATGGCCGCGTACGGGCTGGTGGCGAGGGTGTCGTCGACGAAGGTGAGACCGGACGGGTCGGCGATCTCGGTGAGCCGGTGGGCGAGTCCCTGGAACTCGGCGACCGCCACGGCCAGGGTGTCCCTGCGAGCCACCACGTCGACGCCGAGCGCGTCGAGCACGGCGAGGGCGACGCAGAGGTTGCCCTCGTTGTGCCGGCCGACCAGCGGCAGCACCGCGCGCGGGAACAGCGGCCGGTCGCCGAGGTGGAACCAGGGCGTGCCGTCCGCGCCGCCGGCCACGTGCGCGGTGTCCGGCAGGCCGGCGCGTACCGCCGCGCGGTCGCCCAGTTCGAGGGCGAGCCTCGGGTCGGCGCCGTTGACCACCACGGTCCGTGGCCCGTGCGCGAGCAGGTTGAGCTTGTCCCGGTAGTACTCGCGCTCGCCGCCGTGCGCGTCGAGGTGCTCGGGGAAGAGCGCCGTGACGACCGCGACCCGGGGCGAGTCGGTCAGGTCGCTGCACTGGTAGCTGGAGAGCTCCAGCACGTACAGCTCCGCCTCCGGCAGGTCCAGCGTCGGCACGCCGATGTTGCCGCCGAAGACGTTCGGCCGGTCCACGGCGGCGAGCAGGTGGCTGATCAGGCTGGAGGTGGTGCTCTTGCCCTTGCTGCCGGTGACGCCGACGGTGCGGGCGGCGTGGTCGGCCATCCACAGCGCCGTGCCCTGGGTCACGGTCACGCCGCGCCGGCGCAGCTCGACCAGCCACGGATGGGTCTGCGGCACGCCGGGCGAGCGGACCACCACGTCGGCGGCGGCCAGCCGGGCGAAGCCCTCCTCGCCGGTGACCAGCGGCGCCGCCTCGGCCAGCGGGCCCTCCCAGGGCAGGCTGAGGAAGTTGGCGCTGTCGTCGACGGCGACCAGGTCGGCCGGGCCGTGCGCGGCGATCGCGGTCACCGCGGCCCGGCCCTCCCGGCCGGCCCCCCAGACGGCGACGGTACGTCCGCGCAGGTCAGACAGGCGCACGGGCTCTCCTCAGGGGGTGTTGGCGGGCGGGGCAGGGGCGGGTCCGGCGCAGCCGGACACGGCCGGACGAACCAGGGCCTAGTATGGCGTGTGCCCAACGAGCAGCTCCGGCGGATGGACGCCTTCACCTTCCCGTCCTACTCGATCGACCTCTCCACCGGGGAGGTGTTGTTCGACTACGCCCTCACCGGCCCCGACGGCGAGCAGCGGTTCACCGAGGTGGTCACCCTCCCGCTGCCGGACGCGCCGCCGTCGGACGAGACCGTGGCGACCCTGGGCCGGGTGCTGGAACTGCTGCACGTGGTCGCCGGCGTCAGCTACTACAAGGCCGCCGCCCCGCCCCGCCTGGTGCTGCCGGCGCCGCTGGGCACGGCCGCCACCGAGCTGGTCACGGCCGTCTACACCAAGGGCCTCGCGGAGTACGCGTACCGCAACCAGCTGCCGCACGTGCTCGAGCTGCGCCCGGAGGTGCCGCCCGGCACGGTCTCCCCGGCCCGGGAGTACGACGACTCCGACCGGCGTCCGCTCTCCGCGGTGGGCGGCGGCAAGGACTCCATCGTCAGCCTGGAGGCCCTGCGCCGGGCGGGCTTCGACCCGGTGCCGTTCTCGGTCAACCCGAACCACGTGATCGTCGCGGTGAACGAGGCGTCCGGGCTGGCCCCGCTCGCCGCCCGGCGGCGCATCGACCCGGTGCTGTTCGAGCTGAACGCCGCCGGGGCGCTCAACGGCCACATCCCGGTCACCGCGATCAACTCGCTGATCGCCGTCGCCACGGCGGTGCTGCACGGGCTCGGCCCGGTGGTGATGTCCAACGAGCGCTCGGCGTCGGACCCGAACCTGGTCTGGAACGGCCACGAGATCAACCACCAGTGGTCCAAGGGCGTGGAGGCGGAGGGGCTGCTGCGGGCCGCGCTGGCCGCGCACGCCGGGCTGACCGAGCCGTACTTCTCGCTGCTGCGCTCGCTGTCGGAGCTGCACATCGCCCGGTCGTTCGCCGAGATCGACCGCTACGACGACGTCGTGACGAGCTGCAACGCCGCGTTCAAGCTGCGCGACGCCAGCGAGCGCTGGTGCCGTGACTGCCCGAAGTGCCGGTTCGTCTTCCTGGCCATGGCGCCGTTCATGTCGCGCGAGCGGATCACCCACATCTTCGGCGGCGACCTGCTCGCCGACCCCACGCAGATCCCCGGCTACCGGGAGCTGCTGGGCGTGGACGGGCACAAGCCGTTCGAGTGCGTCGGCGAGGTGGAGGAGTCCGTGGTGGCGTTGAGCCTGCTGGCCGAGCAGGACCAGTGGCGCGACGCCCCCGTCGTGCGCGCCCTCGTCGACGCCGTACCCGACACGGCCTGGTCGGCCGCCGCCGGCTCCGACGTCTTCACCCCGGGCGGCCCGAACCACGTCCCCCCGCCCTACGCGAAGGCCCTCGCCGCCCTCACCTGACCCACCCACCTCACCCCGTCCCCGTCCCCGTCCCCGTCCCACCCCGTCCCCGCCCCCCGCCCCGCGTCGATCATGAGGTTGGCGGCGCAGGTCGGGCGATTCCTCCCCGCCAACCTCATGATCGACAGCGGAGAGGGGCTGGCGGCGGGAGCTGGCGGAGAGGGGCTGGCGGCGGGAGCTGCGGGGGCTGGCGGGTCAGGGGGTGCGGATGGCGTCGAGGGCCAGCAGGGCCACGTGCAGGGAGAGGCAGGCCTCGACGGAGTCGAGGTCCACGTCCAGGACGCGGCGGATCCGGGCCAGCCGCTCGTAGAAGGCCGGTCGGGACAGGTGTGCCGCCCCGGCCGCCGCCGACTTGTTGCGGCCCTGCTCCAGGTACGCCCGTAGGGTGCCCAGCAGCTGCTCCCGCGGGTGCTGCGCGTCGTGGGTCAGCAGTGCGCCGAGTTCCCGCTCGACGAAGGTCTGCAACCGGGGCTCGTCGCGCAGCAGGTGCAGCAGCCCCGCCAGCCCGACGTGCGGCAGCCGGAAGACCGGCAGATCCCGCCGGTCCCGCCGGGCGGCATCGGCGACCTGCCGGGCCTCGATCAGCGACCGACGCGCCTCCCGCAGGCCGGGCACGCCGGAACCGGCCGCGATGAGCAGTCCGCCGCCTGCCGGCCGGGCCACGCCGTTCGCCCGGCCGTTGGACCGGGCCGCTCCGTCACCACGGACGGGGCCCGACCAGGCCGCTCCGTCACCACGGACGGCGCCGCCCAGGCGGACCTGGCCGTCGGGACGAGCGGAGCCGCCCAGGCGGGAATGACCGTCCGGGCGGACATGGCCGTCCGAGCGGGCGGGGGTGTCCGGGCGGGTGCGGTGCAGCGCGGTGGCGAACGCGGCCAGCGACCGCTCCTCGGCCGCCGGCTCCGGCAGGGCGAGCAGCACGCCGACGGCGTGGTCGTCGATGGCGCTGGACAGCCCGGTCAGCTTCGCCTCGTGCAACGCCTGCCCGACCGCCTCGGCGAGATCACGCAGCCGCGCCGGGCCGGCCTCCGGACCGCCCGGGTGCCCCTGGTCCGGGGCCGCGCCGCCCTCCCCCGCCGGGTCGTCGATCCGGTGCCGGACCACCACCCCGACCAGGTGCCGGCGCTCCAGCACCACGCCGAGCGCCCGGGCCCGCAGGGCGACCTCGTCCACCGGCAGCGAGTGGTCGAGCAGGGCGGTGAGCAGCGTCCGGTGGATCTGCCGCTCCAGGCCCTCGGCGTCGCGCCGGATCAGCCGGCCCAGGGCCAGCGTCGAGGCGGCCCGCTCGACGAGGATGGTCAACCGGGTGGGCGGGACCACGGGCGGCGCGGCGACGCCGACGGGCGCGCCGCCCTCCTCGGCGGGGTCGAACACGCGCCGGCCCGCCGCCAGGTCGCCCCCGCCGGGCCAGCGCAGCAGCAGCCGCCCCCAGTCCTGCCCCCGGGCGCCCACCGTGGTCACCAGCCACCCGTTGTCGCCGTCGTACGCGGTCCGCCCCGCCGGCCGGATCCGCCGCGAGTGCTGCTCCCAGCAGTCCAGCAGCAGCTCGGCGCTCTCCCCCGCCGGGTCGTACGCGAGCACCTGCCGGGAGAGGTTCTCCAGCACCACCGGGCAGCCGGAGAGGTCGGCGGCCTGCCGCACCACCTCGCCGGGGCCGGCGCCCTCCACCGACAGCTCCGTGAAGCGCTGGTGGATCTCCTCCGTGGCCCGCAGCTCGGTCAGCTGGGCGTCGACGATCAGCGCGTGCACGGCCTCGGTGATCCGGACGAACGGGGTGGCCCGCCGCAGCTCGACCAGGGGCAGCCCGCGCCGCTCGGCGGCGGCGGCCATCACCCGGGGCACCCCGCTGACGTACCGGCGGCCCAGCTCGACGACCAGGCCGGAGACGCCCACGTCCGCCAGGTCGCCGATGAAGGCGCGCAGACCGGCGTCGTCGGCGGGCAGCCCGATCCCGGTGGTGAGCACCAGCTCGCCACCGCCGAGCAGCGGGGCGATGTCGGGCACCTCGGTCACGTGCACCCAGCGCACCGGGCGGTCGAGACCGGCGTCCCCGGCGACCAGGCGCGGAGCACCGTGGCGGACCGGGTCCAGCGCGAGGACCTCACGGACGGTAGGGAACACGGGCGACACGCTACCGTCCGTGACATAGATTCCGCACGGACAGCCGCCCCGTCCCGGGTTCGTGCCGCCAAGTGCGTACAGCCGGTGCGACATCCGCTGCCGAGACCCGGCCGGAAGATGGGCGTTATCGCGGGAGCCGAACAGCCCGCCTGGGCCCCGCGGGGGTCAGTCGGTCGGCCGTCAGCTACGGGTCACGATGCCGGGTGCTCGACCTGTGCGCGCACCTGCGTAAACATCTTGCTCGGATTGTCGGCCGGCTTGAAGCCTCCGAAGTGAATCACGCCAATGACGTACGGGGAGGCCCACCCGCAGACTTCGACGCGGATGCCGGCGTTCTTGCTGGTGCCGCAGCGTGCTGTGCCGCCCAGCGGTCCCGGCGCGACCGGCTTCACGTCGACGACCGCCGTCAGCGCGCCGAATACGGCGTCGAGCGTCGTTTCCGGTGCGACACAGTGCCGGAGACCCCGCTGACAAGCACGAACCGGCTGTCGTCGGGTCGATGAACCCCGAGCTCCGCTGAATGCTTTTCCTTCCCCGCCGCGTAGGCGGTACCCACCGCGCTGGTCGGCTCACCCTGGAGAAGTCTTTTGAAGCCGCCGATGTTCTGCTTGGTCATGTCGTGCAGTCGTCGGTCGATCGATTCGTTCCAGCCGTCGAGCAGCGTCTCGGGCGCGTCGAGTCAAATCGAAACGGTATTGGGGCTGCTGCTGGGCGAGTGGCCGGCGGCAGGCCGTAACTCAGCGGTGTCCGTCGGCCGCGTGCATGCAGCCGCAAGCAGGACCGCCAGGACCAGTGCGTTGGCCTTCGCGGCGCGAGGGGCGCCACCCGTAGGCGTTGTCGTCATGCTCCACGCTTCCTCTCGAGGCCGGCGGCGCACGATATCGCGACGGGCCTGCGTCGCAGCAGGCTGGCCACCCTGCGATGCCGCCCGAGTGTGTCGGGTGAGCGAATGCCTACTTCAGCCAGGTCTTGGCCCAGTGGGGTGATCGCTACAGCATCCAGTCCGATCCTTACCAGATCCTTGTGATGTCACGTCAGTCCCGGGCCCGCGCCCAGTCGAGGAAGCGTTCCCTCAGGTCGAGAGGACGCTCGGGGTTGAGCTGGGTGAGCTGGGCGTGGGCCTCGGCCATCAGCCCGCCCAGGTGGAACAGCAGGCCGGTGCGGTCGCCCCGGTACTCCGTCAGCAGTCCGAGCCGACCTGGCGGACAGGGCCACTCCGCGCCGCAGTTGCGGCACCGCCAGAGCGGGCGCATCGTCAGGTGCGGAATTCTCCGGTACGCCATCAGCGCATCCGCAGGGCGATGGCGCGGGCCTCGTCGTGGCTCAACGGCAGCCACCACAGGAACCGGCGTACCACGTCGATCGGGTCGGGGCCGCCCGGGCGGCCGCGGAGATCGCGGATAGCGGTGGTGAGCAGGGCCGAGATCACCGGCAGCAGGTCCCGCGACGCGGGATCCGGCATCGCCCGCAGCTCGGGGCAGGGCCAGGGCTCCGTGCACCCCCGGCACCGCCAGTCAGGCGAACCGGCCACGTGCGCCGCCACGAGAGGCGTTCGCGTCGGCCCCTGGAAACACACACACCGACCTCCGTCGGCAGGGACGGGCCGCCCGGAAGCGGACGGCCGGGGCGGACCCGCCCGAGCCCTCCGGGCGCCGAGCGGGTCCGCCTGCGTGACAGTCTGGTGAGCGCGCGACTACCGTCGGAAGGCATTCGGCCCGGTCGTGGCCGCGCTTCGACAGCGGTACGCCGGGCCGGAATCCCGAGTGGAACTCAGGCGACCTGTGTGGAGGAGCTGTGGAGGAGCCGACCGCCGACCTGATTCGCACCCAGCTGCGGCGGATGCGGATGAGCGCCAACCTCAGCCAGGAGGAGTTCGGCCGGATGGTGCACTATTCGGCGTCGATGGTGTCCGCCGTGGAGACGGGCACCCGCCCGCTCGACCGGGCGTTCCTGGCCCGCGCGGACGAGGTGCTCCGCTCCGGTGACCTGCTCGTGGCGCTGCTGCGGATCGCCGAACGGGACCGGGAGCCGTCGTGGTTCCGGCCGTGGCTGGAGGCCGAACGCGCCGCCAGGCAGCTCCGATACTTCAATCCAGCTCTGGTCCCCGGCCTGTTCCAGACGGAGAACTACGCCCGCGCCGTGCTGCGCTTCAACGACACATTCTCCGAGGCCGAGGTCGAGCGGAAGCTGACCGCCCGGCTGGCCCGGCAGGAGATCCTTATCAGGGAGGACCCGCCGCAGATCGTGGTGGTCGTGGACGAGTCGGTGCTGAGCCGGACGGCCGAGGGACTGAGCGGGATCATGGTGGACCAGGTCGGCCGGCTGATCGAGGTGGCCGACCTGCCGCACGTCCACATCCACCTCGTTCCGAGGAGCACCGGGCTGCACATCGGGTCGTCGGGCCCGTTCGCCCTGGCCCGCTCCGCCGACGGCGGCTGGGTCGGGCACCTGGAACATCAGCTCGGCGGGGCCGTGGTCGACGACGAGGACGGGGTGGCTGCCCTGCTGGCCCGGTGGGAGAATGTCCGCACCGAGGCCCTGCCCCGCCGGCAGTCCATCGACCTGATGAAGGAAGTGCAGGCGCACCATGAACCTCAGTGACGCCGTGTGGCGCACGTCCACCCGCAGCGGGTCGAGTGGCGGCGAATGCGTCGAGGTCGCCGACAACCTGCCCGGCGTCGTCGCCGTCCGCGACAGCAAGGACCCGGCGGGGGCGACACTCACCTTCACTCCGGCCGCCTGGACGGCGTTCCTCTGCCTCGCCAAGCGCGCCTGACCGACACGGCCCGAGGGTGCCTCCCACCGAGCGTTCCTCGATGCAGCAGACCTGGATCTTGGAGCACACCCTGTCGTGGGTCACCCACTGATGGCGCACTGTTCGCGGCTACGAGCGCTATCCCGAACGCACGCCGCGATGCCGCAGTGGGCCAGGTCGTCGTCCTGACCCGACGGTTGGTCCGCTTCCCACCGCACCGGCCGCCTCCGAACCGTCGCCAGCCCCGCCTGACTCGAACGACGACCCGCTCCGCGTCCGGAGGCAAATCAGTGACGAGATACGGTCGGGATCATGACCCTCATCTTCCCCGACCTCGGCCTACACCTGGGCGTCCTGGACGCCCTGCTGGACGACGCGATCGCTGCCGACGACCTCAAGGCGCTCATCGAGTCGACCGGCCCCGATGGACCGGAGGACGGCTACCCAGGTCCAGGCCCGCGCCTGGAGGCGTCGCTGAAGCTGTTACATGCCGTCACGGTGCCGCCGGCCGAGGCCGCAGCGATCACTGACTTGCAGTTCGACGGTGGTAGCGACATCTACATGCTGATCGAACAGACCCTGGACATCGACACCGGCGGCGAGTCCGACGACTACAACGTGACGTCGCTGGAGGGCATTCACGCACTGTCCGGCCTGCGGTCCCTGGACCTGGACGGCCACGGCTATCGCCCAGGCCCGTTGGACCTGACCCCGCTGACCGGCCACCCGGCCCTGTCGGAACTGGTACTGACCGGCAAGTGCACGGGATCGGCGGCGCTGGAGTCGCTGCCCGCGCTACGGACCCTGGACGTCTCGCTGGCGCACCTCGACGACCTCGATGTCCTGACCCGCCTGGAGGCCCTCGGAACGACGGTCCAGCGTTGACCGCGTAACCGCACAGCCGTTGCCCCACAGAGGCCGGGAGTCCTGGGCTTGATCTGGCCCGCCCGCGTGAAGCCGTTGAATCCAGCGCGATCGGGTCAGGGCGCAAACACAGTCAGCCCAGTGCCTTGCGCAGCAGCGCCGTCAACTGGTCCTGCTCGTCGGGTGAGAGTCGTCCGACCGCCGTGCGGGCGAAGGTGAAGGCCGTCGCGAACCGGTGGTTGATCTCGTCCCCCCGGGGGGTCCTCGCGACGAGCCGTGCGCGGCGGTCCCGGGGGTTCGGTTCGCGGGTCACGAGGCCGAGCGCTTCGAGACGCACGACGATCTGGGTGATGTTGGAGGCATCGCAGCCGAGTTCCTCGGCCAGGGCGCCCATGCCCCGTCGCTCATCGAGTCGCCCGAGCACACATGCCTGCGCCGGGCTGAGCGACAGCTCGGCTGCCGCCGCCTCGTAGGCGCGGTCGTACACGTCGACCAGGTCGAACAGGGCTGCCTCGGCCTCGGACGAGGGAGTCACGGGTCCATTCGGCAGCGCCATGTCCCCCAGCCTAGACGGGTTAGTTGATTCACTCAAATACCTGTGGTCCAATATCCTTGATGCACTCAAGTAAATGAGGGGGGACCATGGGGAGCAGAGCCGAGCGCACAGCGAGCGACGCGATCGTGGCGCCGCAGATGACCGCGGTCGCCCTTGACCGGTTCGGCGGAGTCGACAAACTCTCGTCGCGCCGGATACCGCTCCCGCAGGTCGGCGACGACGACGTCCTCATCCGGGTGGAGTACGCAGGCGTCGGGTCCTGGGACGCGGGCGAGCGGGAGGGGAACTACGACGGCGTCTTCGGCGTCGCCTCGACCTTCCCCTACATCCTCGGCTGGGACGCGGCCGGCACGGTGGCCGCGGTCGGGCGCAACGTCACCCGGTTCGACGTGGGCGAGCGGGTCTACGCCGCGACGATGCCGGTGCCGCGTGGCGGCTCCTACGCCGAGTACGCCGTCGTCGAGGCGGAGTTCGTGGCTCGCGTGCCCGACCGGCTGCCGACCGGACAGGCCGGCGCGATGGCGTGGGACGCCCTGACCGCGCTGAGCGGTCTCGACCTGCTCGGCCTGCGGCCGGACGAGACGCTCATGGTCTTCGGGGCCAGTGGGGGTATCGGGCACATGGCCGTGCAGCTGGCGCGGCACAGCGGCATCCGGGTCTTGGCCGTGGCCTCTGGTGACGACGGTGTCGCCCTGGCCCGGCGACTGGGCGCCGACGACGCCGTCGACGGTCGCAGGGACGACGTGCTGGCTGCGGCGTTCGAGTTCGCGCCAGGCGGGCTCGATGCGGCTCTGGTCACCGTGGGAGGCGAGATTGCCGAACGATCTCTGCGAGCGGTCAAGAAGTCGGGACGGATCGCCTGGCCGAACGGCGTCCTACCCGCGCCGGTGACGTCGCCGGGCGCGACGGTGTCCCACTACGACGGGGACCGAAGCCGCGCCGCCACCGATCGGCTGAACGCGATCATCGAGGCGAGTTCCTTCGAGGTCCACGTCGCCCGGACCTTCCCGTTGGCGCGAGTCGGGGATGCGCATCGCGCCCTGAATGATCACTATGTCGGGAAGCTGGCCCTCAAGGTCGGATAGGACGCGACAGACGGCCCGAGGCTCCCTGAGCGACGCGGCCCGAGGGCCCTTCGCCGAAGGGCCCTCGCGCCGCGCGACGCTCACATGCCGGGCGGCGTTCAGTCGACGCCGAACTCCATCGCGGCGCGGTCGAGTGCCTCGTCGTCGGCGGAGGAGACGCCCCGGGAGGCGATCGCTTCCGCGCCGCCCTGCGGCATCGCACCGATCAGCCCGGTCGAGGCGGCCTGCGCGGCGCCGACCATCCGCTGCGGGGCCGCGCCGCCGACCATGCCGAGCGTCGCGTACTGCTCCAGCTTCGCCCGCGAGTCGGCGATGTCCAGGTTGCGCATGGTGAGCTGGCCGATCCGGTCCGACGGGCCGAACGCGGAGTCCTCGGTACGCTCCATCGACAGCTTGTCGGGGTGGTAGCTGAACGCCGGGCCGGTGGTGTCCAGGATCGAGTAGTCCTCGCCCCGGCGCAGCCGCAACGTCACCTCGCCGGTGACCGCCGTGCCCACCCAGCGCTGCAACGACTCGCGCAGCATCAGCGCCTGCGGGTCCAGCCAGCGCCCCTCGTACATCAGGCGGCCGAGGCGGCGGCCCTCGCTGTGGTAGTTCGCCAGGGTGTCCTCGTTGTGGATGGCGTTGACCAGCCGTTCGTACGCGGCGTGCAGCAGCGCCATGCCGGGCGCCTCGTAGATGCCCCGGCTCTTGGCCTCGATGATCCGGTTCTCGATCTGGTCCGACATGCCCAGGCCGTGCCGGCCGCCGATGGCGTTGGCCTCCAGCACCAGGTCGACGGGGCTGCCGAACTCCTTGCCGTTGATCGTCACCGGGCGGCCCTGGTCGAAGCCGATCGTGACGTCCTCGGTCAGGATCTCCACCGACGGGTCCCAGAACCGGACTCCCATGATCGGGTTGACCGTCTCGATGCCGGTGTCGAGGTGCTCGAGGGTCTTCGCCTCGTGCGTGGCGCCCCAGATGTTGGCGTCGGTGGAGTACGCCTTCTCGGTGCTGTCCCGGTACGGCAGGCCGCGTTCGAGCAGCCACTCCGACATCTCCTTGCGCCCACCGAGTTCGGTGACGAAGTCGGTGTCGAGCCACGGCTTGTAGATGCGCAGCTGCGGGTTGGCCAGCAGGCCGTACCGGTAGAACCGCTCGATGTCGTTGCCCTTGAAGGTCGAGCCGTCGCCCCAGATCTGGACGTCGTCGGAGATCATCGCCCGGACCAGCAGGGTCCCGGTCACGGCCCGGCCCAGCGGGGTGGTGTTGAAGTACGCCCGCCCGCCCGAGCGGATGTGGAAGGCCCCGCAGGTCAACGCCGCCAGGCCCTCCTCGACCAGGGCGGCGCGGCAGTCGACCAGCCGGGCGACCTCGGCGCCGTAGCTGAGCGCGCGACCGGGCACCGAGGCGATGTCCGGCTCGTCGTACTGGCCGATGTCGGCCGTGTAGGCGCAGGGGACGGCGCCCTTGTCGCGCATCCACGCGACCGCGACCGAGGTGTCGAGGCCGCCGGAGAAGGCGATGCCGACACGTTCGCCGATGGGCAGGGAGGTGAGAACCTTGGACACGGGGAAGATTATGCACCTGACCGCATGGCCATGCAAATGGAACCCGCCGTCGCCACCTTCCCGGGCAGCACACCTAGGCCGGGTCGTCGCGGCCCAGCTCCCAGCAGGCCACGGCGGTGGCGGCGGCGACGTTGAGCGAGTCGACGCCGCGGCGCATCGGGATCACCACGCGGACGTCGCTGGCGTCCATCGCCGCCCGGGTCAGGCCGGCGCCCTCGGCCCCCATGAGCAGCGCCGCGCGGGCCCGCTGCACCGCGTCGAGCCGCTGGATCGGCACCGCGTCCGGCGCCGGGGTCAGCGCCAGCACGGTGAAGCCGGCCGCGCGGACCTCGCCGAGCGCGTCCGGCCAGGGCTCCAGCTTCGCGTACGGGATCGCGAAGACCTCGCCCATGCTGACCCGGACGCTGCGCCGGTAGAGCGGGTCGGCGCAGGTCGGCGAGAGCAGCACGGCGTCCACGCCGAGCGCGGCCACCGCCCGGAAGATGGCCCCCAGGTTCGTGTGGTTGTTCACGTCCTCGAGGATCACCACCCGGCGCGCGGCGGCCAGCACCTCGGCGGCGGCCGGCAGCGGCTTGCGCCGGAACGACGCCAGCACGCCCCGGTGCACGTGGAACCCCGTGGCCCGTTGCAGCACGTCCTGGGTGGCGGCGTAGACGGGGGCGTCGCCGGTGTCCAGGTCGGCGAGCTGGTCGACCCGTCTGGCGTCCACCAGGTACGACCGGGCCGGGTAGCCGGCGCGCAGCGCCCGGCGCAGCACCAGCTCGCCCTCGGCGATGAACAGGCCGTGCGGCGGTTCCCAGCGGGTACGCAGCTCGACGTCGGTCAGCGCGCGGTAGTCGGCGATCCGGTCGTCGTCGGGGTCGGTGATCGGGTGGATGGGCACCCGCCCGATTCTGCCGGACGCGCCGCAGCCGCCCCGGGTCGCCCGACGGCGGAGCGACCCGGGGCGTTTTGTCCGGGTAGGACGGGGAATGGCGGGCCGGAGCGGCGGACCGACGGAAGGACAGTCAGGTGAACGCACGTCCCATGGGCACGCCGGGGCCGGCCCGCACCGACCACCCGGACGGATGGCGCGTCGACCTGGGCCCCCTGCCCCGCGACGCCACCGTGGCCGACCACATCGTGCACCGGTTGGCCGGCTGGGGCGTCCGCCGCTACTTCGGCTATCCCGGCGACGGCATCAACGGCCTGACCTCGGCGCTGCAACGCACCGGGGAACGGGCGCAGTTCGTCCAGGTCCGGCACGAGGAGACCGCCGGCTTCGCGGCCTCGGCGCACGTCAAGTACGGCGGCGGCCCGCTCGGCTGCGCGCTGGTGACCAGCGGCCCCGGCGCGATCCACCTGCTCAACGGCCTGTACGACGCCAAACTGGACCACCAGCCGGTGGTCGCCCTGGTCGGCCACACCGCGCTCACCGCCGAGGGCGGCGGCTACTACCAGGAGGTGGACCTGCTCGCCCTCTACAAGGACGTCGCGGCCGCCTTCCTGGCCCAGCTCGACCACCCCAGCCAGGTCCGCCACCTGGTCGACCGGGCCTGCCGCACGGCGCTGGCCCGGCGTACGGTCACCGCGCTGGTGCTGCCGTCCGACATCCAGGACGCGCCGGCCGTGCCGGAGCCACCGCACGCGCACGGCTTCTACCGCACCAGCGACGTGCCCAGCAGCGGCCCGACGGTGCCGCCGGAGGCGGACCTGCGCCGGGCCGCCGAGGTGCTGGGCGGCGGCGAGCGGGTCGCCATGCTGGTGGGGCAGGGCGCGCTCGGCGCGGTGGACGAGGTCCGCGCGGTCGCCGACCGGCTCGGCGCGGGGGTGGCGGCGGCGCTGCTCGGGTTCGCCGCGGTGGACCACCGGGAGCCGTGGGTGACCGGCGCGATCGGCCTGCTCGGCACCCGACCCAGCTGGCAGCTGATGAACGAGTGCGACCGGCTGCTGATCGTGGGCAGCAACATGCCGTACTCGGAGTTCTACCCGCCGCAGGGGCAGGCCCGGGCGGTACAGATCGACCGGGACGGCACGCAGTTGGGGCTGCGGTACCCGACCGAGGTGAACCTGACCGGGGACGCCGCCCCCACCCTGCGGGCCCTGCTGCGCGAGCTCGGCCCCGGCCCGGGACCGACCCGCTGGCGGGCGACGATCGGGAAGGCCACCACCGCCTGGCGCCGCACGCAGCGGGAACTGGCCGGGCAGGCCGCAGACCCGGTCAACCCGCAGCTGCTCTTCGCCACCCTCAGCGACCGGCTCCCCGACGACGTGATGATCTCGGTCGACTGCGGCACCACGACCGCCTGGTACGCCCGGCACCTCCAGGTCCGCCCCGGGATGCTGGCCAGCCTCTCCGGCACCCTGCTCTCGATGGGCGGCGCGATGCCGTACGCGCTGGCCGCCAAGTTCGCCCACCCGGACCGCCCGCTGGTGGCCCTGATCGGCGACGGCGCGATGCAGATGAACGGGGTCAACGAGCTGATCACGGTGGCCAAGTACTGGCGGAGCTGGTCGGACCCCCGCTTCGTGGTGCTCGTGCTCAACAACCGGGACCTGGCCTTCGTCAGCTGGGAGCAGCGCTCCAGCGAGGGGACGCCGATGTTCCCGGACAGCCAGCAGCTGCCCGACATCGGCTACCACCGGTGGGCGGAGGTGCTGGGCCTGCACGGCGAGCTGGTCGACGCGCCGGAGCAGGTGCCGGGCGTCTGGGAGCGGGCGCTGAGCGCGGACCGGCCCGTGGTCGTCAACGCGCTGGTCGACCCGGCCGAGCTGATGCTGCCGCCGCACTTCACCGCCGAGCAGGCCCGCAACACCGCCGCCGCCGTGCTGCGCGGCGACACCGACTGGGCGGGCATCATCCGGCGGGGCCTGCCCACGGCGGTCGCCACCCTCCGGCCGGGGCGCGGCCGGGGCTGAGCCACGCCCGCCGGGGCTCAGTCCGCACGGCGGTAGCGCAACAGCACCGACCTGCCGTCGAACGTCCGCGACTCGACCAGGTGCAGGTTGAGCCGCCCCGGGACCGAGAAGACCGGCTTGCCACCGCCGAGCACCACCGGGTGGACGAAGATCTGGTACTCGTCGACCAGGCCGAGGTCGGTCAGCGCGCCGGCGGCGCCGGCCCCGCCGTTGAGCAGCAGATCGCCGCCCGGCTGCTCCTTGAGCGCGGTGACCTCCTTGCCGAGGTCGCCGCCGCCGACCACCCGCGCGCCGTGCTCGGCGGCGGTGAGGGTTCGCGAGACCACCACCTTCGGCGTACGCCGCCAGATGGGCGCGAACGCGAGGTCGTGCGGGTGATCGGAGATCGACTCGGCCTGCGGCCAGTAGGCGGCCATGAACTCCCAGACCCGGCGACCGTAGAGGAACGCGCCGGCCCGGTCGCACTGCGCCAGCGAGTACGCGGACAGCTCCGGGCCCATCTCCGGCCAGTCGAACTCGCCGTTCGGTCCCTCGATGAACCCGTCGAGCGACTGGTGCACCCCGTAGATGATTTTCCGCATGCCGCTGCTCCTCCTGGCCTCGGTCGCCCCTCGCGGGCGTTCTTGCCAGGTGGTCGGAGCGGCGTCGCCGGATCCGACAGCCCGGGACGACTTCTTTCCGGGCGGTCCCATGGGCGGGGCAGCTCGACAGCGCGCGGTCAGCCGCGGCGCTCCAGCCAGCGGCGCAGGTCGGACAGGCGCTGGTCGTCCGAGGGCGACGGCCGCCGCTGCTCGGACGGGCGGCGCTGTTCGACCGGCGGGCGCTCCACCGGGCGGCGCGGGTCGCCGACCAGCTCGCGGCTCGGCGCGGCGAAGGCCTTCTCCGGCTCGCCGGCGACGGCGGTGCCGATGACCCGGGCGACCGCGTCGATCACCCTCGCCTGCACCGCCGCGCCCACCGAGTCGGTCGGGTCGTCCGGGTTGGCGGCGATCCCGGCGACCGCCACCTGCGGGGTGAAGCCGACGAAGGTCTCGGTGGCGTTCTTCTCCGAGCTACCGGTCTTGCCGGCCACCGGCCGGCCGTCGAGGATCCGGTTCACCGAGGTGGCCGTGCCCCCGTTGCACTGCGCGAACGCGGACTGCTGGCCGACCGGACAGCGGGCCGCGTCGGTGGCGGCCCGGGCCACGTCGGCGTCGAGCACCCGGCGGCAGGACGGGTCGCCGACCGGCACCCGCTGGCCGTCGGCGGCGGTCACCGAGACCACCGGCAGCGGCGCGCAGTACGTGCCCTCGGCGGCCACCGTGGCGTACGCGTTGGCCAGGTCGAGCGGGGTGGTGGCGGTCACGCCCAGGGTGAACGAGCCCCAGTCGGCGGCGTCGTTCTCGGCGAAGGTGGCGTCGGCGTCGGCCCGGAAGGTGATGCCGAGGCGCTTGGCCATCTCGACCACCTTCTCCTGCCCGACCTGTTCGGCCAGCCAGACGAAGTAGGTGTTCACCGAGCGGCCGAAGCCGTCCCACATCATCCGGTAGCCGTCCATCCACTCCGGGTTGGCGTTGGCCGGGCACCACCGGCCGTCACAGCTGCCCTCGCCCTCGGCGGCGTACCGGGTGGGCAGCCGGCTGGGCGCGTCGAAGCCGGTGGCGAGCGGCTTGCCGGCCTCCAGCGCGGCGAGCATGGTGAAGAGCTTGAACGTCGAGCCGGCCTGGTAGCCGTCCACGCTGTCGCCGCCGGAGATCAGCGGGTTGACGGTGTTGGGGCGGTTGGCCTGCCCGTCCGGGTTGGCGTCGAGGCTGTAGTGCCGGTTGACCGCCATCGCCAGCACCCGGCCGGTGCCCGGTTCGACGGCGGCGATCGGCAGGGCGCGCTTGTTGTCGTAGGAGTAGACGCCGGTGGCCTGCTTCTGCGCGGTGGCCTGGATCTGCGGGTCGAGCGAGGTCACCACCGTGTAGCCGCCGCGGCGCAGCGCCTGCTCGCGCTCCTCGACGCTGGCCCCGAACTCGGGCTGCGCGAGCCACCACTGCCGCAGGTAATCGCAGAAGAAGCCCCAGTCGTCGTGCCCCTGGGCGACGGCGGTGCAGCCGTTGGGCTGGGCGGTGGGGCGCAGCGTCAGCTTCTCGGTCCTGGCCCGCGCGGCCTCCTCGGCGCCGATCGCGCCGGTGGAGACCATCGAGTCCAGCACGTAGCCGCGGCGCTCCAGGGCGGCGTCCGCGTCACCGTCGATCGGGCTGTACGCCTCCGGCGACTGCACCAGGCCGGCGAGCAGGGCCGCCTCGCCGAGGGTCAGCTCCGCCGGGGACTTGGCGAAGTAGCGCTGACTGGCCGCCGCGATGCCGTACGCCCCGGAGCCGAAGTACGCGATGTTCAGGTACCGGTTGAGGATCTCGTCCTTGCTCAGGCGCTGCTCCAGCGCCGTGGCGTACCGGATCTCCTGGATCTTGCGCCCGACGGTCTGCTCGGTGGCCGCGGCGCGCTCCTCGGCGGTGCGGCCGGGGTCGGTCTTGAGCACGTTGCGGACGTACTGCATGGTCAGCGTGGAGCCGCCCTGCTGGCCGCCGCCGGAGACGTTCGACACCACGGCCCGCAGCAGCCCGCGCAGGTCGGCGCCGCCGTGGTCGTAGAAGCGCCGGTCCTCGGCCGCCACGATCGCCTGCCGCATCACCGGGGCGATCTCGTCGAGCGGCACGTCGGTGCGGTTGACGTCGTAGAACGTGGTGATCAGCGTCTTGCCGTCGTTGGCGTAGAGGTAGGAGCGTTGCGGCGTGACCGGGGTTCGCAGCGCCTCGGGCAGCGCGGCGTACGACCCGACCGCGGCCTTGGCGGCGAACCCGAGCAGCAGGTTTCCCGGTAGCGCGGCGACCGCCAGGACGAGGCCGGCGAGCACGCCGGCGAGCAGCACGGTGAACAGCCGCGACAGCGGCGGGCGGGGTGGGGCCATGGTGCCCAGGATTGCCACGTAACGGGCCAACCGACCACCCCCGCAGCCCGGTTGTCAGCAATTTCACCGCCCGTGACCAGCGACTTCCCATCCCACCCGCCCCTCGGCCACCGCCCGCCCCGTGCGCCCGGTCCGGCGGCGCGCGCCGGTTCCGGTGGCCGTCGGAGGCGGTGCGGCGGGTCAGGTGGGCAGTGGGCCGTTCGGGCCGGGAGCGGCCGGCGCGGCGGCGAGGCTCGCGCTGGCGGCGTCGCGGGCGATGTCCCGGGGCACCAGGCGGCCGGAGCGGTAGCCGATGCCGATGCCGGAGATCAGCACGAAGATCGCGCCGAAGGTCTGCAACGAGCCGATCAGCGCGCCGCCCACGCCCAGCAGCGGGGCGGCGATCATCAGCATGGCGCCGTCGCCGATGCTGAACGTGCCGGACCGGGCGACCGCCCAGCCGGTCAGCAGCCAGCCCAGGCTGTAGCAGGTGGCACCCACCAGCACGAGCGTCCGGGCGGTGGTGCCGAAGACCGGGGTCTGCTCCGCCAGCCCCGCGAAGGGAAGCATGAGCACCGTGCCCGCGATGGAGACGAGCAGACCGGCGACGGCCGCCCGACGGCTGCGGGCCGCCGCCAGCAGCCCGGTCAGCGCCAGCAGGGCGAGCAGCCCGAGCCACACCGCCGCCACCCAGCCCACCAGGTAGAGGGGCCGGCCGTCGGCCGGGTACGGGTCGTTGCCCACCCCGCCGTCGCTGCCCATCGCCACGACGGCGTAGAGGATGGCGTACGCGGGGAGCAGCCACACCGCGCCCCGGGCGAGCCGGCGCAGCGACCAGGCCCAGGTGGCGTTCGTGGCCGGCCCGATCGGCGTCGGCTCGACGAAGGGCAGCACCCCGAACCCCCCGCCGGTACGCCGGCTGCCGAGCGGCCCGGCGGGATCGTGCGCGCCGGGCACCGGGGCCGAGGACCGTACCCGCTTCGCCGGATCCTTCATGCGTCACCTCGCTCGTCCGACGAGCGGTGCGGGACGCGCCGGGGCGCCCCGATGCCTGCTCACCGCCCGTCCTAGGACCGATGGTGGCAGGCGACGGAGCGCCCCATGAGTGGTTCTCGCATTTCCGGGCGGTCGCGCCCGGAGCCGGTCAGCCCCGTTGGCGCTGGTCGGCCGGGTCGTTCAGCAGGCTCGCCGGGGAGACCGGCTCCGGTGCCGGCAGCCCCTGCGGCCTGCCGCCGGTGGCCTGCGCCTCGGCGACGCGTACCTCGTCGTGGATCTGCTGCGCGGCGGCCGCCGCGGCCTGCGCGGCCTCGGCCGCCTCGCGCTCCACCTCGCTCGCGCCGCCGGCCGCCTCCGGCGTCGGCTCGTCGCCGACCATCCGGCTCAGCCCGCCGAGCGCGCCACCCATGCCCTCCAGGGCCTTGGTCAGCTCGGCCGGCACGATCCAGACCTTGTTCGCGGTGCCGTTGGCGATCTGCGGCAGGGCCTGGAGGTACTGGTAGGCGAGCACCTTCTGGCTCGGGTTCGCCTGGTGGATCGCGTCGAACACCGTCTTGATCGCCTTCGCCTGACCCTCGGCCTGGAGGATCCGGGCCTGCCGGTCACCGTCGGCGCGCAGCACCGCGGACTGCTTCTCACCCTCGGCCGTGAGGATCTGCGACTGCTTGTGCCCCTCGGCGTTCAGGATCGCCGCCCGGCGGTCCCGCTCGGCGCGCATCTGCTTCTCCATCGAGTCGCGGATGCTCGCCGGCGGCTCGATCGCCTTGAGCTCCACCCGGGTGACCTTGATGCCCCAGCGGCCGGTCGTCTCGTCCAGCACGCCCGACAGATGACGGTTGATCTGGTCGCGGCTGGTCAGCGCCCGCTCCAGGTCCAGCGACCCGATCACGTTACGCAGCGTGGTGACGGTGAGCTGCTCGATGGCCTGGAGGAAGTTCGAGATCTCGTAGGTGGCCCGGACCGAGTCGACGACCTTGAAGTAGAGGACCGTGTCGATCGAGACGACCAGGTTGTCGGAGGTGATCACCGGCTGCGGCGGGAAGCTGACCACCTGCTCACGCATGTCGACCTTGGTACGCACCGCGTCGACGAACGGGACCAGGATGTTCAGCCCCGGGTTGAGCGTGCGCTTGTACTTGCCGAGCCGCTCGACCACGTCCTGACGCTGCTGCGGCACGATCCGCACCGCCTTGGCCAGGGTGATCACCCCGATCAGCGCGATGGCGATCAGTAGGACCGGGATCACAAGTTCCATGTACTCACCTTTTCGCTTCGGGTAGCTCGCCGGAAGGGGAAACGTCGTCCCGCCACACCAGGGCGGTGGCGCCCCGCACCTGGATCACCTGAACCCGGTCGCCAGGGGCGAAGTGCTGACTCGCGTCGTAGGAGCGGGCCTGCCAGAGCTCGCCGTCGATCTTCACCATGCCCTGCCCGGCGTCGACCTGCTCCAGCACCAGCGCCGTGCTGCCCTCGATCGCCTCCACGCCGAAGGGCTGCTCGCCGCTCTCGAGCGCGGAGCGGCGGTGCCTGCGCAGGGTGGGCCGCACGCCCAGCACCGTCAGCGCCGACACCCCGGCGAAGACGATCGCCTGCACCTCGACCGGGGCGCCGAGCGCCGCCGCTCCCGCGGCGGCCAGGGCCCCGACCGCGAACATGATCAGAAACAGCGTCGTCGTGAAGATCTCAGCGACCGCCAGAACGACACCCAACACGATCCACAGCACGGCGTCCACCATCCGATCGTGACACGTCAAAGCACGTGGAGCCCACTCTCGAAGATCAGTAAGCTCGGCGGCACGCCGGCGGCCCACCCCGACGGCACCGGAATCCCCCGAGGAGAGCCCGTGTCCCTGTTGCCCGAGACCACCCGCCAGGTCGATGCCCTCGTCGCCGGGGCACAGTCCGCCGGCCGTACGCCGTCGCTGCTGATCGGCGTGGTGCGGGACGGCGCGCTGACCCACCTCGCCACCGCCGGCGAGCACCCGCGCCCCGACGCCGACCTCCAGTACCGCCTCGGGTCGATCAGCAAGACCATGACCGCCACCCTGGTCATGCAGGAGCGCGACGCCGGCCGGCTGGCCCTGGACGACCCGCTGGAGAAGCACCTGCCCGGCACCGGTGTGGGCACGCGCACGCTGCGGCAGCTGCTCGGCCACGCCAGCGGCCTGCGCCGCGAGCCGGACGGACAGTGGTGGGAGCGCGCCGAGGTGGGGGACCTGACCACCCTGCTGGCCGGGGTGAGCGCCGAGAAGATCGCCTATCCCCCGCACCGCTCGTACCACTACTCCAACCTGGCGTACGGGCTGCTCGGCGGCGTGCTGGAACGGATCACGGGCACCCCCTGGGCCGAGCTGCTGCGCCAGCGCGTGCTGGAGCCGCTCGGCATGCGCCGCACCACGTACACGGCCACCGAGCCGTTCGCCCGCGGCTACGTGGTGCACCCGTGGCACGACACGCTGCGGGAGGAGCCGCGTACCGACACCGGGGCGATGGCCCCGGCCGGGCAGCTCTGGTCCACCGCCGAGGACCTGGCCCGGTGGGCGGCCTTCCTGGCCGACCCGGCGCCGGAGGTGCTGGCGGCGGACACGCTGACCGAGATGTGCGTCCCGGTGTCGATCAGCGACGTCGACTCGTGGACCGGCGGGCACGGCCTCGGGCTGGAGCTCTACCGGCAGGGCGAGCGGGTGTACGTCGGGCACGGCGGCTCGATGCCCGGCTACGTGGCCGCCCTGGCGGTGCACCGCCCGTCGCGCACCGGCGTGATCGGCTTCGCCAACTCGTACGGCTTCCGCACCGGCGGGATCGGCGGGCTCGCGCTACGGATCCTCACCACCGTCCTGGACGCCGAGCCGGCGTTCGCGCAGCCCTGGCGGCCGGCCGCCGCTCCCCCGCCCGCCGAGGTCGACGAGGTGACCGGTCGTTGGTGGTGGATGGGGGCGTCGCTCGACGTCGTCTGGGACGCGGCCGCGGGTGAGCTGGTCGCGTACGTGCGCGGCGAGCGGGTGAGCGTGTTCGTCCCGGCGGGGCCGGACCGCTGGCGGGGCCGCTCCGGCCCGGAGAACGGCGAGATCCTGTCGGTGCTGCGCGACGGGTCGGGGCGGGCGGTGGCGCTCGACATCGCCACCTTCGTCTTCACCCGCACCCCCGACCAGGAGCCCTGACCGCCCACGTTCCGCCCCGTGGCAGGCGACGACCCTGACGCGGGGCGGGCCGGGCCCGGCGGCCCGGCGCTCAGGCCGGTTCGGTGACGAAGTCGATCAGTCGTTCCATCGCGTTGATCAGCGGGGTCTCCACGTCGGCGAAGCTGTCGACCCGGGACAGGATGTGCCGCCACATGTCCGCCGGCTCGGCGACCCCGAGCGCGGCGCAGACGCCCTCCTTCCACGGCCGCCCCGGCGGCACCACGGGCCACGCCGGGATGCCCAGCGCCGCCGGCTTCACCGCCTGCCACACGTCGACGTACGGGTGCCCGGTGACCAGCACGTGCGGGGAGGTCACCTTCGCGACGATCCGGCTCTCCTTGGAGCCGGCGACCAGGTGGTCGACGAGCACGCCGAGGCGCCGGCCGGGGCCCGGGGCGAAGTCGCGCACCTCGGCGTCGAGCGCGTCGATGCCGTCCAGCGGCTGCACCACCACGCCCTCGATGCGCAGGTCGTCGCCCCAGATCCGCTCGACCAGGGCGGCGTCGTGGATGCCCTCCACCCAGATCCGGCTGGCCTTGGCGACCTGGGCGCGTACGCCGTCGACGGCGATCGAGCCGGAGGCGGTGCGGCGGCTGGCGGCCGGCACCGGGGCGCGGGTCGGCCGGCGCAGCGTCACGGGCCGCCCGTCGAGCAGGAACGCCGCCGGCAGCAGCGGGAAGTTGCGCCGGCGTCCGTGCCGGTCCTCCAGCACCACCGCGCCTGCCTCGAAGCCGACCACCGCCCCGCAGAAGCCGGAGTCGGCGTCCTCGACCACGAGGTCCGGCTCGGCGTCCACCTCGGGCGTGACCTTCCGCCGCCGCCAGTCCCCCGCCAGCACATCGTCCGCGTACCGCCCCATGCCGATCAAGCTAACCCCCCACCCCGCCCCCCGCACCCGACACGCCGCCCACCCCGCCCCTCCCCACCCCCCGCCGCGGCGATCATGCAGTTGTGGTGCCCCGCAAAAGGGGCAGAGATTGACGATCCGCCCGCCACAACTGCATGATCGACGGGGTGGGCGATGCATGATCGACGGGGCTGCGGACAGTCGGAGCGGCAGTCGAGACAGGGGCGGCGGTGACCACGTACCCTTTCGGCATGTCCACCCCCGCAGCGGGCGCGGCCACTCTCACACCGCGCCGGTCGAGCCGGTTCGTTGCCTGGGTACGCGCGTGGCGTGCCGGGCTGGTGCCCTTCGACGAGGTCGCCGACGCCATCGCCGGCGACGAGGAGCACCTGGTCGCCGACGCGCCCGGCACCTGGACCGACGTTCCCCTGCCCCAGGCGCTGCCCACCCTCGCGAAGCTCTCGCCCGACGAGATCCGGCTCGTGCTGCCCGCTCCCGGTGATCCGCGCGGGCTGCCCGGGCCGGGTGACTTCGCCGGCGCGGCGCTGGTCGCCGGTGAGGCGGTCGTCGCCGGAGGGCTCGGGCTGATCCCGCACGTGCGCACGCACACGTCCGGCTCCGGCGACACCTTCGAGACGGTGCTCTGGCGGGTCTACCCGCTGCCGGCCGACGCCCCGGCCGCCTCCCTCGCCCTGCCCGGCGCGGCCGAGGCCGAGGCCGAGCTGGCGGTGGCCCTGGCCGACACGACCGCCGCGCTGACCCGGTTGGACGTCGCCCAGTGGCGACCCGAGCTGGCCGGGGCGTTGGAGGCGCTGCGCCGGCCGGACGGCGGCACCGACCTGCCGCCCGGTTTCGACCCGCGCGCCCGGCGGCTCTTCGCCCGGGCCGCCGTGCTCGACCGGGTGCTCGCGCTGGCCGGGCACGCCGCGCCGGGCGGCGCGATCAACAACTACGAGGCCCAGCAGCGCGACGCCGCGCTGCGCCCGCTGACCACCGCCTGCCGGCAGGCACTGGTGGCCGCCTGCAACGCCCCGCTGCGGCCCTGAACGCCGGTCAGATCTCGTCGACCAGGTCGGCGACGGAGTCGACGATCCGCGACGGACGGTACGGGTAGCGCTCCGCCTCGGCGCGGCTGCTGATGCCGGTCAGCACCAGGATCGTCTCCAGCCCGGCCTCCAGCCCGCAGAGGATGTCGGTGTCCATCCGGTCGCCGATCATCGCGGTCGTCTCGGAGTGCGCGTTGATCGTGTTCAGCGCCGAGCGCATCATCATCGGATTGGGCTTGCCGACGAAGTACGGCTCGATCCCCGTCGCCTTGGAGATCATCGCGGCGACGGAGCCGGCGGCCGGCAGCGCGCCCTCCACCGACGGGCCGGTCACGTCGGGGTTGGTGCAGATGAACCGGGCCCCGTCGTTGATCAGCCGGACCGCCTTGGTGATCGCCTCGAAGCTGTAGGTGCGGGTCTCGCCCAGGACCACGTAGTCCGGGGCGAAGTCGGTCAGCACGTAGCCGACCGCGTGCAGCGCCGTGGTGAGCCCGGCCTCCCCGATCACGTACGCGGTGCCGCCCGGGCGCTGGTCGGCCAGGAACTGGGCGGTGGCCAGCGCGGAGGACCAGATCGCCTGCTCCGGCACGTCGAGGCCCATCCGGCTCAGCCGGGCGGTGAGGTCGCGGGGCGTGTAGATCGAGTTGTTGGTGAGCACCAGGAACGGCTTGCCGGAGGCGCGCAGCCGGGAGACGAACTCCGGTGCCCCGGGCACGGGCTGGCCCTCGTGCACCAGCACGCCGTCCATGTCGGTCAGCCAGCTCTCCACCGGCTTGCGGTCCTGCATCGTCACTCGTTCCAGGGGTGTCGGGCCGCCGGCGGGGCCGGCGCGGCGGTCAGGAGGCCGGGTTCCCGGCTTCCGGGGCGGCGGCGGGGCGGCGGGCCGGGACGCAGCACACCGTGGGGCAGGTGTCCCACATGGGCAGCTCGCCGAGGCGGCGGCGCAGGGCGACCCCGTCGGGCTCGGTCCGCTCCCGGATCAGCTCGCGGACCATCGCCACGAACCGGGGGTCGGTGCCGGGGGTGGCCGCCCGGACGAAGTCCAGCCCGAGCTGCCCGGCCGTCTGGCGCGCCTCGGTGTCCAGGTCCCACACCACCTCCAGGTGGTCGGAGACGAACCCGATCGGGCTCACCACCACGGCGGTGGTGCCGGCCTCGGCCAGCGTACGCAGGTGGTCGTTGACGTCCGGCTCCAGCCACGGCACCTGCGGCGGGCCGGAGCGGCTCTGCCAGACCAGGTCCCAGGGCAGGTCCGGGGCGGCCGCGGCGTGCACCAGCCGGGCGACCTCGGCGAGCTGCGCCTCGTACCGGCCGCCGTGCGGGCCGGCGTTGGCGGCCATCGAGTTCGGCACCGAGTGCGCGGTGAACACCAGCCGGGTGCCGCTCCGCTTCGCCGGATCGAGCCGGCCCAGCGCCGCCCGCACCGCGTCGGCGTGCGGCTCGACGAAGCCGGGGTGGTCCCAGAACTGGCGGAGCTTGTCGATCAACGGGGCGTCGGGGCCGACCGCAGCGCGGGCGGCGGCGATGTCCTCCTGGTACTGCCGGCAGGAGGAGTAGCCGCCGAAGGCGCTGGTCACGAACGCCAGGGCGTGGGTGACGCCGTCGTCGCGCATCTGCGCCACGGTGTCGGCGAGCATCGGGTCCCAGTTCCGGTTGCCCCAGTAGACGGGCAGGTCGACGCCGTTGGCGGCGAAGTCCTCCCGGACCGCCGCGAGCAGTTCCCGGCACTGCTGGTTGATCGGCGAGACGCCACCGAAGTGCTGGTAGTGCTCGGCAACCTCCGCCAGCCGCTCCGGCGGCACGCCCCGCCCCCGGGTCACGTTCTGCAGGAAGGGCATCACGTCCTCGGGCCGTTCCGGTCCGCCGAAGGACACCAGGACCACCGCGTCGTACGCCATGACCCCATTCTCCCCGGTGGCCGTGCCCGCCGGGCGGGCCCCCCTGATGCCGCCCGTCCGGCGATGGTGCGCGGCGGGCGGTCGGAGGGGCCCCCTCCCCTCAGGCGCCGATGGCGTGGTAACCGCCGTCGACGTGCACGATCTCGCCGGTGGTGGCCGGGAACCAGTCGGACAGCAGCGCCAGGCAGGCCCGCGCGGCCGGCTCCTGGTCGGTGAGGCTCCAACCCAGCGGCGCGCGATCGGCCCAGGCCTGTTCGAACTGGTCGAAGCCGGGGATCGACTTGGCGGCGATGGTGCGCAGCGGCCCGGCGGCGACCAGGTTGCTGCGGATGCCCTGCTTGCCCAGGTGCAGCGCCAGGTAGCGGGAGGCGGACTCCAGCCCGGCCTTGGCCACGCCCATCCAGTCGTAGACGGGCCACGCCTTCGTGGCGTCGAAGGTCAGGCCGACCACCGCGCCGCCGGCGGACATCAGCGGCAGCGCCGCCATGGCCAGGGACTTGTAGGAGTACGTGGAGACGTGCAGCGCGGTCGCCACGTCCTCCCACGGGGCGTCGAGGAAGCCGCCGCCGAGGCAGCTCTGCGGGGCGAAGCCGATGGAGTGCACCACCCCGTCGAGGCCGTCGACGTGCTCGCGCACGCGGTCGCCGAGCCCGGCGAGGTGGTCGGCGTCGGTCACGTCCAGCTCGATCACCGGGGCGGGCTCGGGCAGTCGCCTGGCGATCCGCTCCACCAGGGAGAGCCGGCCGTAGCCGGTGAGCACGACCTGCGCCCCGTTCTCCTGGGCGAGCTTCGCCACCGAGAAGGCGATCGAGGCGTCGGTGATGACGCCGGTGACCAGCAGCCGCTTACCGGCGAGCAGTCCGGACATGCAGGGATTCCTCCGTAGTTCTCAGTGACCGCTTGTCAGTGGCCGGTGCCGCTTGATCAGTGGCCCATGCCGAGGCCGCCGTCGACCGGGATGACGGCGCCGGAGACGTAGCCGGCGGCGTCGCCGGCCAGCCAGGTGACCACGCCCGCGATCTCGTCCGGCTGGGCGAACCGGTTGGCGGGGATGGCCTTGCGGTACTCGGTCCTGCGGTCCTCGGGCAGGCCCGCGGTCATGTCGGTCTCCACGTAGCCGGGCGCGACCACGTTGGCCGTGATGTTGCGGCTGCCCAGCTCGCGGGTGATCGAGCGGGCCACGCCCACCAGGCCGGCCTTGCTCGCCGCGTAGTTGACCTGGCCGGGGCTGCCGTAGAGGCCGACCACCGAGGAGATGAAGATCATCCGGCCCCACTTCGCGCGCAGCATCTTGCCCGAGGCGCGCTTGGCGCACCGGAACGCGCCCGTCAGGTTGGTGTCCAGCACGCGGGTGAACTGCTCCTCCGACATCCGCAGCAGCAGCGTGTCGTCGGTGATCCCGGCGTTGGCGACGAGCACCTCCACCGGCCCCAGCTCGGCCTCGACCGCGGTGAACGCCGCGTCGACCGACGCGGAGTCGGTCACGTCGCAGCGGACCCCGAACAGCCCCTCGGGCGCGTCGCCGCTGCGGTGGGTCACCGCCACCCGGTCGCCCTGCTTGGCGAAGGCCTGCGCGATGGCCAGGCCGATCCCCCGGTTGCCGCCGGTCACCAGGACGGTACGGGCCACGGTTCCCCCTGTAGTTCAGTGATCTCCCGGTCGGTCGGAGCCTAGGCGTTACCGGCAGGTAAGCGCTAACGGCGGGCACGTCCGGGCCGGCGCGGCGTCGCCCGGCACCGGCCCGCGCCCCGCCCCCGCCGTCCGGGTGACGGGCCCCTCGGACGAGGCCCGTCCGGCCGCTCGGCCGAGTGCGGCGACGGCGACCGGCGGGTGTACGATGATCCGCGTTTGCGGGCCGTACGGTCCGCTTCCGGGCCCCGCCGACCGCAGGAGGTGATCGCTGTGCGAGATAGCGATCCTCCCAGTCGTGGCCGGGCCGAACGTCAGCCCCGCTGAGCCACGACTCAGCAGGTGAGCTGACCCAGCTCCGCTCCCCGCCTCCGCCCGGTCACCGGCCCCGCGCCGGACGACCGCGCCGCGCCGCCCGTCGCCCGGGCGGTCGCCGGGAGCCGCCCGGTCACGACTTCGTGTGCGCGTCCTGATCCACCCCCTGCGGTCCGCCCCCGCACGCGCGGACCGTCCAGTCGCCACCCGGAGCCGTCCATGAGCCGCTACGTCGCCCCGCTGGGCTTCACCCTCGCCGCCGTCTGGGTGGCCGTCGTCTTCGTCCTGGCCGGCGGCGGCGCGCACTGACCGCCACCGGCCCCGCCTCGCGGGTCAGAGCATCCGCGAGGACCACAGCAGGTTGAGCGCGCCGGCGCAGAGCGCCAGCAGCAGGGCCACCCCCGCGTACCACTGGGTGACCTCGCGGGGTTCCGTGCGGAACCCGATCGAGCTGCCCATGTCCTGGTAGACCTGCTTCAGCTCGGTCACCGACGCCGCCTCGTAGAAGTAGCCCTCGGTGGCCTCGGCCAGGTCGGCCAGGGCCAGCCGGTCCACCGGCACCCGTTGCAGCTGACCGCCGATGTCCACCTGCCCCGAGTCGGTGCCGAATGCGATGGTGGAGACCGGCACGTTCGCCGCCTGCGCGGCCGCGGCCGCCTCCTCCACCGACCGGCCCGAGGTGCGGTACCCGTCGGAGAGCAGCACGATGCGGGCCGGCGGGATCCCCGCCGCGCCGTCCGCCGGCACCGACCGGATCGCCTCCAGGCAGGTGAAGACCGCCTCCCCCGTCGCCGTCGCCTCCGCCAGCACCAGCCCGTCGATCGCGCTGGTCACCGCGTCGCGGTCCTTGCCCGGCGGCACCAGCACGTTCGCCGACTTGGCGAACGAGACCAGCCCCAGGTTGTAGCTCTCCGGCAGCTCGCCGACGAACTGCTTGGCCGCCTCCTGCGCCGCCTCCAACCGGTTCGGCGCCACGTCGTCGGCCTGCATGGACAGCGACACGTCGATGGCGAGCATCACGGTGGCCCGCTCCAGCGGCTCCCGGGTGTCGACCGACGGCCGGGCCAGCGCGGTCGCCAGCACCAGCAGGCAGAGCAGGAACGCCGTGGCGGGCACGTGCCGCCGCCAGCCCAGCCCCTTCGGCGCCAGGGTGCGCAGCAGGTCCACGTTGGTGAACCGCATCGCGTACGCCCGGCGGTGCAGCTGCCGCCAGACGTAGAGCGCGGCGAGGGCGAGCACCGGCAGCACGGCCAGCAGCCACCACGGTTGCAGAAAGCGGATCATCGTGTCGTCCCCCTGGTGCGCGCGTGCCGCTGCGCGGCCACGAAACGCACCATGTCGAGCAGCCAGTCTCGGTCCGTACGCAGTCGCAGGTGGGCCGCACCCGCGCCGCGCAGCGCCGCGGAGATCTCCGCCCGCTGGGCGGCCGCCGCCTCGGCGTAGCGGTGGCGCAGCCGCGGGTCGGCGGTCTGCACCTCGTGCAGCTCGCCGGTCTCCGGGTCGACCACCGGCAGCACCCCGACGTCGGGCAGCTCCAGCTCCCGGGGATCGACCACCTCGATCGCCACCACGTCGTGCCGGACGCGCAGCTTACGCAGCGGCCGGGCCCACCGGTCCGGCGGGGCGAGGAAGTCGGAGATGACCACCGCCACGCCGCGCCGCCGGGGCGGCCGGTTGAGCATGTCGACAAGCGTGCCCAGGTCGCTGCGCCCGGGGCGGATCTCGGTGCCGGCGATCGCCCGCAGCAGCGCGTGGGCCTCCTTGCGCCCGGAGCGCGCGGGCAGCCGGGTGTAGACGTCCGGCCCGGCGACCGGCGGCGCGGCGCGCCACCGGCGGGCCGGCGCGTCCGCGCCGCCGCCGCTGCCGATCACCGCGCCGATCCGGTTGCCGCCCCGGACGGTCAGGTGGGCCAGCGCCGCCGCGGCGGCCACCACGACGTCGCGCTTGAGCCACCGGCCGGTGCCGAAGTCCAGGCTCGCCGAGAGGTCCACCGCCAGCCACGTCTCCAGTTCCCGGTCGGCCACCGTACGCCGCACGTGCGGCATCGTCGTGCGGGCGGTGACCGGCCAGTCCATCCGGCGTACGTCGTCGCCGGGGCGGTACTCCCGGGACTCCCCCGCCTCGCTGCCCGGCCCGGGCAGCAGGCCGGCGTAGTCGCCCTGGAGCAGGCCGTCGAGTTTGCGGGTGACCATCAGTTGCAGCCGCGACAGGACGGCTTCGGTGCGGTCCGAGGGGACGTCGGCAGGCCGACGGGCGGGTGAGGTCACGGGCGCTGCCCGGGCCAACCGGCGCCCGGTGGCGCGGTGGTCGGCGTGGGGCTGGCCTGCTGCCTGGGCGCGACCGAGGGCAGCGGGATGGTGGACATCACCCGGTGCACCACGTGGTCGGCGGGCACGTCGTCGGCGAGCGCGTCGTAGCTGAGCACGAGCCGGTGGCGCAGGATGTCCGGCGCGATGTCCTGCACGTCCTGCGGCAGGGCGTAGTCCCGGCCGCGCAGCAGCGCCAGCGCGCGGGTGGCCCGGACCAGGCCGAGCGAGGCGCGCGGGCTGGCCCCGTACTGGATGAGCTGGGCGACGTCCGGCATCCCGTGCTCCGCCGGGGCGCGGGTGGCCAACACCAGCCGGACCGCGTAGTCGACCAGGGCGTTGTGCACGAAGACCTGGTCCGCCTTGCGTTGCAGGGCGATCAGGTCGGGGGTGGTGAAGACCGGCGCCGGCTGCGGCGGGGCGACCCCCATCCGGTAGACGATCTCCCGCTCCTCGGCGTCGGTCGGGTAGCCGACGACGATCTTCATGAGGAAGCGGTCCCGCTGGGCCTCGGGCAGCGGGTAGACCCCTTCCTGCTCGATCGGGTTCTGCGTCGCCATCACCAGGAACGGGTCGGGCACCCGGTGGGTCTCGCCGCCGATGGAGACCTGCCGCTCGCTCATCACCTCCAGCAGCGCCGACTGCACCTTGGCCGGCGCCCGGTTGATCTCGTCGGCGAGCAGGAAGTTGACGAACACCGGGCCCAGCTCGACGTCGAACTTCTCGCTCGACTGCCGGTAGATGCGGGTGCCCATGATGTCGGCGGGCACCAGGTCGGGGGTGAACTGCACCCGGGCGAAGGAGCCGCCGACCACCCTCGCGAGGGTCTCCACCGCGAGGGTCTTCGCCACCCCCGGCACGCCCTCCAGCAGGCAGTGGCCCCGCGCGAGCAGCGCGACGAACATCCGCTCCACCATCCGGTCCTGCCCGACGATCACCCGTTTGATCTCGAACAGCGCCCGCTCGAGCAGGGTCGCGTCCTCGGCCGGCGTGGTCACCGGCTCGGGTGTCTCCGGGCCCGTCCCGTTCGGCGTCGGGGCGTCGGGCGTGGTCGGCTGGGCCACCGGTCCTCCACAGCATGATCGGTTGTCGCGCGGCGTGGTGCGTATCAAGACTCGCATGCCCGGCTGAGTGCCGAGGTGGGGAGAAGCCGATTCTCGCCGCCCCGTCCCCGATGCCGTGTCCCGGGCCCGCCACGCCGTCGCGCGGTACGGAATCGCCGCTCACGGGTGGACAGGGACGGGCCCGGCGCGTGTACCATTCACCCGTCGCCGGGCGGCTCCCCCCGTGGCCGCCCGGCGCTCAAACCTCCGGTGCCGCCGCCCTAGACTGGCCGGGATGAGCAGCCCCCTCCCCGCCGACGAGCCGCTGGTCTGCTCGTCCCGCGGCTGTCGTGCCCCCGCCCACTGGGCGCTCAGGTGGAACAATCCCCGGCTGCACGACCCCGACCGGCGCAAGACCTGGCTCGCGTGCACCGCGCACCGCGCCACCCTCGGTGACTTCCTCGACGCCCGTGGCTTTCTCCGGGAGGTCGTACCGGCGCCCGGATCGCCTACGCTCGAAGGGTGAGCGCGCACAACGGATGTCCCCGGTGAGCGGTGACGGGTCCGCCGGCCCGCCGCCGGCGCCACCCCTTCCGCCGGCGGGCCCCCTGGAGCCGTGGCCGGACACCGTCCGCTGGCAGTCGATCTCGGCCGACCTGATCTGGGTGGAGCTGATCCGCCTGGCGATGGTGCTGGTCGTCCTCGCCCTCGGGCTGGGCGTCGGCTGGGCGGTCAGCGGCAGCGGGTACCTCGGCGCGGCACTCGGCGCGGTGCTGCTCTTCGGCGTCCTGCGGGCCGTGACGATCGTCCGCGCCGTACGGGCCTGGGGCTACGCGGAGCGGGAGGACGACCTGCTGGTCCGGCACGGGCTGCTGGTCCGGCGGCTGTCCATCGTGCCGTACTCACGGATGCAGTTCGTCGACGTCAGCGCGGGGCCGCTGGAGCGCGCGTTCAAGCTCGCCACCGTGCAGTTGCACACGGCCGCGGCGGCGAGCGACGCCCGGGTGCCCGGGCTGCGCCCGGCGGAGGCGTCCCGGCTGCGCGACCGGCTCACCGCGCTGGGCGAGGACCGGGCGGAGGGCCTGTGAACGACCCGGCCGCCCGGGGCACGGACCGCCCCGGGCCGACGCCGGCGGAACCCGGCGCCCCACCGGAGCCGGCCGGGCACGTCGCGGCGGCGGGGCCTGCCGGGCCGGTGGGGGGCGCCGAGCCGCGGCAGCGGCTGCATCCGCTCAGCCCCGCCCTGCACGGCGCCAAGTCCCTGGTCGTGGTGATCGCCGGGCTGTCGTGGTCGACGCTGTCACGGGTCGGCTTCGGCTGGTTCGCCCTCATGGCGGTGGTGCTGGCCCTGGGCGCCACGGTGCTGGCCGTGGTGAGCTGGTACTACACCGGCTACCACGTGGTGGGCCGCGAGCTGCGGGTGTACGAGGGGCTCCTCTGGCGGCGTACCCGGGCGATCCCGCTGGAGCGGCTCCAGGCCGTCGAGGTGGTCCGCCCGCTGCTCGCCCAGCTCACCGGCCTGGCCGAGCTGCGGCTGGAGGTGGTGGGTGGGGGCAAGACGGAGGCGCCGCTGGCCTACCTGAGCGTCGCCGAGGCGACCGCGCTGCGCCAGCGCCTGCTCGCGATCGCCGGGCGGGTCGCGGCCGAGACGAGCGCGCCGCCGCCCGGGGTGACCGCGGGTCCGCCGGGCACGCCGGCGCCGCCGCCCGGCCGGCCGCTGCACGCCGTGGGCAACAACGACCTGCTGGTCAGCCAGCTGCTGACCCCGCAGGCGTTTCTGATCCCGTTCGGCGTGGTGTTCGTGGTGGCGCAGTTCCTCTCCGAGGACTCCTGGTCGTTCATCGCGGTGGCGAGCACCCTCACCGCCATGGCCGGGGTACTGCTGCAACCGGTACGGCGGGTGCTCGACGACTGGAATTTCCGGCTGGCCCGGGACGAGGGCACGCTGCGGATCCGCAACGGGCTGCTGGAGACCCGCGCGCAGACCGTGCCGCTGGACCGGGTGCAGGCCGTCGGGGTGACCTGGCCGCTGCTGTGGCGGGTCAAGGGCTGGCTGCGGCTGCGCCTGGAGGTGGCCGGCTACTCCGCCGGCGAGGCCGACGAGCGCAACCGGCCGGACCGCCTGCTCCCCGTCGGTGACCTGGCGACCGGCGAGGCGATCGTGGCCGAGGTGCTGCCCGGGGTGCGGCTGGCCGCGCTGCCGCTGAGCCCGCCACCGACGCGGGCCCGCTGGCTCAACCCGTTGAGCCGGGGCGTGCTCGGCGCCGGGCTCGACGCCCGGGTCTTCGCCGTCCGCTCCGGCCTGCTCACCCGGCAGTTGGCGCTCGTGCCGTACGCCCGGATCCAGAGCGTGCGGGTCGTGCAGGGGCCGGCGCAGCGGCGGCTGCGGCTGGCCACGGTGCACGCCGACACCGCCGGCGGCGCCGGCGCGGCCGCCCGGGACCGGGATGTCACCGAGGCGTGGGCCCTGGCGGCGGAGCTGACGGCCCGCGCGCACGCCGCCCGCCGGGCGGGCTGACCCCGCCCGGCCCGGTCAGCGGGTCGCCGTCACCGGCGGCGGCTCGGCCGACGCCGGCGGATCGGTCGGCGCGGCGTCGGACTCCTCCGCCGGGGCCCGGCGGGCCCGGCGGGCCGCCCACCAGCGCTCGGCCAGGCCGACCGCGAGGAAGGTCATCCCGACGTACGCCCAGCCGACCAGCACGTCGATGACGTAGTGCTCGCCCGAGTAGACCAGGGTGAACGTCATCGCCAGCGGGTACGCCAGCAGCAGCGGCCACCAGCGGCGGCGGGTCTGCCGCAGGAAGAACAGCACCACGAAGAGCGCGAACGCGGTGTGCAGCGAGGGCATCGCGGCCACCGGGTTGGAGGCGATCTGCCCGGCGTTGAGCAGGTTGCCTGCGCCGTGCATGCCGAACGCCTTCCACCCACGCGTGGAGATCCGGGCGACCTCCTCCAGCAGCCCGTTCTGCGCCGCCCACCAGGGCGGGGCGGCCGGGTAGAGGAAGTAGGTGATCAGGCCGGTGGCGCAGAGGAAGCCCCAGCGGCGCATGAAGGCCGCCCACCGCCCCCGGTCCCGCAGCCAGAGCACCGCCGCGGCGGCCAGCGCCACCACGAAGTGGGAGAAGTAGACCCAGCTGACGGCGACGTCCCACCAGTGCACCTCGGGCCGGTAGAGGTGCTCCTGGAGCCAGGTCGTCGGCACCTGCCCGCCCGTCGCCCAGCCGAACATCACCCGGTCGGCGACGATCAGCTCGTACGCGTGCGGGGTGGCGCCGTTGTCGGCGAAGCCCCGGGACAGGTTGTAGACGGCCAGCAGCAGCACCACCGGCACCCAGTCCCGCGCGAAGCGCAGGTGGCTGCGCCACGGCCGGCTGCTGTTCCAGGCGACCGTCGCCGCCCAGATCCACAGGAACGCGTACGCCGGGTCGGTCGGCAGGCCGATGCCGAGCCAGCCGGCGACGAAGGCGACCCCCCACACCGTCATCGCGACCACACGGCGACGCCCGCCGTCGGGCGAGGCGGGCGGCTCGGTCCGGGCGGGGGGCTGGGGGTCGGTCGCGACAGACATCGCGGTCAAGGTTAACGGCGCGGACGGCATCGACCGACGCCGACCACCGGTCCCTCGCGGGCCGCCCGCCGCCCGGTGCCGTCTCGTCTAGGCTTTGACCATGCAGGAGCAGCCGGAGTCCGCGCTGACCCCGGGCCTGACCGCCCGGGTGGAGCTGACCGTCACCGACACCGACACCGCCGAGGCGGTCGGCTCGGGGGACGTGCCCGTCCTGGGCACGCCCCGCGTGCTCGCCCTCGCCGAGGCGGCCACGGTGGCGGCCACCGCCGCCCGGATGCCCGGCGGGTCGACCACCGTCGGCACCCGGGTCGAGCTCGACCACCGGGCCGCCACCCCCGTGGGGCGCACGGTGGTGGCGCAGGCGCGGCTGACCGCGGTCGACGGGCGGCGGCTGCACTTCGAGGTGAGCGTCAGCGACGGCGACGAGACGGTCGCCGAGGGCCGGGTGGAGCGGGTGCTGGTCGACCGGCAGCGCTTCGTGGAACGCGCCGCGCGGTCGTCGTGACCGCCCGCTTCGTGGCGGTCGCCGACGGGGTGCACGTGCTGCGCGAGCCGTTGCTGCACGTCAACGTCACCCTCGTCGTCGGCGACGGGGCCGCGCTGCTGGTCGACACGCTCTCCACCGCCGGGCAGGCCGCCGCGCTGGCCGACGCGGCCAGGGCGGTCACCACCGCCCCGTGGACGGTGGTCAACACCCACCACCACTTCGACCACTGCTTCGGCAACGCCACCCTCGCCGCCGACCCGCCCCGCCCGGTCTACGCGCACGAGATCGCCGCCGAGGCGATGCGCGAGCCGGACCGACTGCTCCGGGAGGCGTACGAGGAGCTGCGCGACGAGCATCCCGCGCTGGCCGGGGAGGTGGCCGGGACCACGCTGCTGGCGCCGACGCACACCGTGCACGGGGAGACCGTGCTCGACGTGGGCGGCCGGCGGGTGGTGCTGCGCCATCCCGGCCGGGGGCACACCGCCGGTGACCTGGTGGTGCACGTGCCGGACGCCGACGTGCTGGTCGCCGGGGACCTGGTGGAGCAGAGCGGCCCGCCCGCCTTCGAGGAGTCGTACCCGCTGCAGTGGCCCGACACGGTGGCGGAGCTGCTGCGGATGACAACCCCGGCCACCGTGGTGGTGCCGGGGCACGGGGACCCGGTGGACGCCGGGTTCGTCCGCGCCCAGCACGCCCAGCTCGTCGAGCTGGCCTGGCTCATCCGCGCCGGGCACACCGGCGGCGCACCACCCGAGCGCGTCGCCGCCGAGGCGCCCTTCGGCGCCCGTCCCGCCCTGTACGCCGCCCGCCGCGGCTACGCCGAACTCGACGGCACCGCCTGACGCGCGTGATCGCGGCGGGGGCGGGTCAGCGGGCGAAGCGGGCGAGGACCTCGGCGCGGGTGGGCATGGCGGTCGCGCCGCCCGGCGACTCGCAGACCAGGCCGGCGACCCGCAGCGCGAACGCCACCCGCCCGGGCCAGGCCGCCGGGTCGGTGGGCTCGCCGTCGACCAGCAGGTCCGCGATGAGCGCGCCCATCACCGAGTCGCCGGCGCCGGTGGCGTCCACCGCGTCGACCTTCGGCGCGGGTACGCGTACCGGATCGGCACCGGCGGCGGCGAGCACCGCGCCGGCGGCGCCGAGGGTGACCACCACGGTGCCGGCGCCGAGTTCCCGCAGGTACGCCGCCACGCCCTCCTCTGGTTCGCCGGGGTAGAGCAGCTTCGCGTCGGCGGCGCTCAGCTTGACGAGGTGGGCGCCGGCGGCGAACTCGGCCACCACCTCGCGCAGCCCGGCCAGGGCGGCCGGCCCGTCGAGCAGCCGGGGGCGGACGTTCGGGTCGAAGACCCGCAGCCCGGAGGCGAGCCCCCAGGCCCGGCGCGCGGCGGCCAGCACCGGTGGCTGGAGCAGCACGATCGACCCGCAGTAGACGACGCCGGCGCCCCCGACCAGCTCGGCGTCGAGGTCGTCGGGGCCGAGCAGGCCGTAGGAGGGCGGCTCGCCGTAGAACCGGAAGTCGGGCTCGGGACCGGCGAAGGTGGCCACCGCCAGCGCGGTCGGCGCGGGGACGGTGACCGCCCCGGCCAGGCCGACGCCCGCGCCGGTCAGGAAGTCGCGGATCCGCCCGGCCAGGAGGTCGTCGCCGAGCGACCCGACGAACTGCACCGCGCCGCCGAGCCGGGCGACGGCAACCGCCACGTTCAGCGGCCCGCCCCCGACGGCCTGCCGGTAGACCGGCTCGCCGTCGCGCTCGGTGTCGAGCAGGTCGACCAGTGCCTCGCCGAGCACCACCGCGTATCCCATTCCGGTCCTCCGTCCACGGCGCGCGCCGACCGATCTTGTCGCACCAGGCTGGCACAGTACGGGCCGTGACGAGCGCTGAAGCCACCGTATTGGCCTACTGGGCGGCGTGCGAGGCGCGGGACTGGGCGGCCTTCGGCCGGCTGCTCGCCGACGACGTCGTCTACCACCTGCCGCAGACCCGCGAGCGGATCACCGGCCGCTCCGCGGTGGTGCGGTTCAACCGGGAGTACCCCGACGGCTGGCACCTCACGGTGACCCGGGCGGTCGGCGCGGGCCGGCACGCCGCCACCTGGATCACCTGCGCCCACGAGGGCGCGCGGCTCGCGGCCACCAGCTTCTTCGACCTCGACGAGGCCGGTCTGGTCCGCGAGGTCACCGAGTTCTGGCCCGAGCCCTACGAGCCGCCGGCCGGCCGCGAGCACCTCGCCGAGCGTTACTGACACATCGAGCAACGACTATTGCGCACCGTCGTCGTCCGTGGTGGGATGGCGCTTGCCGGGCGGTGCGGGGGCTGCCGCGCCGCCGGCGCCGGGTTCACATCCACGCGAGGGCACCGGCCCGCCAGTCGGGCCGCCGACGGCGCACGTACGCCGGCCATCCGCGCCGGGCACGTCCGCCGCGACCGTCTTACCCGCGTCGCAGCGGGGCGGCCGGAGCTGCCCCCGCGCGTTGCCCGTGGGACGCCCGCGTCCCGCGAGTGAGGAGAACCCGTGTCCCACCGATCGCGTACGGCCGCGTTGCTCACCGCGGCCGCGACCCTTCTCGCGGGTGCCGTCGTCCTGACGGCGGGGCCTGACCCCGCCGCCGCGCACGGCACCCCGATGGCCCCCGGCAGCCGCACCTACCTCTGCTGGAAGGACGGCCTCACCAGCACCGGCGAGATCAAGCCGAACAACCCCGCCTGCTCCGCCGCCGTGGCCCAGAGCGGGGCCAACTCGCTCTACAACTGGTTCAGCGTGCTGCGCTCCGACGCCGGCGGCCGGACCGTCGGCTTCATCCCGGACGGCAAGCTGTGCAGCGGCGGCAACCCGGGCTTCGCCGGCTACGACCTGGCCCGCACCGACTGGCCGCTGACCCACCTGACGGCCGGGGCCCGGATGGATTTCCGCTACAGCAACTGGGCCCACCACCCGGGCACGTTCTACTTCTACGTCACGAAGGACAGTTGGAGCCCGGACCGCCCGCTGGCCTGGAGCGACCTGGAGGAGCCGTTCCTGACGGTGACCAACCCGCCGCAGCGCGGCTCGAGCGGCACCAACGACGGGCACTACTACTTCAGCGGCAACCTGCCCACCAACAAGAGCGGGCGGCACCTCATCTACTCGCGCTGGGTGCGCTCCGACAGCCAGGAGAACTTCTTCGGCTGCTCGGACGTCACCTTCGACGGCGGCAACGGCGAGGTCACCGGCGTCGGCCCGGGCGGCACGCCGCCGCCCAACCCGACCACTCCCCCGCCGAACCCCACCACGCCCCCGCCCAACCCGACGACCCCGCCGCCGAACCCGACCACGCCGCCGCCGCACAGCGGTGACTGCATGCCGGTCTTCAAGGTGGTCGGCACCTGGTCGGGCGGCTTCCAGGGCGAGGTCATGATCATGAATCACAGCGCGTCGACCTGGTCGGGGTGGACGGCCAACTGGACGTGGCCCAGCGGGCAGACCATCAACAGCCTGTGGAGCGGCACGCTGAGCGGATCCGGCTCCTCGGTCACCGTGACCAACGCGCCGTACAACGGCACGATAGCCCCGGAGGGCACCACGACCTTCGGCTTCGTCGCCACCACCAACGGCACCAACACCCTGCCCACGGTCACCTGCTCCGGCCGCTGACACGCTGCCCACCCGGCCCCCGGCCCCCTGAAATGATCAAGAGGTTTGCGTCTTCCGGGAACGCTTCCGGAGACGCAAACCTCTTGATCGACAGCGGGCCGCCGGGCGGGGCCGGGGTCAGCGGACCATGGAGCCGACCACGGGCTTGGTGAGCAGGGCGGACTGGTTGCGCTGGATGCCCGGGTCGAGGGTCTTGGCGACGAAGATGGCGTGCCAGATGCAGAAGATCAGCACCGTCCACACCTTGCGGGAGTGGTCGGCCTCCTCCCGCTTGTGCTCCTCCAGCAGCCGCATCGCGTACGACAGGTCGAGCAGGTCGCCGGCGCCGGAGGTGGACAGCACGTGCCGGGCCCACTCGTACATCTCGCCGCGCAGCCAGACCCGGGTGGGGGTCGGGAAGCCGAGCTTCTTGCGGTTGACGATGGCCGGCGGCACCACGCCCTGCAGCGCCTGGCGCATCGCGTACTTGGTGGCGTCGGAGCGGGGCGGGAGCTTGAGGTCCACCGGGATCCTGGACGCCACGTCGAAGACCGCCCGGTCCAGGAAGGGCACCCGCACCTCCAGCGAGTGGGCCATCGAGATCCGGTCGGCCTTGACCAGGATGTCGCCGCGCAGCCAGGTGTAGAGGTCGACGTACTGCATCTTGGTGACGTCGTCGAGCTCCGTGCACTCGGCGTAGATGGGCGCGGTGACGTCCGTGTAGCGGACCGAGGGGTCGTAGCGGCGCAGCAGGTGCTGCTTCTCCTCCTCGGTGAACATCCGGGCGTTGCCGTAGTAGCGCTGCTCGATCGGGGTGGTGCCGCGCTCCAGGAAGCTCTTGCCCTTCACCCCCTGCGGGATGGCCTTGGAGACCGCCCGCAGCCCCTTCTGCACCCCGTCGGGCAGCCCGTTGACGGAACTCAACGACAGCGGCTCGCGATAGATGGTGTAGCCGCCGAAGAACTCGTCGGCGCCCTCGCCGGAGAGCACCACGGTGACGTGCTCGGCGGCCTTCTTCGCCACGAAGTAGAGGGGCACCAGGGCCGGGTCGGCCACCGGGTCGTCGAGGTGCCAGACGATCTTCGGCAGCGCCTCGATCATGTCGTACGGCCCGATCTTGGTCGGGATGGTGGTCACGTCGAGGTGCCGGGCCGAGTCCTGGGCGACGTCGATCTCCGAGTAGCCCGGGACGTCGTAGCCCACGGTGAAGGTGAGGATGTTCGGGTTGAACTCCCGGGCCAGGGCCACCACGGCGGTCGAGTCGATGCCGCTGGAGAGGAACGAGCCGACCGGCACGTCGGAGCGCATGTGCATCCGGACGCTCTCGCGCAGCGTCTCCCGGATCTCGTGGTAGAGCCGCTGCTCGTCGTCGACCGGGGTGGGCCGGAACACCGGCCGGTACCACCGGCGCACGTCGATGCGCCCGCCCGGGGTCCAGGTCAGGTACTCGCCGGAGCCGATCCGGCTGATGCCCTTGTGCAGGGTGCCGGGCTCGGGCACGTACTGAAGGGTCAGGTAGTGGCTGAGGTTGGCCGTGTCGATGCCGGCGTCGCCCTGGTAGTTGGAGTGGGCGAAGGGCAGCAGCGCCTTCTTCTCCGAGGCCAGGTAGAGGCCGTCGGCGGTCTCCAGGTAGTGCAGCGGCTTGATGCCGAAGTAGTCCCGGCCGCCGAACGCGCGGCGCTCCTGCCGGTCCCAGATGACGAAGGCGAACATGCCGCGCAGCCGGGTGAGCACCTGCTCGCCCCAGAAGTGGTAGCCGGCGACGATCACCTCGCCGTCACCGGCGGTGGCGAACTGCGCGCCGAAGGTCCGGATCAGCTCCTCGCGCAGCTCGATGTAGTTGTAGATCTCGCCGTTGAAGGTGAGCAGGTAGCGCCCGTTCGCGTAGGACAGGGGCTCTTGGCTGGAGGCCACGTCGATGATCGCCAACCGCTTGTGCGCGAACACCCCGTCCGCGTACCGGCCGGAGGCGTCGCCGACCACCTCGACACCGGTCTCGTCCGGTCCGCGGTGGTGCAGGCATTCCAACGCCCCGGCGATGTTGTCGCGGTGGGCGGCGGCGTCGCCGCGCGCACTGAAGAAGGCCAGGAGTCCGCACATGGTCGTCATCTTTCCACGCGGCCCGAGCGGCCGTCGCGGCACCGCTGGGCTCTCCCCCGCCGCGACGCCACGCGGCCGGCCGGGACCGCGTCCGGAGCCCGGCCGGGGCGGCGGACGGCGCGTACGGGTGGCATCCGTCGCCTACGGCACCCGCCACCGTCGGGGCCCGGTCGGGCCCCGGCGCCGCGCGGTACCGTCTGACCTGCGAAGACGCGGAGGGAGCGGAGCATGACCGAGGGACGTACCGACAGCCGGCCGGCGGACGGCACCGAGTCTCACGACCCGGACTTCCCCGAGGCGTTCCTGGCGTTCATGCGGCAGGGCTGGCGGGACACCACCCTGCCGGTCGGCCCGCGACCCGAGGTGCCGAACCACGCCAAGCGACGGGCCGCGCTCTCGGCGGCCTTCCCGGGCGAGACCCTGGTGATCCCCACCGGTGGCGAGAAGGTACGCGCCAACGACACCGACCACCCGTTCCGCCCGGGCAGCGACTTCGCCTACCTGACCGGCGACCACGACCCTGACGGCGTGCTCGTGCTGCGGCCGAACGGGTCGGGCCACGACGCCACCCTGCACATGCGGCCCCGCTCGTCGCGGCGGACCGACGAGTTCTTCCGCAGCCGGCATGGCGAGCTGTGGGTCGGCCGGCGGCACACCCTGGCCGAGAAGTCGACCGAGCTGGGCCTGCCCACGGCGGACCTGACCGAGCTGGACGCGACGCTGGCCGACCTGGCGCCGGGGCGCACCCGGGTGCTGCGCGGCTTCGACGGGCGGGTGGACGCGGCCGTGCGCCCGTACGACGGCCACCGCGCCGAGGGCCAGCCGGCCCGCGACCGGGAGCTGGCGATCGCCATCTCGGAGCTGAAGCTGGTCAAGGACGAGTGGGAGATCGCCCAGCTCCAGGACGCGGTCGACGCGACCGTCCGGGGCTTCGAGGACGTGGCCCGGGCGCTGCCGGCGGACCGGGGCGTGTCGGAGCGGCTGCTGGAGGGGATCTTCGCGCTGCGCGCCCGACACGACGGCAACGACGTCGGCTACGGCTCGATCGTCGGCGCGGGCGAGCACGCCACGATCCTGCACTGGGTGCACAACCACGGCACGACGCGGCCGGGCGAGCTGCTGCTGATGGACATGGGCGTGGAGAACCGCAACCTCTACACCGCCGATGTCACGCGGGTGCTGCCGGTCGACGGCCGGTTCACCCCGCTGCAGCGCCAGGTCTACGACGCCGTGCACACCGCGCAGCAGGCCGGCATCGACGCCATCCGGCCCGGCGTGGCGTTCCGGGAGGTCCACCTGGCCTCGATGCGGGTGCTCGCCCAGGCGCTGTCCGACCTGGGCCTGCTGCCGGGCAGCGTCGACGAGGCCATGGACGGCAGGTCGACGGTGTACCGGCGCTGGACGCTGCACGGCACCAGCCACATGCTCGGCCTCGACGTGCACGACTGCGCGAACGCCCGCAAGGAGAAGTACCGGGACGGCACGCTGGGCGAGGGCTACGTGCTCACCGTCGAGCCCGGGCTCTACTTCCAGCCGGAGGACGAGCTGGTTCCCGAGGAGCTGCGCGGGATCGGCGTCCGGATCGAGGACGACATCCTGGTCACCGCGACCGGCGCGGTGAACCTCTCCGCCGGGCTGCCGCGTGCCGCCGACGAGGTGGAGACCTGGCTGGCCGAGCAGCGCGAGGCCGGTCCCCGCTTGCCCGGCTGACCCCGTACGCCTCGAAGAACCTCACCTTTCAAGTCCTCGAACCACACGATCCCCGCAACTCCCTGAAATCCAGGGTGTTGCGGGGATCGCTAGAACCCGCCTTCGCGGGAGGGCCCTTCGTTGCCCGCAGGGGCGTTTGTGCTGGTCACGCCCCTTCCTGTCGACCCCGATCGGTTGCGAGTACCTGGCGAGACCTGAGCGAAATGCGGGGTTTTCTCGGATAAGTCCACATCGCGAGGATCGTTCTCATACGGTGGGCGTTAGAGGCTACAACCGATTTGTAGCTGGTCGCGCCGCCTGATGCGGTGCGGCCCCGTCTGGTAGCAGGAAAGGGCGGAAGGCTCTGATGTCCAACAACCAAACGACTCCCGACGATTGGGCTACCGCGGCCACACCGAGTACAGGGCGGCGCAAACTCTGGGTGGCTGCCGGCGTGGCCGGACTGACCGGCGTGGTCGGCTTGGCAGCACTGGGCGGCCTGGCCGCTCGTGACGACAAGCCCGGTGGCCCCGATAGAACCTCGGGCGCGCAATCGTCCACGAAGCAGCCCGTCAGCGACGCCGGCAAGGCTGACGACGAGAAGTCCCACGTCGGTGCCGACAAGCAGGGCGGCAAGGGCCCCAACGTCGGCGATTGGGACAACCATGCCTGGGACGACGAGGGCCGGGGTGAGCGCGGTCAGGACGGCAAGGGCCGGGGTGAGCGCGGTCAGGACGGCAAGGACGGGGACCGGGTCAGGGAGGTGGACTGTGACGAGGAGGACCTGGTCGAGGCCATCGATCTGCTCAACCGTGGTCACGGGGGCACCCTGAAGCTTGCCAAGGACTGCACCTACGAACTCGACGAGTTCGACGACGGCAACAAGGACGACAAGAAGCACGACGGCAAGAAGGACAACGACAAGAAGTCCCGCACGGGCCTGCCAGTGATCAAGCAGGAGATCACCATCAAGGGTCAGGGCGCGACGATCAAGCGGGACTCCAAGGACGCGTTTCGGATCTTCAAGGTCGCCGACGGCGGTGACCTGACCCTGAAGGACCTGACCCTCAAGGACGGCAAGGCCGCCGACGACGAGGACAAGAAGGACGACAAGGGCGAGGAGCAGAAGGAGCGGCTGAAGGACCTCCTGGCCTCCGCGCTCAAGTCCCGCGGAGCCAACGTCTCGACCAACTCCTCGCGCGACCACAACGACAAGGACAAGGACAAGGGCGAGGACGGCGGTGCGCTGCTGGTCGAGAAGGGCGGCCGCGCCTACCTCGAGAAGACCACCCTGACCCGCAACAGCGCCAGCGGCAACGGCGGCGCGATCGCCAACTACGGCAAGGTCACCCTCAATCTCAGCAAGGTCGACCACAACCAGGCCAACGACAACGGCGGCGGCATCTTCAACGTCGGCCAGCTCGAGATCGAGAAGTCGAAGATCACCGACAACACCGCCGGGAAGAACGGCGGCGGCATCGCCAACGGCGGCAAACACGACGGCAAGGACGACGGCAAGGACGACGGCCGCAACGACCGCGACAAGGCCGGCAACGTCGAGATCAAGAAGAGCCTCATCCAGGGCAACAAGGCCGACGAGAACGGCGGTGGCCTCTTCAGCTCCGGCGGCTACGTCGAGGTCAGCTGGACCTTCGTCAAGGACAACACCGCCGGCGAGAACGGTGGCGGCATCTACGCCCGCAACACCGACCTCAAGCTCGACCACGTCACCGTCGCCGAGAACGACGCCAGCAAGGACGGCGGCGGCATCTACAACACCGGCGGAGACCGCGACCACAACGCCAGCAACAACCGCAAGGACAACGACAAGGTCGGCCGCGCCACCATCACCGACACCCTCATCGCCACGAACCACGCCGGACGCTTCGGCGGCGGCATCTTCAACGGCGAGCACAAGAACGACAACAGCAACAAGGGCAACAAGGGCAACGACCGCAACCACGACGACTTCGACGCGGTCCTGGTCCTGCGCGACAGCCTGATCAAGGAAAACATCGCCGGCGAGAACGGCGGCGGCATCTACAACAACAACGGCAAGGTCACCGTAGACAAGACCAAGGTCAAGGACAACAAGGCCAACGGCGACAACAACCACCACCGCAAGATCGCCGGCGGCATCTTCAACAACAACGGCAAGGTCGAACTCGACGACAAGTCCACCGTCACCGACAACGACCCCAAGAACTGCGTCAACGTCAAAGACTGCCACGCCTGAACCACCACATAACGCGGGAGTCCCTTCCGCCGCGCGACCAGCGGGCGGAAGGGACTCCCGCCCTCGGTCGCCCGCCTCGGTGGAGGTCCGACAGGACGGCGTCGGGGGTGGTGTGAGATCTCCTCCGACCTGACTGTCGGGGCTGACCGCTGTGCGACGTCGCGAGGAACTTCGCCCGGTACGGCGCCTTCGGCGCCCTCCCACTACCCCCGCACCCGGCGTCCGACTCCTGCCTACCCGACCCGTCCATGTACCAAATGTGGGTTTCCTTCGGATACATCCACATGACGAAGAACATTCTCATACGGTGTTGTTCAGCAGCTACAACCGATTTGTAGCGAAGGCCGCTCGCGAAGGCGAAGCGACCTTGTCTGGGTACAAGGAGAGGGCAGAGAGCTCAGATGTCCAACTACCTTCGCAGTAACGATGACGCCGTTCGCCAGACCACGTCAGCGGCGGGCCGGCGCAAGCTGTGGCTCGCCACCGGCGTCCTGGGCCTGACGGGAGCGGTCAGTCTCACGGGAGTCGCGTACGGGGGCGGCGGCGTCGATGGCCTGGCCGATCCGAGGTCCACGGCGCAGCAGCTCAACAATGACGACAAGCGCAACGAGGAGGGTCGTGACTGGCATGAAGGTCAGGGCCCCGGCGCCGGCAACTGGAACGAGAAGGCCTGGGGAGACGAGCAGGGCTGGCGCGACGACGAGGGCCGGGGTGAGCGCGGTCAGGACGGCAAGGGCCGGGGTGAGCGCGGTCAGGACGGCAAGGACGGGGACCGGGTCAGGGAGGTGGACTGTGACGAGGAGGACCTGGTCGAGGCCATCGATCTGCTCAACCGTGGTCACGGGGGCACCCTGAAGCTTGCCAAGGACTGCACCTACGAACTCGACGAGTTCGACGACGGCAACAAGGACGACAAGAAGCACGACGGCAAGAAGGACAACGACAAGAAGTCCCGCACGGGCCTGCCAGTGATCAAGCAGGAGATCACCATCAAGGGTCAGGGCGCGACGATCAAGCGGGACTCCAAGGACGCGTTTCGGATCTTCAAGGTCGCCGACGGCGGTGACCTGACCCTGAAGGACCTGACCCTCAAGGACGGCAAGGCCGCCGACGACGAGGACAAGAAGGACGACAAGGGCGAGGAGCAGAAGGAGCGGCTGAAGGACCTCCTGGCCTCCGCGCTCAAGTCCCGCGGAGCCAACGTCTCGACCAACTCCTCGCGCGACCACAACGACAAGGACAAGGACAAGGGCGAGGACGGCGGTGCGCTGCTGGTCGAGAAGGGCGGCCGCGCCTACCTCGAGAAGACCACCCTGACCCGCAACAGCGCCAGCGGCAACGGCGGCGCGATCGCCAACTACGGCAAGGTCACCCTCAATCTCAGCAAGGTCGACCACAACCAGGCCAACGACAACGGCGGCGGCATCTTCAACGTCGGCCAGCTCGAGATCGAGAAGTCGAAGATCACCGACAACACCGCCGGGAAGAACGGCGGCGGCATCGCCAACGGCGGCAAACACGACGGCAAGGACGACGGCAAGGACGACGGCCGCAACGACCGCGACAAGGCCGGCAACGTCGAGATCAAGAAGAGCCTCATCCAGGGCAACAAGGCCGACGAGAACGGCGGTGGCCTCTTCAGCTCCGGCGGCTACGTCGAGGTCAGCTGGACCTTCGTCAAGGACAACACCGCCGGCGAGAACGGTGGCGGCATCTACGCCCGCAACACCGACCTCAAGCTCGACCACGTCACCGTCGCCGAGAACGACGCCAGCAAGGACGGCGGCGGCATCTACAACACCGGCGGAGACCGCGACCACAACGCCAGCAACAACCGCAAGGACAACGACAAGGTCGGCCGCGCCACCATCACCGACACCCTCATCGCCACGAACCACGCCGGACGCTTCGGCGGCGGCATCTTCAACGGCGAGCACAAGAACGACAACAGCAACAAGGGCAACAAGGGCAACGACCGCAACCACGACGACTTCGACGCGGTCCTGGTCCTGCGCGACAGCCTGATCAAGGAAAACATCGCCGGCGAGAACGGCGGCGGCATCTACAACAACAACGGCAAGGTCACCGTAGACAAGACCAAGGTCAAGGACAACAAGGCCAACGGCGACAACAACCACCACCGCAAGATCGCCGGCGGCATCTTCAACAACAACGGCAAGGTCGAACTCGACGACAAGTCCACCGTCACCGACAACGACCCCAAGAACTGCGTCAACGTCAAAGACTGCCACGCCTGACCGGCCGCGCAGTGAACAGCCGAACCGTTGACGGCATCGGCTGAAGCAACCCCTCCGGCCCGCCGGGAACGGTCCAACCGGATCGGACCCGGCGGGCCGGAGGACCGTCGCCAGGAGAGACGAGCCGGCCCCTTCCGCGGTCACCGCGTGAGGGGGCCGGCCACTGCCGTACTACTGCCGCACGAGACCGCGACGCTCCGCGCCGGCACGGTGAACGTGCCGATGGCCGCGTCGATCGTGGCCTTCCGCAGCACCTCGTCGGCGGAGGTCCGCAGCACCGGGGTGCAGCGCGACGTCCGCCGCGCGCAGCCCGGTCAGCTGCTGCGTCGCCACGCTTGCGATGGCGTTGAAAGCCGTCACGGACTGCAGGCGCCCGTCGGGGCCGCGACCGTCGAGCGTCCTGGTGAGCGGCGCCGGTGGGTCCACGCCTCGCCGCTGAGTGGGAAGGCGCCGGCTGCTGCACCTGCTTCGCGGCGGGCAGCCCGAACACCGGTCAGGAGGCACGAATCCTTGAGCAGCTCGGCGTACCGGGCGTCGCGGCCGCTCGGTGCGGGCGGCGACGAAGCCGGTCCCCTGCCCGTCACGGGTGTGCAGCGCGAGCGCCTGCATCCGGGCCCGGTCCGACCCGAGGTTGCCTGCGGCAGCCGGTGACCGCCTCTCCCGATGCGGCGGCGAACCGGCCGGGCGAAGCCGTTGTAGTCGACCTGGACGCCGGTCACCTGTGTTCGGACGGAGTCGGTGAACCGGTGGCCGGCGAGGTTGCCGGCCAGCCCCGACTTTGCTCGGATCGTGCTGGACCAGCAGCCGCGCGAGCTGCTGGGCCGCGGTGCCGATGACCTCGTCGCCGGAGCCGACGCGCCAGGTCAGCCACCCGACGGGCCGGGCGGAACGCGGCCGACCCGGACCGACCCGTCCGGTCGGTGGGACGCGGAGGGCCGGCCACCACCAGCCCAGGCAGGGCGTGACAGCCGGCGATCGGGGGCACGTCACCAGGCAGTCGGCGCATACCGTACCGGTTGAGGAGAACGTTGGCGCCGAGACCGGTGCCAGATAGCTCCTGATACTGGTCGTCACGCAGGTCCGAGGCCGGGCTGCCGGCGATGTCGGGCCTCAGGCCGTCCGTGAACAGATCGGTGTCGGCGCGCGCGTGACACGGCCGGCTGGATGAGTTGTCGTGCCAGGTAGCCGCTCAGGGTTCAGTCGGGTGGCTCGTAACGCCGTATGGATCGGCGGATGCTGGCCGACCGAGCAGGTCTTCCACAGATTTCTGTGCCACAGGACCCGGTGGCACAGGGTTCGGTCGTGGCGGCGGAGGTGGTGCACACGTTCGCGGCCAGCGGTCGCCGGGAGCCGGATCTGTCCGGCATGGTGAGCATCAGAAGTACGACAAAAGAAGAGGCCAGCGGCACGCCACGGAAACCCGTGACCGCCGCTGGCGCTCCTGGCCAGGACGCAGCGGTGGGATGCCACCGCAGCTCCTAGTCCTCCACGTCCACGTCCACGTCGATGTCGCGGATACAGACGATGACGGTGTTGGGCTGAGTCCGGTTCTCGTTCGTCGCGTCAACCGCCACGGACTGCTCGAAGGTGACTTCGCTGTCCTCGATGTCGTTGTCGCTGATGATGTTGGCGGCGATCAGCTCGTTGAGCTGCTCGTTGGTCGCGCACACGAATCCGTTGCGGTCCTTCGCCCTGGAGTCCCCGTACTCCCCGTCGGACGAGGCGAGCGCCGCGGCGGGCGCACTGAGCAGCAGTGCGGCGCTGCCCAGCAACACCCCTCCGGCGAGCTTGGTCAGAAACTTCTTCGACATGTCCCTCACTCCCTTCTGGTCGGCTCCGGAAGATGAGCCAGTACGAACATAAGAGAGCTTCATGTTCATTCGGAGCGCTTTTCAGGTTTTTGAGGCGAACATGCCTTTGGCTGCTATAGGGGGCCCTAACGAAGCTCGTGCAACGTGTCGGAGGTGGTGACGCGAGGAGGCTTCGTGGACGCCCCCGTGGGTTGCGCTGTGGTTTGGGCAGCAACGGCTCGATGCGCTGCCAGAGCCCGTCCGGCACGATCCACGGCGGTTGCGCACACGCAACGCGGCCGTCCCTCGCAGCTCACCACCTACGAGAGGCAAGGAGTCAAGAGGTCATGGCACCAACGTCGCGAACACCACGATGTTGTCCTTGTACGACCTCGCTGCCTTGTCGTAGCCGCCACCACAGGTGATCACGCGGAGTTGCGCCTTGCCGGTGTGACCGTAGACCTGCTTCAGCGGGAGCTTGGTCTTCGGGTAGCGGGCCACGCCGTCGACGATGAACCGGGCCTTCTTGCCATCCTTGCGGAGCAACTCGATGGCGTCTTTCGGTTTCAGCGAGCCCAGGCGAAAGAAGACTGCTCGCCCGGTGGCGCGGGAGTCGACGTGGCCCACCACCACCGCGGTCCCGGTCTCGCCGGGACTCGGTCCCAACTTGTACCACCCGGCCGTATCGGGCTGATTGAACGGCGGGACCGCGATCTGCTGGTTCCGGTCCAGCCCGAGCGGAGTCGTCGGCGCGTCAACGCCGATCCGCGGGATCCTGATGCGGGTGGGTTGCGATCGCGGCATCCCGCCCAACGTCGGCGACGTGTTGGCTCTGCTCGGCGCCGGATCTGGTGTGGTGGGCTCGTCCGCCAGCGGCGACAGCGGTGCGGCGGCGGGGTCGGGCTGTGGTGGCGGTCCGACCGGATCGGATGCCGTGGCCGCGTGCACGATCAATCCTGCTCCGGTGAGCGTGACGAGGACGACCATGACGAGGCCAGCGGCACGCCACGGGAAACCGTGGCGGCCGCTGGCGCTCCTGGCCGCCCTAGGCGACAGTGCCATTGGCCGACCGCCGACGCAGCAGTGCGATGCCACCGAGCACGCCCACGCCCACCATGCCGGCACCGGTCGCCGTCAAGACACCGGTGTTGGGGTCGGAGAACGCGCCACCGTCACCGGCCGCGACGCCAGCCGCGCTCGGGAGCACCCAGGCTCCGTCCGGACCCGCGTACGCGCCGCCAGCCGCGGCGGTGTTGCCGGCAGGCTGGCCCACCGGCGACCCCGCCCGGCCGAGGCTCGCCTCGACCATCCGGAGCAGGTCGCCGAGCAGGTCGGTCTCCACGTCCACCCCCACCTCGAGGTCGCGGATGCAGACCACGATGGTGTTGGGCTGCTGGGTTCTGGTGTTCGTCGCCGACTGCGCGGCGCTCAAGTTGAAGGTGACGACGCTGTCCTCGATGGTGTTGTCCTTGACGATATTGGAGATGTTCTGCTCGTTGATCTGCCTGGTGGTCGCACAGGTGACCCCGTTACCGTCCCTGTCCTTCAGGTCGAATGTCTTGGGCTTGTCGTCTGACTTCTTCGATTTCTGCCCCTGGGTCGAGGCCTTGGGCTGCTTGGTTGGCCCGTCGTCGGGCGCGGCGAGCGCGGTGGCGGGCGCAGCGAGCAGTAGCGCGGCGGTGCCCAACACCATCCCGCCGGCGAGCTTGGTCAAGAACCTCATCGACATGTTCCTCATTCCCTTCTGGTCCGCTCAGGAGGACGAGCTAAGACGAACGTTAGGCCGATTCATGCCGAACGAGAGGACTTTCCAGGTTTCGTAACATTCAGGATTTAAGGCGCGGTAAGTGGCGGTTTGCATCCTCTGGGGGATAAGGGCCGTTCTGTCCGCCCGGCGTCGGTAGCGGCAACGATCGGCTGACGCAGAAGGGCCGGCCCTCTCCCCTGGAAGGGGAGAGGGCCGACCCGCGTTCGAGTCAGCGCTGGACGAAGACCGCCACGCTGCGGGCCGGCACCCGGAACGTGCCGCTCGCCGCGTCGAACGACGCCGAACGCAGCACCGGGTCCGCGGAGTCGCGCAGCACCGGGTGCAGCGCGACGTCCGCCCCGCGCAGCCCGGTCAGCCGCTGCGTCGCCGTCTCGCCGGTGGCGTTGAAGACCACCGTCACCGACGTCCACCGCCCGTCGAGGCCCCGACCGTCCAGCGTCATCGTGAGCACGCCGGGGGTCTCCCCCGCCCCGGAGAGCGGGAAGGCGACCCGCTTCTGCACCTGCTCCGCCGTCGTCAGCCCGAAGACCGGCGAGGAGGCCCGGATCTTCAGCAGTTCGGCATAGCGGGCGTCGGCCAGGTCGATCGCCGCGCAGTCCGGCACCAGCGCCGGGTCGGCCAGCAGCGGCTTCGCGTACGGCCACTTGTCGCGGTTGTCCTGCTCGGGCGGCAGGCCGGCGCCGAAGCCGTTGCCCTGGGTGCAGTCCCAGCGGATCTGGTTGAACCAGTCACCCGAGTTGTACGAGTTGCGGTCCAGCGACTTCGAGCGCAGCCGCTCGGTGCCGGTGGTGACGAACCCGGGCCCCTGCCCCATCACCACCGTGCTCAGCGCCAGCACCTGCATCCGGGCCCGGTCCGCCGCCGGGGTGTCCTGCGGCAGCTTGTACGCCAGCGCGTCGTACAGGATCTCGTTGTCGTGCGCGTCGACGTAGGTCACCGCCTCCCCCGGCGCGGCGGTGTAGCCGGCGGGCGAGCCGTTGTAGTCGACCTGCGCGCCGGTCACCTGCCGGCCCGACGAGTCGGTGAACCGGTATCCGCGCAGGTTGCCGGTGAGCCCCACCTTGATCAGGTCGTGCTGGTGCAGCAGGCGGGCCCGCTGCTCGGCCGTGGACCCGTTCACGTCGTCGCCGTTGGGGTCGGTGAACAGGCCGGAGGCGAAGCCCTGCACCCGGGGGTTGGCGTCGAACGGCCCGCCACCGCGTACCGCGTCGCGGAGCCGGTCGTTGAACGTGCCGATTCCGGTGCCGGCCATGTTGGCCTGGGTGGCCTGCGTGAAGCGGGCGTCGTCGGCGACCTCGCCGAAGTTCCAGCCCTCGCCGTAGAGCAGGATCTTCTTCCCGTCCACGCCGTCGCGGGCGACGGTCAGCTCGTCGAGCGCCTCGCGGACGGCCACGATGTTCGCCTTCGGGTGGTGGCCCATCAGGTCGAACCGGAAACCGTCCACCTTGTACGCCTTGGCCCAGGTGACCAGCGAGTCCACCACGAGCTTGCCCATCATGGCGTGCTCGGGGGCGGTGTTGGCGCAGCAGGTCGAGTTGGCGACGCTGCCGTCGTCCAGCAACCGGTGGTAGTAGCCGGGCACGATCTGGTCGAGCACCGACTTCGGGTCGGCGCCCGCCGCCGAGGTGTGGTTGTAGACGACGTCCATCACCACGCGCAGCCCGGCGCCGTTGACGCCGGCCACCATCCGCCGGAACTCGGCGGTGCGCTTCGCGCCGACCGGGTCGACGGCGTAGCCGCCCTCCGGCACGGTGTAGTGCAGCGGGTCGTACCCCCAGTTGTAGCCGTCGGTGTCGGCCACGGCCGCGACGCACTTCTGCTGCTGCTCGGAGTCCGGCGGCAGCGCGGCCAGGTCGCAGGCCGGCTGCCGCTGGTCGGCGCGCCGCTCGGGGATCGTGGCGAAGTCGAACGCGGGCAGCAGGTGCAGGTGGGTCACCCCGGCGTCGCCGAGCGCCTTCAGGTGCTTCATGCCGGCGGTGCCCGGGTCGGTGAAGGCGAGGTAGGTGCCCCGCCGCTCTGCCGGCACGGTGCTGTCGGCGATCGAGAAGTCCCGCACGGACAGCTCGGAGATCTGCACCTTCGTCGACGGCACCGCCGCTGGCTTGCGCAGCGAGGCCCACCCGGCTGGCGCGAGCGCCGGGTCGGCCAGGTCCACGATCTGGCTGTGCGTGGAGTCCGGCGCCAGCGCCACCGAGTACGGGTCGGTCACGGCGGCGGTGGCCATCTTCTGCGTCGCCGGCTGCCACGCCTGGACCTGGTACCGGTAGTACCTGCCAGTCCAGTCGCGGGCGCCGCGCACGGACCAGACGCCGGTGCGGTCGTCCCGGCGCATCGCCACGGTCCTCGGCGTCGCGGTCGGCGAGTCGAAGAGCTGGAGCGAGACCGTGCGGGCGGTGGGTGCCCAGACGGCCAGCGTCGGCACCCCGCCGGCGAAGGTCGGCCCGAGCCTCGCGTCGGTGGCCCGGGCGTAGACGTCGTCGAGCACGCCGGGGATCTGCACGCCGGTCGCGGCGAGCAGGGCGCCCGCCGCGTCCCGCTCGGTCACCAGGAGCTGCCCGCGCAGGGCCGCCGGGACCTTCGCCAGGTCCCGCCGGTCGAGCGTGAAGGCGCCGTGCGCCCACAGGTGCGGGAAGGCCGCGCGCTGGGCCTCGGTGAGCCCGTTGCGCTGCGCGGTCAATGGCAGCGTCGTGTACGTCCCGACCAGCTCGCCGTCGGCGACGGTCACCCCGCCGGCCGGGGCGGCGACCAGGGCGTACGTCCTGCCGTCGGTGGGCCCGGCCTGCCAGGCGACGGTGGAGCGGTCGATCCAGTGCGCCTTCTGCTTCGTGATGTCGACGTCGCCTGCGGCGCCGGAGGCGGTGGACGGCAGCAGCCGGCCGGGCGTGCCGGCGAGCAGCCACACCTCGCGCCCGGCGTCGGCGAGGTCGAGCCGCTGGTCGGTCGGCAGGTCCTTCTCGTCGCCCTTGTGGATGATGTAGCTCAGCCCGGTCGCCCCGGCGGCCAGCGGCACCCGGAAAACCGCGCCGAAGGCGTCGATCCGGGCCGGGGCGAGCGGGGCGGCCCAGTCCGTCGGGTTGGCGGCGCCGTCCCACAGGTGCAGGCCCCAGCCGTCGTAGTTGCCGTCGGCGCGGCGGTAGTGGATGAGGGCGGTGCCGTCCTCCACCGGTGGGTCGGGTTCGCCGGTGGCGGCCTGCCGGCTCGGGTACGTCGCCGGGTCGCCCTGCTTGACCCAGACCTCGCCGGTCTTCGTCACGTCGATCGTCCGATCCTGTTCCACGTCCTTGTTCCCGGACTTGTCGACCACCAGGAAGCCGACCGACTTCGCGCCCGGCTTGAGCTTCACCCAGGCGAACCGGCCGTAGGAGTCCTCGCCGGCGAACGGCTGGCCCTTGGGCCACTCGGTGGCGTACGCGGGGTCGATGTCGCCCCAGGCGTAGAGACCCCAGTCGTCGTAGCCGCCGGCGGGGCGCTGGTAGTGCACCACGGCCCACTCGCGGGAGGCGGACTGCGCCGGGGTGCCCACGGTCGCGGTGGACCGGGCGGTCGCGGTGCGGCCCTTCCCGTCGCGGACGACGGCCTTGTACTCGACCTTCGTGCCGCCGGCCAGCCCGGTCAGGTCGTGGTGCACCGTGTACGGGGCCCGGTCGGCGCTGCCGAGCAGCGTCCACCTGCCGCCGGCGACCCGGGCGGCGACGGTGACGGTGGCCAGCGGGTCGCCGGTGACCTGCGCGGTGACGGCGGCCTTCGTGGCGACGGGCTCGCCGGGCGCCGGGGCGGTGATCGTGATCCGGGGCGCGGCGTCGGGCGACGCGATCGGGGTGCCGGCGCGGTGCACCACTGCCGACAGCGGCGGCACGGTCAGCGTGAGCTTGCCGTCCGCGCCGGCGACCGGGGCGGCCGATGCGCCGTAGACGCCGGTGAAGGTGGCGCCGGCCGACCAGGTGTCCACGGTGACAGTCTGCGCCGTCGCGGCGTTGTTCACCGCGACGACGTACTCGGTGCGCTGCTTCGGGTCGATCCGGGAGAACGCGAAGACGCCGGGGCCGTCGGCGGCGTACCGGCCGACCTGCACGCCGTCGCGCAGCGCCGGGTGCGCCTGGCGCAACGCGCCCAGCTCGGCGATGGCCCGGTAGAGCGGGTGGGTGCGGTCGAACTGGTCGCTGGCGTGCGTACGGTCGGTGCCGAGCAGGTCGTCGTCGAGGTAGTCGGGGGTCTTCGAGGCGAACATGTCCTGCCGGGCGTCCTTGTCGCCGCCCGGGCCGGTGAAGCCCTGCTCGTCGCCGGAGTAGACGACCGGCTGGCCGCGGGTGAGGAACATCAGCTCGTGGGCGAGCTGGTCGCGGCGCAGGTGGGTGGCCGGGTCGGTGCCGCCGCCGGCGATGAACGAGCCGATCCGGCCCATGTCGTGGTTGCCGAGGAAGGTGGTCAGCCGGCCCGCGTCGGTGTCCCGGGCACGGTAGAGGTCGTCGCGGGCGTACACGTCGGCGAGTGCCCTGGCGGAGCCGTCGCCGGCGGTGTAGCCGCGCGCCGCCTCCTGGAAGGCGAAGTCGAGGGTGGCCGGCAGGCCGCCGCGCCGCACGTACGTCGAGGTGATCTCCGGGTCGGCGCTGTAGACCTCGCCGAACATGAAGAAGTCCTTCTTGCCGGCGCGGGCGGCGGCGCGCTCGACGCCCTGGCTGAACTGCGGCCAGAATTCGAGGTTGGCGTGCTTGACGGTGTCCAGCCGGAAGCCGTCGACGCCGGTGGAGGCCACCCAGTCGGAGTAGACCTTGGTCAGGCCGCGCACCACCTCGGGGCGCTCGGTCCACAGGTCGTCGAGGCCGAAGAAGTCGCCGTACTCGCTGTTCTCCCCGGCGAAGGTGGAGTCGCCCCGGTTGTGGTACATCGTCGGGTCGTTGAGCCACGCCGGGACCTTGACCTTCGCGTCGGCCGGGTTCGCGAACGTCGGGGTGTACGGGAACGACGTGGTGTCCACCTTCGGGAAGCCCCGGCTGCCGTCGGCGTAGTTGCGGTCCTCGAAGGGACGCCCCTGCGCGTCGGTGTACGGGGAGGTGGCCTTGTCCACGTAGCTGTACTTGTCCTCGGCGTAGGTGATGACGTCCGCGGTGTGGTTGACGATGACGTCGAGGTAGACCTTGATCCCCCGCCGGTGCGCCAGCGCGACCAGCCGCTTCAGGTCCTCCTTAGTGCCGAAGTGCGGGTCGACCTGGGTGAAGTCGGTGATCCAGTAGCCGTGGTAGCCGGCGGAGACGTCGGCTCCGGTGCCCTGCACCGGGCGGTTCTTGAAGATGGGCGCGAGCCAGATGGCCGTGGTGCCGAGCCCCTCGATGTAGTCGAGCCGGTCCATGACGCCCTTGAGGTCGCCGCCGTGGTAGAAGCCCTTGTCCTTCGGGTCGAGGCCCGTGGAGAGGCGGTCCCCGGTGAGGCCGCCGGTGTCGTTGCGCCGGTCGCCGTTGGCGAACCGGTCCGGCAGGACGAAGTAGAACTGCTCGGCGCGGGCCTGGCGGCTGCCGGCGGCGAGCAGCGCCTCCGCCGAGGGTTCGGTGCGCCACTGCGCGGCGCCGGTGGTGACCAGCGGGCCGGTGCCGTCGGGGGCGTCGGCGCCGAGCTGGCGCACGGCCAGCGGGGTGCCGACGAGGGTGAGGGTGAGCAGGGAGACGAGGGCGAGCAGGGCCTTGCGCGGTATCGGCGGGGGTTTCATCGACGCCTTCCTCTGGTCGCTGACTGGCCCGCACGCTAGCTCTTGCCGAAAGGTTCTGCAATACCTTGCAAACAAAGTCGTAACACGGCAGGACGCTTGCAAAAGGAACGGCCCGGCGGGTTCGCGCCGGGCCGTACGGAAAGAGGGTGGGCTAGACGCGGCAGGCGCCGCCCTCGACCGTGCAGCTCGCCGGGCGGCTCTGCGTGCCCTGGACGTAGAACCGCAGCGTGGCCGACGCGCCCCCGGGCAGGTCGCCGCCGCTGCGGTAGGTGAAGCCGTCGTCGATCCGCTGCGCCGTCCCCTGTGGCGCGCCCTCGATCCACGCGCTGCCCAGCCGCGCTCCCGGGAAGGTCAGCCGCGCCGTCCAGCCCCGGCCGGCCGACGACGCGTTGCTGACCAGCACCTCCCCGACGAACCCGTCCGCGTACGACTCCACCACCCGGTACCGGCCCGTCAGCGGGGACGACGACGGCGGCGCGACCAGCGCCGTCTCCTCGCTCCCGCTCGGGGTCGGGGACGGCGGGGCGCTGCTGCGGGCGGGCGTGGACCGCGTCGGGGTGGGCCGGACGGTGGAGCGGCCGGACGACGTGGCCGGCGCCCGGGGCGAGCGCGTGGCCGTCGGGCTGGTCGCCGACGGCTCCGGATCGGCCAGGCCGACGGTCGGCAGCGGCGGGCCGGGTTGCGCGTCGAACGCGGGGCCGCGCCCCCGGTAGGTGCCGAGCGCGATGGCCAGCAGGACCACCATCACCGCGACGCCGACGGACACCACGATCCACGGCGAGGACGCGATGGCGGTCGTGCCGTAGGACTTGCTCGATGTTCGGCGCGTGCCGGACATGCCTCTCCTCCCGCGGTCCTCCGGGGCAGCGTAGCGGTCCGTGGCGACCTGGTGCGACCGTCCGCGCGCGGCGCGTACCGGCACCGCGTCGGCGGGATCGCCGCCGTCGGAGGGAGCCGCGGTCCCGCCGGCGGTCAGGCGGTCCGCAGGACCGTGCAGATGACCGGGCCGGCGTCGGTGGACCGCAGCAGGTAGCGGTAGCGCTCGCCGGGCACCGCCCGGCCGTGGCTGTCCAGGAACTCCCACTCCACGGCCACCATGGTCAGCAGCGCCGACACCGGGTGCACGTCCTCGATGGCCGCGTGCGCCGCGACCAGCTCGCGCTCCTGGTAGTCGGGGGCCGCGCCCACGAAGGACAGTGCCACTGCCGCCGGCGAGGTAAACGAGAAGCTGTACGTGTCGGCCACCACCATCCCGGGCAGGGCGTAGCAGCCGGCGATGGCGGCCACGTCGCCGGTGGTCAGCGCCACGCCGTACCGGTCGAAGAAGTCGGTCAGCGTGTCCAGATCGGTGGGGGCTCTCACGGGGACAGCAATTGCCGGCCGGACGGCGGGCCAAACCTCAGCGCAGCGGGATGCGCACCTCGATCTCGGCCCCGAGCCGGGCGCCGCCCGTGAGGCCGAGGTCGTCGCCGCTCCAGAACCGGCCCGGGTCGTACCAGTTGGGACGCCGCCCGGCCGGCAGCAGCCCCATCGCCTCGTAGGTCACCGCAACCACCTCCGCGCAGTACGCCGTCTCCAGTGCACGGTCGCGCACGGCGACACCGGCGCGGTCGGGCGCGGTCGCCCCGGGGCGCTCGGGCGCCGGGCCGCCGGGGCGGTCCCCCACCCGGCCGGGCAGGGCCGGCAGCCGCACCGCCGGGACCCGGCCCCGCAGCCAGCGCCAGGCGAGCTGGGCGGTGGACGGGAACGGCGTGCCGTCCAGGCGCGCGACGGTGCGCAGCACCGCCCCTTCCATCTCCGCGTCGGCCGGCGGGTCGAGCTGGCGCAGCCAGCCCCGCTGGCCGTACCGGTTGGCCCAGACGCAGACCGCGTCGCGCAGGTCGTGCAGCTGCACCCCGCGCTGGTGGGTGCCTGTCCACATGTCGGGCAGCGACCTGCCCAGCTCGGCGTGCCACATCAGGGGCGGCATGTCGTCCAGCACGACCGCCATGCCGACGTGGTTCACCGGGCTGTTGGTGGTGAACTGGATGGCCCGGTCGGGCACGCTGCGGCCCCGGAACACCCACACGTCGCCGGTACGGGTCAGGTCCACGGCCTCGTCCAGGCTGATGCTCATGGGGGTCTACCCTAGGCCGATGCGGCAACGGATGCGGTGGTGGAAGGTGCTCGGGCTCGCGGGCCTCGCCGGCGTGGCGGCGTCGGGCGTGGTCATCGCCCGGGCCGAACGGCGGCGCCGGGCGTACACCCCGGAGGAGATCCGGGCCCGGCTGCGCGACCGGCACGCGGAGGCGACGGCGCCCGCCGACGACGCGCGCTGAGCCGCCGGCGTCAGTCGACGTCGTGGTGGTTGCGTTCCCAGCGCCCGCCGACGGGCGGGGTGTCGAGCCGCACGGCTCCGGCGGCGTTGCCGGCGAGGTCGTTGTCCTCGATGCGGCAGGACACGCAACTGCCGGCCGGGGTGATCCAGATCCCGTAGGTCTGGGTCTGCTCGTCGCGGTGGTCCCAGATCCGGTTGCCCCGCACGGTCGCCGAATCGAACGGCGCGTTGACGGTGATGCCGGCCCGGATCGGCGGGGCCGCCGGCAGTTCGTACGACGCTCCGGGCGGCGGCGTGTCCTCGTTCCAGCCGGTGGTGGCATCCGCCCGCACCTCGGCGAGGGTGAGGACGGTGTCGGTGTTGGACACCACCACCGCGATGCGTGACCCGACCCGCACCGCCTTGCCCCGGTGCCCGTCGTGCGGCCAGTGCGCCCTGAGGTCGGTGACGGACCGGTGGTGGTAGCGCACCGACTCGCCACTGCCGGTGGCGGCCGGGGCGCACCGCCGGCCGTTGTTGCGGATCCGGTTGTTCACCACGATCGCGTCGGTCATCGGGCGGTCGATCCGGATCGCGTCCAGGCCGTTGTCCCAGAACTCGTTGCCGTCGACGACCACGTCCGCCGCCGCGCCCCGGTAGCCGTGCCCCAGGTCGTGCTCGTGGTAGCCGTGCGCGCCGTTGGCGCTGATCCGGTTCCCGCGCACCGCGTACGGGCCGGGCGTGTTGCCCATGCTGATCCCGTCGCGGACGTTGCGGTCGATGACGCAGTCGCTGACGATGCCGCCCCGGCCGGCGACGCCCGCCGTGCCGTTGCCGGAGACGTCGAATCCCGCCTCCAGGTTGCCGGTCAGGGTGCAGGCGGAAACGATCAGGCCGTCGGCGCCCCAGTCGGAGATGCCGAAGCGGTTCGCCTGGCTGTGGCAGCCGATGATGCGGTAGCCGCGCGGCGGCGTCCAGTAGTCCTTCTGAAGTTCGAGGAAGATCCCGTTGGTGCCGTTGCCGACGGCGGTGCAGTTGGCGATCGTGAGGCGCTCCACGTCGCCCCACCCGCCGATGCCGACGCCGATGCCCGCGCCGCCCATCTCCTCGCCGTTGTCCAGCCGCCCGCAGCCGACCACGACGACGCCGTCGATCAGGCTGTCCTGGAGAAAGTCGCAGCCGAGGCCGGTGGCGCCGGTGTGGTGGATGTAGAGGTTGCGGAAGACGCCGCGCACCACGTACTGGAGGCCGAGCCCCTTGGCGAGGTAGTTGTACTCGACCATCGCCACGCCGGAGCCGTCGATCTCGAAGTCCGCGAAGGTGCAGTCGGCGATGTGCCGGTCGCGGCTCGCACCGTGCTGCACCGTGGTCCAGAACGCCAGCGGCGTCGGGTCCGCCCGGTTTCCCTCGTTGCTGAGCAGGAACCGCGTCGTCCCCGGTCCCGCGCCGATCAGCGACACCCCGCTGCGCCACACCGTGCCGGCATCCCGGATCGAGTAGATCCCCGGCGGGCAGTAGATGACCCGGGCCCGCCCGTCGGCGGCGTAGCCCTCGCCGAGGCGGTCGACCAGGGCCGACAGCGCCGGCTGGTCGTTCGTCACGCCGTCGCCGCGCAGCCCGAACTCCCGCGCGTCGCACCACAGGGGCGCGCCGGCGACCGGGGTGAGCCGCTGCGCGGCGGTGGAAAGGCCCTGGCGCGGCATCCGACCCCTCCTCTGCAACGTACGGTCGTTCGCCTGCGACGGGCGCATTCCCGCCGCGCCAGTCCGGAAACGCGCTACCCGGCCGGCGTGGGCCGCTCCGACGCGGTCGCCGGGGGGCCGGGCTCCGCGCCGGTGCCGGGCGTCGCGCCGCTGCGGCGCACCGCCTCCGCCAGCGCCCCGGCGGTACGCCCCACGAGCGCGCTGCCGTCGTCGAGCAGCAGCAGGGGCCGCTGGATCAGCTCGGGGGCGGCCACCATCGCCTCGATCCAGCGCGGCTCGGCCGCCTCGTCGCGCGGCCAGTCGGCCATGCCGAGGGCCACCGCGGCGGGCTCCTGCGTGCGGCAGACGTCCCAGGGGCGCGCGTCGAGCCGGCGCAGCACCTCGGTCAGCTCCGCCGCGCTCGGCGGCCGGTCCAGGTAGGGGCGCAGCGCGTAGCCGACCCCTGCCTCGTCGAGCGCGGTACGGGCGGCGGCGCACTTCGAGCAGGACGGGTTGTTCCAGATCTCCATGCCGGCCATGGTCGCAGCTGCCCCGCCTCCGTCCGCTCTGCCCACCACGCTCCGCCACCGTGATCAGGACGCCAGGGACCGCAAAGCGGGCGGATGACGTCCATGGGATCCTGATCACGATGCGCTCGCGTCTCGCGCCTGCCCCCTGCGGCGTTCGACGCGCTGTCCGTGGCGTCGTGCCGGCCCCTGGGTGCCGGCCGACGAATGCACCGGTCACCCCCAGCCGATGTGGGTTCGGGGCAGGATGTCCGGTTCGGGGCAGCCTGTTCGAGCGGCCCATCCGGTTTGTGGCTATTTGCGGTGGCGGGCGCCACCGGCCCGGCCGGCATGGGTCGGGGGCCCGGGTCGTTGTAACCATCGTGAACGCGTAACCCCCGGGGCCCCGGCGGCCGGGGCGACGGTCGGAATGCCGGCCGGACCCGCGTCGTTACATCCCCCGCAGGGACGAGCCCGCCGGCCCCTTCCGGCCGCAGGCCCCCTTTGATATCTCGACCTTTCCTTTCCCGTGGCGCACCCGCCCCCCTTGGTGTGTGTCGCGTGCCCCCGATCGAAAGGTGCAGACGAATCATGCGTACCGACATGCTGCGTAAGACCGCTCTGACCGCTGCCGGGCTCGCCTTCACCGGCGGCGCCATCGCCGGCCCCGTCACCACCGCCTTCGCCGCCCCCGCCGAGGCCAAGCCCACGACGACGGTCAGCCAGGACCGCAAGCACGGCGAGCGTGAGCTGGGCGTGCGCTACGAAGCCCAGCCCAACTTCTACTACTGCGGCCCCGCCGCCGCCCGCAACGCCCTCAGCGTCCAGGGCAAGAACATCGACGTCGACGGCATGGCCCAGCGCATGGGCACCACCGAAGCCGGCACCAACTCCATCAACGACATCACCCCCGTACTGAACAAGGAGACCGGCTCCGACGCCTACCAGTCCGTCGAGATCCGCGACCCCAAGGCCGACGACACGCAGACCGACAAGCTGCGCGCCGACATCGTCACCGCCATCGACGAAGGCCACGCCGTCGTCGCCAACATCGCCGGCACCGCCACCGACACCGACGGAGTCACCCACTCCTTCGAGGGCGGGCACTACATCAGCGTCGTCGGCTACCGCGACAACGGTGCGACCGTCACCATCGCCGACTCGGCCGACCCGAACCAGGCCTCCTACCGGATGAGCGTGGACAACCTGGCCGACTGGATCGCCACCCGCGGCTACACCGCCTGACCGACGACAACACCGCACCACCAGACGACAAGGGCCGGACCCCACACAGGGGTCCGGCCCTTTCGCCATGACCGAGGGCTCTCCCGGCTGTCGCCGCCCGGCCAGCGCCGGACCGCCCCGCAAGGCCGGGCCCGGGGCATGGCCGGGCGTCCGCCCGAGTCCTGCCGAGCCCAGCGTCCGCCCGAGTCCTGCCAAGCCCGGGGCAGGCCCGGCGGCCGCCCCGAGTCGGCAGTTCCGCGCGCCCGAGCGCGGCGGGTCAGTCGACCGGGGCGAGGAACTCCAGCCGGTTGCCGTGCGCGTCCTGGGAGTGGAAGCGGCGCATCCCGGGCAGCTCGTCGTCGCCCCAGGTGACCGGGTACCCGGCGGCGACCAACCGGGCGGCGAGCGCGTCCAGGTCCGGCCACAGCAGGCCCGGGTGGGCTTTGCGGGCGGGGCTGAACCCGTCCTCCACGCCCAGGTGCAGCTCCGCGCCGTGCCCCGTGAACCAGCAGCCGCCGCGGGCCACGAGCGCGGGCGGTTTGGGCTTCTCGGTCATGCCGAGCACCCCGACGTAGAAGGCCCGCGACGCCTCCTCGGAGCCGCGTGGGCAGGCGAGCTGGACGTGATGGATCATGGTGGTACCTCCTCGTCCCGAACGATGGCACGAGGTTGCGAAGTTAGCAAGACGGACGTACGGTTTTGTTGACGACGAGATCGGCGGTAAGTGTCCCCTAACCACGGCGGCACCCCGACCGGTGCGACAGACTGCTCAGGACTACTCACGGTCGCTGGTGTGAAGGAGTACGACGTGGCGAGCCTCGACACCTTCGGTGCGAAGACCCAGCTACGCGTCGGAGACGCGAGCTACGAGATTTTCAAAATCAGCAAGGTGGAGGGGCACGAACGGCTCCCCTACAGCCTGAAGATCCTCCTGGAGAACCTGCTCCGGACCGAGGACGGCGCGAACATCACCGCCGACCACATCCGGCAGCTCGGGGCCTGGGAATCCGACGCCGACCCGAGCGTCGAGATCCAGTTCACCCCGGCGCGGGTGCTGATGCAGGACTTCACCGGCGTGCCCTGCGTGGTCGACCTGGCCACCATGCGCGAGGCGGTGCGGGACCTGGGCGGCGACGCCACCAAGGTGAACCCGCTCGCCCCGGCCGAGCTGGTCATCGACCACTCCGTCATCGCCGACCTGTTCGGTCGCGAGGACGCCTTCGAGCGCAACGTCGAGCTGGAGTACGAGCGCAACAAGGAGCGCTACCAGTTCCTGCGCTGGGGCCAGACCGCGTTCAACGAGTTCAAGGTCGTCCCGCCGGGCACGGGCATCGTGCACCAGGTCAACATCGAGTACCTGGCCCGTACGATCATGGAGCGCAACGGCCAGGCGTACCCGGACACGGTGGTCGGCACCGACTCGCACACCACGATGGTCAACGGCCTGGGCGTGCTCGGCTGGGGCGTCGGCGGCATCGAGGCCGAGGCCGCGATGCTCGGCCAGCCGGTCAGCATGCTGATCCCGCGCGTGGTGGGCTTCAAGCTCTCCGGCGAGATGCCGGCCGGCACCACCGCCACCGACCTGGTGCTCACCATCACCGAGATGCTGCGCAAGCACGGCGTGGTGGGCAAGTTCGTCGAGTTCTACGGCCCGGGCGTGGGCGCCGTGCCGCTGGCCAACCGGGCCACCATCGGCAACATGTCCCCGGAGTACGGCTCCACCGTCGCGATCTTCCCGATCGACGCCGAGACCGTCCGCTACCTGGAGCTGACCGGCCGGGACGCCGCGCAGGTCGCGCTCGTCGAGGCGTACGCCAAGGAGCAGGGCCTCTGGCACGACCCGGACGCCGAGCCGGACTACTCGGAGCGCTTGGAGCTGGACCTGGGCACGATCGAGCCGTCCCTGGCCGGCCCGAAGCGCCCGCAGGACCGGGTCCCGCTGGGCAACGCCAAGACGCTGTTCCGTTCGGCGCTGACCGACTACGTGGCCGCCGACGAGACCGGCGGCGACCGTGGCCGCAAGTCGGGCGTGCCGCAGCAGGAGAAGCCGTTCGGCGTGCAGGGCCACGCCGACGAGGCGAGCGCCGAGTCCTTCCCGGCCAGCGACTCCCCGGCCAACGGGGTCAGCGACCCGGCCGACGCGCCGCGCGACCTGGCGACGGCGGCGGTCGGCTCCGGCGGGCGCGCCAGCAACCCGACCCGGGTCACCAGCGCCGACGGCGTCGAGTACGAGCTGGACCACGGCGCCGTGGTGATCGCGGCGATCACCTCCTGCACCAACACCTCCAACCCGCAGGTGATGATCGGCGCGGCCCTGCTGGCCCGCAACGCGGTCGACAAGGGCCTGACCCGCAAGCCGTGGGTGAAGACCACCCTGGCTCCGGGTTCCAAGGTCGTCATGGACTACTACGAGCGGGCCGGCCTCACGCCCTACCTGGAGAAGCTCGGCTTCCACCTGGTCGGCTACGGCTGCACCACCTGCATCGGCAACTCCGGCCCGCTGCCGGAGGAGGTCTCGGCCGCGGTCAACGAGGCAGACCTGGCCGTCGTCTCCGTGCTCTCCGGCAACCGCAACTTCGAGGGCCGGATCAACCCGGACGTCAAGATGAACTACCTGGCGTCCCCGCCGCTGGTGGTCGCGTACGCGCTGGCCGGCACGATGGACATCGACCTGGCCAACGAGCCGATCGGCGAGGACAGCGAGGGCAACCCGGTGTTCCTGCGGGACATCTGGCCCAACAGCGCCGAGATCCAGGACGTCATCGCCTCGGCGATCGGCGCCACCGGCTTCAGTGCCGCGTACTCCGACGTCTTCGCCGGTGACGAGCGCTGGCAGTCGCTGCCCACCCCGACCGGCGACACGTTCGCCTGGGCGCAAGAGTCCACCTATGTCCGCAAGCCCCCGTACTTCGAGGGCATGGAGCGGGAGCCGAAGGCGGTCGTCGACATCACCGACGCCCGGGTGCTGGCCAAGCTGGGCGACTCGGTGACCACCGACCACATCTCGCCGGCCGGTTCAATCAAGGCCGACTCGCCCGCCGGGACGTACCTCGCCGAGCACGGCGTGCCGCGGCACGAGTTCAACTCGTACGGCTCGCGCCGGGGCAACCACGAGGTGATGATCCGGGGCACCTTCGCCAACATCCGGCTGCGCAACCAGCTGGTCCCCGGCGTCGAGGGCGGCTTCACGGTCAACCACCTGACCGGCGAGCAGACCTCGATCTACGACGCCTCGGTGGCCTACCAGGAGGCGGGCATCCCGCTGGTCGTGCTGGCCGGCAAGGAGTACGGTTCCGGCTCGTCGCGCGACTGGGCGGCCAAGGGCACCATGCTGCTCGGCGTCCGGGCGGTCATCGCCGAGTCGTACGAGCGGATCCACCGCTCGAACCTGATCGGCATGGGCGTGCTCCCGCTGCAGTTCCCGGCCGGCGAGACCGCCGAGTCGCTCGGGCTCACCGGCACGGAGACGTTCTCCATCACCGGTGTGACCGCGCTGAACGACGGCGAGACCCCGCGTACGGTCAAGGTCAGCACCGACACCGGCGTCGAGTTCGACGCGGTGGTCCGGATCGACACCCCGGGCGAGGCGGACTACTACCGGCACGGCGGCATCCTGCAGTACGTGCTGCGTCGCATGATCGCCAGCTGACGACACGGACGAGGGGCCCCTGCCGTCGGCAGGGGCCCCTCGCGTGTCCGCTCAGATGCGGCCGGTGCCGGCGCCCGCGAGGACCAGGGCGGGCACGTCCGCCGCCGGGTCGAGGGTGTACGGGTAGTACGTGCGCGGCTCGACCACGGTGCCGTTCGTCTCCGCCGTGCCGGAGCCGACGTACACGTTGTGGCGCTGCACCGCCCGGCCGGGTCCACTGTCGGCGTAGCCGCTCGCCGACCACATCGGGTACGGCACGTCGCGGAAGTAGTTCCCCTCCGCCAGCACGCCGGCGTTCTCCGTCGACGCCACGCCGTAGAGGGCGTTGCCGAGGAAGTAGTTGTTGTAGACGTGCACCGGCTCGCCGAAGCGGACCCGGGGGTGCCGCTGTCGGCTGTTGTCGAAGCCCCCTCGACCCGCCCCGCCAACGGGCGCACTGGCACCCAACGGCCGCGCTGCCACTCATCGGTGCCCTGGCACCGGTTCACGCCCGAGATCTTGGTACGCGAGCGCCCCTAGAGTGGCCGTTACCTACCAAGATCTCGACAGGGCACCGGAACACCCGACGCAGCAGGCAGCAACGCGAAAGAAGGCGCAACGCAGCGGGCAGCGGGCAGCAGGACGGAGCAGCGACGCGAGGCAGCCGCAACGGCGGCTACCGCGCAACAGCGGCTGCGCACCGGAGCGGCTGCAACGCGACGGTGGTGGCGGTGCGGTGCGGTGCGGTGGTCCGGTTACTCGGCTGCGGCGGCGCGGCGGCGGGCCTCGCGGGTCTTCATGGCGTGCTCCATCAGCGTGATGAGCACCTCCTTGCTGGACTCCCGCTGCCGCGCGTCGCAGAGCAGCACCGGCACCCCCGGGTCGAGGTTGAGCGCCGCCTGCACCTCGTCGAGCCGGTACTGCCGGGCCCCCTCGAAGCAGTTGACCGCCACCACGAACGGCGTGCCCCTGCCCTCGAAGTAGTCGATGGAGGGGAAGCAGTCGGCCAGCCGCCGGGTGTCCGCCAGCACCACCGCGCCGAGCGCACCGAGCGCCAGTTCGTCCCAGACGAACCAGAACCGGTCCTGGCCGGGGGTGCCGAAGAGGTAGAGCACCAGGTCGTCGCTGATGGTGATGCGGCCGAAGTCCATCGCCACGGTGGTGGTCGTCTTGCTCTCCACCCCGGAGAGGTCGTCGATGCCGACGCCGGACTCGGTCAACACCTCCTCCGTACGCAGCGGGCGCGTCTCGCTGACCGCACCGACCATGGTGGTCTTGCCGACGCCGAAGCCACCCGCGACGAGGATCTTGATCGCGGTGGGCAGTGGCGTCGCTCCCGCCGGCCGCTCAGAGTGCCCGTAGTCCATTGATTACCGCCTCGAAAACGCTGTTGTCGGGAAGGCCGGCTGTGGTGTGCGGTTCGCGTACCTGCACCAGGCTGCGGGCCGCCAGGTCACCGAGCAGGACCCGGATGGTGCCCACCGGCAGGTCCAGGTGGGCGGCGATCTCGGCGACGGACTGGATCCGCTGGCAGAGCCCGACGATCGCCAGGTGCTCCGGGCCCAGCCCGACCTCCGGGGTCACGTCCGCGCGGGTCGCCGTCACCAGGGAGATCAGGTCGAACGTGCCGGTGACCGGCCGGGCCCGGCCGCGCGTCATCGCGTACGGGCGCACGACCGGGCCGGCATGGTCGTCGACCCACTGGTGCTCCGAGGACTCCCCCTGCACCGTCATCGCGGCTACTTCTCGCCGGTCTGCTGCTCGCCGGTCCGCGACGGCGACGCCACGTACTTGCCGACGCGGGTGACCAGCATCGCCATCTCGTAGGCGATCAGGCCCACGTCGGCGTCCTCGCTGGCGAGGACGGCGAGGCAGGCGTTGCGCCCGGCCGCTGTGACGAACAGGAACGACGACTGCATCTCGATGATGGTCTGCTGCACCTGCCCGCCGCCGAAGCGCTTGCCGGCGCCCCGGGCCAGGCTCTGGATGCCGGCCGCCATGGCCGCCAGGTGCTCCGCGTCGTCCCGGCCCAGCCCCCGCGAGGCGGCCATCAACAGGCCGTCCGTCGAGAGCGCGACCGCGTGGTCGGCCTGCTTCACCCGGCCGACCAGATCATCCAGCAACCACGTCAGGTCGGCACTCGAAGCCGTCTTCTGCGCCACTCGTCGTCCTCTTCTCCCCCGGCTGTTGTCGCCGTGCTCGTCTCGGCTGACCGCCACGTGCGGGGGTCCCCCGCACCGTGCCGGCACCGGTCAGGTCGCTTGCAGGTCGTCGCCGGCGTCGGGTTCCTCGCCGGCCTCGGTTCGGCTGTCGCCCGCTGCGCCGAGCAGCCGGGCGGCGTCCGTACGGCCGCGCCGGGTGCCGGTCTGGTAGGAGCTCATCATCCGGCGTACCTGCTCCGGCGGGCGCACCGCGTCGTCGTCCGCGTCGTCGTCCCCGCCGGCTGCCGGATCGTCGCGCAGCTCCGGCACGATGCTGGCCTGCCGGACCCGGACCGGCAGCCCCGAGTCGGTACGCGCCGTCACCTGGCGGGCCGTCGGCGCCGGACCGCCGGTCGCCGTGGACCCGGTGTCCGCCTCCGGTGCGGCCGGCTCCGTCGCGTCGGGCGTCTGCGCCGGCGTGGGCCGGGCGGCGGCCGTCGGCAGGCCGGTCGGGAAGGTCGGGCCGTCCAGGGCGTGCTGCTCAGGGCCGCCACGGGGCCGGACGGGCAACCGCGCGTCGAGGGCCGGACCGGTCGTCGGCAGGCTCCGGCCGCGCGACCGGGTCGGCAGAGCGCCACCGTCGTCGGCGTCCCCCGCGGCGGGGGCGTCGGCGTCCGGCGCCGAACGGGGGCGGGACACGAGCGGTTCGGCCAGCACCACCGGCGCCGTGGCGGGCGGCGCCTGGCCGGACGCGCCGGCCACCGGGCCGGCGGCGGGCAGGCCGGCCCGGAACCCGCCGGAGGTGCTCGGGTCCTCGTCGTCGGCGGTGACCAGCTCGGCCGGGATCAGCACGACGGCCGTGGTGCCGCCGTACGCGGACTCCTTGAGCTGCACCCGCACGCCGTGCCGCTCGGTCAGCCGGCTGACGACGTAGAGCCCCAGGCGGGAGGCGTTGGCCAGGTTCAGCTCGGACTGGTCGACGATCCGGTGGTTCGCGGCGGCCAGGTCCTCCTCGCTCATGCCCAGGCCACGGTCCTCGACCTCGATGGCGAAGCCGTTGGCCACCATCTGTCCGCGCACCTCGACCGAGGTGTGCGGCGGGGAGAAGGACAGGCCGTTCTCGATCAGCTCGGCGAGCAGGTGGATGACGTCGCCGACCGCGCGGCCGGTGAGCGAGACCGCGCCGAGGGGCAGCACGTTGACCCGGGTGTAGTCCTCGACCTCGGCGACGGCGCCGCGGACGACGTCGACCATCGGCACGTTGCGCCGCCAGGCGCGGCCCGGGGTGGAGCCGGAGAGCAGGATGAGGTTCTCGGCGTTACGCCGCATCCGGGTGGCCAGGTGGTCGACCCGGAACAGGTCCTCCAGCTCCTCGGCGTCGTGCTCGCGGCGCTCCATGGCGTCGAGGAGGGTGAGCTGGCGGTGCACCAGCGCCTGGGTGCGCCGGGCCAGGCTGAGGAAGACGTCGCGTACGTTGCGGCGCAGCTCGGCCTGCTCGACGGCGGTACGGATGGCGGTCTCCTGCACGGCGTTGAACGCCCTGCCCACCTGGCCGATCTCGTCGTCACCGAACTCCAGCGGAGGCGCCTCCTTGGCGACGTCGACCTCCTCGCCGTGGCCGAGCCGCTCGACCACGCCGGGCAGCCGCTCGTCGGCGAGCCGGAAGGCGGCCTCGCGCAGCCGCTCCAGCTGCCGCAGCAGGGCTCGGGTCGTCGTGACGGAGACGACGATCGAGGCGATGACCGCCAGCAGGCCCAGACCGGTGGCCAGTACGAGGCGCACGACCACCATCGCGGCCACGGTGGACGCCCGGCCCACGATGCCGTCGCCGCCCGCCACCACCGTGCTGTTGACCTCGGCCAGCGCCTGGTCGACCGTGTTACGCCACTCGTCCCGGCTCACCGGCAGCTGCGTCGTCGGTTGGCCGCCGCGGATGATGCCGTCCTGGACCGAGCGCAGGCGCTTGAACGACTCGCTCTCGACGAGCTGCTGGTAGCGCCGCTGGTCGGCGGCGGAGAGCTTCGACCTGGTCTCGTCGCCGAGGAACCGCTCGGCGCCGACGAGAGTGGTGTACCGGGCATACTCCGGGCCACTCATGCGGCCGCTGCCGAACAGGCCGCTGAGCAGCGCGTCCTGTTGCGAGATCAGCTCCTTCATCCGGTTGAGCTGGATGAGGGCCGCGGCGTCCGCCGCCAGCTCCTTGTCGTCCAGGCTGCCGGTGACGTCGTAGATCTGGAAGATGGAGCCGATGGCACGGGTGTAGGCGTCCGCCGCGGAGATCCGGTCGGTGCCGCGATCGAGTACCGCGCCGCGTACCGCCCCCAGCGCCTCCAGCTGGGCCACCGATTCGTCGAGCTGCCTGCTCAACGCGTCGCCGCCGGCGACGTCGACCTGCCAGTGCCGCACGAACTTGGTGAAGGCGGCCGTCAACTCCGTCGTCGTGCGGTGTTCGGCCTCGAGCGCCGCCCGCTGCTCCGGCCCCGGGTCGCTGAGGTACGCCTGGGTCAGGCGGCGTTCCAGCTGGAGTTCCTGAAGCAACGGCTCGCTGGGAACGTAGATCTTGGCGTTGAGCATCTGGACGCCGAGCAGATTGAAGCCGTCCCGCAGGGTCACCCAGGCCGCGAACATCCAGAGGGCCACGAGGGAGAGCAGGAGAGCGATAACCTTCGTGCGGATACTCGTACCGCGAGAACGCATTGAACCGTCCCAGGCCGGCGTTGACTCAGGTCATCAACGGCAGATCGTAGAAGCGCGGATGTCCCGCCGGAGGGCCGTGCGGGACAAATGCAGTGGGTACGCTAGCAGTGTCCACATGGCACCCTCAAGTTGCTGATTTCTGCCGTCCCGTCATGACATGTGCACCGCCGCGTCGAATGTCGAGTCGACTGCGGGCAAGGTGGGAGGCGGCGAGCACCACCGACCGGACGATCGTGGTGGGACAGTAGAGCTCCTTGCCGTACCACAGTGGTGGGTGCTCGCGTCGGTGCACGTTCGCTCGCAGATAGGCGCTTGCCCGGCGGGCGGCGACGGCCACCGCCGGCACGTCCGACGGGACGGCCAGCAGGATGTGCAGGGCGTAGGCGGTCTCCTCCGCGGTGCCTCCCCACCGGCCCCACGACCCGTCGTCGCGTTGGTTGGCCAGCACCCAGCGCACCGCCCGACCGACCGCGCCCACGCTGTCGTCGTCCGGGGTGGACTCGGCCAACGCGAGCACGCAGCAGGCGGTGGCGTAGTACGGCGAGGCGTGCCAGCGGTCGCGCCAACTGCCATCGGCCTCCTGCCGCTCCCGGAGCACCCGGGCCAGCCGGCCGATGGCGGTGCGGTGTCGGGAGCCGGCGCCCGCATCACGCGCGGCGTGCTGCGCGAGGGCGTCGAGCACGTGCGCGTTCGTGGTGACCGAGAAGCCGTCCTCTCCCGGCCAGGTGCAGAATCCCTCCGCCGTCTCGTACCCCCACAGACTCGCCGGGTCGAGCGGGCGGCCCAGGCGCCCGAGCGCGTACAGGGTCACGGCGGTGGTGTCCGCGTCGGGCAGCAGGCCCGCTCCGGTGGCCGCACCGGCGGGGCCGACCGCGTCGGCCAGGCCCGCGAGGACCGCCTCCGGCGGTCGCACCCCGATGCCGGCCCGGGACAGCCAACTCAGGACCCAGGCACGCTCGAAGACGGTGATCGGCGTGGGGCAGGGCACCGGCCCGCCGCCCTCGCTGATCAGCCGCTCCAGGAAGACGCGGGCCGCGGGCGCGTCGGCGTCCGGACCGGCGGTGGCCAGCCACGCGGCGGTAGCTGCTGGCGAGGCCCCGACAGTGGTCGGCTCGGCGGCGCGCGGCCGCGGCCACCGCTGGGCCGTCCCGTCGAGCAGCTCGCCGAAGTGCGCCAGTTTCGGGTGCAGCTCGGTGCCCGCGGCGTGCGCCGCCCGGACCGCGGTCAACCGTCGACGGTCCGTCCCGGTGGGCAGGCTCAGCGGGTGCGTGACCGGCACGGCGGCGTCCGGCCCGGACGTCCGCGCGTTGATCGATTCAACCAGGGCCGGCACGATGAGGTCGGCGGCGGGCGTGTCCGGCACGGCGGAGCCCGCCGCGAGCAGGGTGGACAGGGCTCGCAGTCCACGCCCGACCGCGGCGGCCGAAGCCGGGCGGGCGTCCGCCGGCAGGCCCTCGTCGGCCAGCGCCGCCAGCAGCGCGTCCGTGGCGCTCAACGTCGGCACCAGCGCGTAGCCCTCCGGGGGTCCCCACGCACCGTCGGCGCGCTGGTGCCGGAGGAGGAACGCGACCCGTTCGGCGTGCCCGGCGAGCAGGGGCGCGACGGCGACCAGCCGGCCGGTCTCGTAGACGGAGGGGGCAACCTCTCCCCACGGTCTGCGCGCCATCGCGTCGACGAGCTCCCCGGCCAGGCTCCCGCAGTTGTCCGGACCGCGGCCGGCGGGCGGCGCGGCTGCCGTGACCGCCCGGGATCCGCCGGGGCTCATCGCGTCCCCCAGAAGTCGGAGACCTGGTAGAAGCCGGCGGTGAAGGAGAGCTGTCGGCGCATGTAGTCGGCCTGCCGGGGCTCGCGCTCGGCCAACAGGTCGAGCAGCCCGTGGCAGCGCTGCGTGAGCTGGGCCAACCGGTCGCGCACGAGGACCGGGTCGGAAACCAGCATGAGCGCGTTGAGGTCGCCCCACTCCACGTCCCGCTGATGGGTGGCCAGATCGTTGATCAGGCGCAGCACCCGTTGCACCTCGCGGCCCACCGTCAGCAGCTCGTCCAGGTGCCGCAGACAGTTTCCGTCGCCCGTGGCGACCCAGTGGGTGACGTTGACGAAGGAACAGGCCAGGTTGTCGGCGTTGTCGAGGTAGCGGTCGAGGGTGGGCAGGGATCCGCCCGGGGCACCCGACGCCTTCTTCCAGTCCCACTCCCGGGCCACCGCGGTGAACATCCGCTCCAGTTCGTCGCGCCACACCGGCCGGAGCCGGTCGAACGCCGGCACGGTCGCCAGTTCGTCGCGGATGTCGGCCAGCAGCCGGGCCAGGTGTCGCCCCGCCGGCGGATCGGCGCCGTCGGCGACCGCGAGGCACTCCGCCACCAGCGCGCGCACGTCGTCGGCGGACGCCGCGAGGTAGTCGACCTGCCAGTCGGCGGCGAAGACCCAGAGCAGCGTACGGGTGGTGATCCGCAGCTCGTCGGCGCTGTGCCAGGGAGCGGTGAAGGCGATGGCGGTGGCGACGGAACCGAGCATCGCGGAGTCGAACGTGTCGGCGGAGAAGAGTCCGGGGTGCGCGGCGGTGACCTTCTGCAGGTCGCGCACGCCCCGCGTGGCCAGGGCGCAGATCCTGCCCTGTTCGGCCACGTCGGCCTGGCCGGCCCTCGACCGCGCGTCCGTCGCGCTCACGGGGCGACCGGCCGCTGCACCGGCGACAGGGTCACCCGCAGCCGTTGCCGGGGCGAGAGCGAGGCGCCCATCCGTGGGGTCAGGTCGGCCGGCGCGGTCGGGCGGAACCGGAAGCGACTCAGCACCGTGCTCACGATGAGCTGCGCCTCCAGGAGGAACAGGTACTGCCCGAGGCACTGGTGCGGGCCCCCGCCGAAGGGATAGTAGGAGTAGCGGTAGCGGCGACGGGGCCGGTCCGGCGAGAAGCGTTCGGGGTCGAAGCGCTCCGGGTCGTCCCAGAACATCGGCATCCGTTGGGTCACGTACGGACTGATCAGCACCGTCGCGCCCGCCTTGACCCGCACCCCGCCGAGCACGTCGTCGGCGACCGCCGTGCGGGGGACCATCCAACCGGCGGGATACAGCCGCAGCATCTCGTCCAGCACCATGCGCCCGTAGCGCAGTTCGGCGAGGTGCTCCCGCCGGACCCGGCCGCCGCCCACCACCCGGTCCACCTCGGCGTAGAGCCGCTCGGCGACCTCGGGTTGGGTCTCCAGCACCGGCCAGAGCCAGGACAGCAGCGCGATGGTGGTCTCGGTGGCGGTGGAGAACATGGCCACGACATCGCCGCGGATCTGGTACTCGTCCGGCATGCTGCCGTCCGGACGGGGCCGGCAGAGGATGGAGATGATGTCGTCGTCGTCGCTCGGCCGCGCCCGCGCCTCACGGATGATCGGCAGCACCACCTCGTCGATGGTCCGCACGGCCGCCCGGAAGGCGCGGTCGCCGGGCATGGGCACCGAGTAGGGCACGAAGGGCACCAGCAGGCGGGCGATCATCGAGGTGGTGACGGTGTCGAGCGCGGCGCTGATCCGCTCGGCCTCCGGCACGGAGATCCGGTCGGCGAAGAGCACCCGCATGGTGGTGCGCAGGACGATCCGGGTCAGCTCGGCGGCCGTGTCGATCGGCCGCCCCTGCCGGGCCGGCTCGTCCCACTCGTCGACCGCCTCGCTGATCACCTCGGCCATGCGGTCCACCAGGGTCTCGACCCGCTTCGCCGTGAACAGAGGTAGCAGGGCGCCACGGCTGGACTCCCACACCTCCCCCTCGGCGACCAGGATGGCCTCCCCGACGACCCGGCGGACCGGACGCCACAGCAGCCCCCGACCGTCCCGGATGTAGTTGTCCGCGCGGTCGCGCAGCACGTACTGCAGGTGTTCGGGGTGGCTGACCAGGTACGGGCGGAACGACCCGAGGTTGAGCCGGACGACCTCCCCACCGGATCCCTCCGCGAAGCCGACCAGCGCGCCGAGTGGATCCCGGAGCAGGGCGGGCAGCGCCCGCCGCAGCGGGATCGTGCGCGGGTTCGCGGGGAGGGCGACGCCGTGGCCGTCACGCAAGCTGGACATGCGTACCAGGTCTCCTCGTCGTCTCGACAGTGGTCCCCGGGCGGTCCCACGTGGAACTTCCGCCGCCCGAGTGCGGAAGCATCTCACCAATGAGGACAGCAGTTCCAGTGTTTGTGCTGCGAAATGTCCCACTGTCAACAGTGGACGGTCAGCGACGAGGCAACTCCCGCAGGTAGCGACACTCGGCGGACACCGGCCGGTATCCGCACCACGCGTTGACCGTCCGCATCGCGTCGTTGCCGGCGTCGTTGATCGTGGACGCCCACCGGAGGCCCGCCGAGCGGGCCGCCCGCAGCGACGCGTGCTTGACCGCCCGGGCGAGGCCCCGGCCCCGCCACCCGCTGCGGGTGCCCGTCATCCCCGACAGGTAGCGGTCCCGCCGGTCGGTCAGCGCGAGGCTGAACGCCACCACCACACCGTCGGCCGTCGCCACCGTGCTCAGCGCCCGGTCCAGGTCCGGCCGGTCCCAGTACGCGGCCCGCCACTCGTCGAAGCTGATCTCGTCCATCCCGACGTCGCCCGGCTCGTCCGCGGCGGCGGCCAGGTCCGCCTCGTACAGCGGACGCGGGTCGACCAGGTCCGCGGCCGTGCCCAGCCGCACCCCGGCCGGCGCGACGGGCGCGGCCGGCAACACCACCGCCGACAGGTCCAGGCCCAGGATCACGCTGCGCCGGCCGGGCCGGTAGCCGCGCCGCTCGGCGAAGGCGAGCGGCGCCGGCTCGTCGACGACCCGCGCGTACGCCCGGCGCACCCCGAGCCCGGCGAGTCGCTCCTCGGCGGCGGCGAGCAGCACCGACCCGACGCCCCGCCCCCGCCCCTCGGGGCACACGACCAGGTTGACGAAGCCGAGCCCCGGCTCGGCGCTCTCGTACAGCAGCCCCGTCCGGGCGACGCCGGCGATCCCGTCGCCCGTCTCGGCGACGAGCATCCCGAAGCGCTCGGCCGGCTTGCCGGCCGCCTGCCAGGCGAGCAGCTCCGGCGTGACCACCAGGTGGGGCCGGGCGGCGCGGAGCAGGTCGGCGACCGGCACCAGGTCGGAGGGGCCGGCGGCCCGGAGGGTGGGGACCATGGCTGGGCAACCTACCGCAGCGGCTAAGGCGGCGGCGGAACCCGGGCGCGCCCGCGTGGCCTGTGCCAGGCTCAGGGCATGGACGACAAGACCATCCTGAACCGGATCTCCGAGCTGGTCGACGAGGAGCACCGGTTGCGCGCCGACGCGCAGGCCGGCGAGTCGGGCACGGACGACGACGCCCGCACCCGGCTGCGCGAGCTGGAGGAGTCCCTCGACCAGTGCTGGGACCTGCTGCGCCGGCGGCGGGCCGCCCGGCAGACCCACGGCGACCCGGACGCCCAGGGAACGCGCCCCAAGCCGGCGGTCGAGCGCTACCTCCAGTGACCCGGGGGTCCCGGGCGGCCGGTGCCTGGCCGCCCGGGACGTCGAGGTCAGCGGATCCCCGCCTCCCGCAGCAGCAGCGCCGTCAGCGCGGCCGGGTCGGCGTCCGCCGCGGGCAGGCCCCGGGCCGCGAACCAGGTGGCGACCACCCGCACGTCGCGGGCCAGGAACTCCGGCCCCTGCGGGTTGGCCACCACGTCGACCACCTGCGGCAGGTCGATCAGCACCAGCCGCCCCGCGTGCACCAGCAGGTTGTACGGCGACAGGTCGCCGTGCGCGAGGCCGGCGCGGGCGAGCACCACGAGGGCGTCGACGAGCTGCCCCCACAGCTCGCGCAGCTCCCCCGCCTCCGGCCGCAGCTGGGCCAGCCGGGGTGCGGCCAGCCCCTCGTCCTGGTCGCCGAGGAACTCCAGCATCAGCTCCGTGCCGCGCAGTTGCACCGGGTAGGGGACGGTGATCGTGCCGTAGCGGGCGCCGACCTCCCAGAGCCGGGCCAGCGCGGCGAACTCGGCCGCCGCCCACTGCCCGGCGATCATCTGCCGGCCGAAGGCGGTACGGCCGGCCATCGCCCGGTTCTCCCGGGACCGGCGGACCCGGCGGCCCTCCAGGTAGCCGGCGTCGCGGTGGAACAACCGGTGCTGGGCGTCCCGGTACCGCTTGACCGCCAGCAGGCAGGACCGGTCGGTGCCGGGCACCGCCCGGCGGACCAGGTGGACGTCCGCCTCCTTGCCGGTCTTGAGCATGCCCAGCTCGGTGTCCTTGGCGGCCAGCTCGGTGATCAGCCAGTCGGGGTGGGGCTCCGGGCCGTGCACGGCGTCGTCCCAGGAGGACCAGCGCTCCCCCGTGTCGGGGTCGGGCTCGGCGTCGGGGTCGGCGGGAACGGGCTCGGCGGCCCGGCCACGCTTCAGGAAGAGCTGTTCGTCGTCGTCGAAGCGGCGCTTGCCGCGGGTACGGCGCTCGCGCGCCGGAAGGTCGTGATCGCGCACTGCGGTGGTGATCCCTTGCTCGAGGCTGATGGGGGCAGGTGGAAGCGACCTGCGAAGACGGCCATGACCGACCCCCTCTCCTCGACCGGGCGCGGGCCCGGTTGCACGATGCGCCGACCATGCTCACGGGCCGACGCCACCCCGGTCAACCGAATTACGTCCGGCCCGGCACCCACGCCCGGCCCCGGCCGGCACCCCGCCGCCCGGCCCGGCACCACGTCCGACCCCGCTCCGGCGCAGGGACCGTGACCAGCCACCGCGTCGGCGGGCGGGCGGCGGGCGGCGCCTGCGTCAGCCGGCGAGCACCGTCGCGACGGCGGCGATCACGCCGTCCGCCGTGCGGGTGGGGGCGAACCGGTCGTCGACCCAGCTCCGCCCCCGGTGCAGCCACACGCTGGGCAGGCCCACGGCGGCGGCGCCCCCGATGTCCACCTCCGGGCCGTCGCCGACCACCCAGGCGCCGCGCAGGGGCAGCCGTACCCGCCGGGCGGCCAGCGCGAAGATCCTCGGGTTGGGCTTGCTGACGCCGACCTCCTCGGAGATGACCCAGTCGGCGACGTAGCGGTCCAGCCCGGTACGCCGGATCATGGCCTCCTGCTGGCGTACCCCGCCGTTGCTGACCACCACGGGTGTCCAGCCGGCCTCGTCGGCGATCCGCAGCGCGCAGGCGACCAGCGGATGGAGCCGGATGTTGGCCACCACGCCGTCGTGCAGCTCCTCGACCAGGTCGATGGACGGCATCCGCAGCCCGTACCGGTCACGCACGGCGTCGGCCACGTCCCACCGGTCGGTCAGCCCGTCGGCGTCGATGGACAGCAGCCAGTCGATGTCGGTCGGCGGCGCGCCGACACCGGCCAGGAAACGCTCGCCCCAGGCGCGGAACGGACCGGCCCGGTCGAGCAGCGTGTTGTCCAGGTCCAGCAGGAGCAGCGGCACTCGGGCACCCTACGGGAGCACGACCGCCCGCCGACAGTGCCGGCCCCTCCCGGCGCCGTCAGGCCGGCAGCGCCGAACGGGCGCCGCCCTGGTGGGGCAGGCGGTCGAGCAGCATGCAGTGGGCGGCCCGGGTCGCCGCGAGGGCCTCCGGGGCGAGCGCGACGACCAGCACGGCCTCGCCGGTGTCCGCGCCCCGGGCCAGCGGCCGCCCCTCCGGGTCGTAGACCGCCGCGCCGCCGTTGAACCGCCACGGGTCGGCGCCGCCGACGAGGTTGGCGAACACCACGTACATCGTGTTGTCCAGCGCGCGGGCGGCGTAGTAGAGGTCGCGGCGGTGCTCGGAGCCGGCCAGGTAGCCGCTCGGGCAGAGGTAGCCGTGCGCCCCGTCGGCCGCCGCGGCCCGGCCGTGCTCGGGGAAGCAGCCGTCGTAGCAGATGCCGATCCCGAGCCGCCAGTCGTCGACGAGCAGGGTGGCACCCCGGTCGCCGGCGACGAACAGCTCCCGCTCGCCGCTCCACAGCTGCTGCTTGTCGTATCCGACGCGGACCTCGCCGGCGCGGTCGACCAGCAGGGCGGAGATCGTCCGCCGGCCGTCCGGGTGCCGGACCGCGGCGCCGACCACCGCGGCGCCGCCGCCGTCGCGGGCCGCCTCGCGCAGCGGGTCCAGCCGCGGGTCGGTCACCGCGCCCGCCGCGTCGGCCGCGACGTCGGTGCCGGCCGGATCGGCCGCGAGCGTCGGCAGGTGGTACGCGGGCAGGAAGAGCTCGGGCAGCACGGTCACCCGGGCACCCCGCTCCGTGGCGCGGCGGACCAGCCGGGCGGCGCTCGCCGCGTTGCCGGCCACGTCGCCGGGGACGGGCTCGGCCTGCACGGCCGCGACGGTCAGCGGTGCGGCGGGGACCGCGACGGCGGTGGGGAGTGGCGTCACGGGCCGATCCTAACCGGCGCCGCGCACACGATGATCATTTACGCGGTCACCCAAGCCGTACGTACGGTTTGCATAGCCGGGGGTGAGCTGTCACGATCGACCCGTGCCCAGAGTAAGTCAGGACCAGCTCGACGCGCGCCGGCAGGAGATCCTCGCCGCCGCGCGGGCGTGTTTCGCCCGGCACGGCTACGAGGGCGCCACGGTCCGCAGGCTGGAGGAGGCCACCCGGCTGTCCCGGGGCGCGATCTTCCACCACTTCCGCGACAAGGACTCGCTCTTCCTGGCGGTGGCCGAGGACGACGCCGCGGCCATGGTGGAGACGGTGGCCCGCAACGGCCTGGTCCAGGTCATGCGGGACCTGCTGGCCGGCGCGGTCTCCCCCGACACCACCGGCTGGCTGGGCAGCCAGCTCGAGGTTTCCCGGCGGCTGCGGACCGACCCGGCGTTCGCCAAGCGGTGGGCGGAGCGGTCGGCGGCGATCGCCGAGGCGACCCGCGACCGACTGGCCCGGCAGCGGGAGGCGGGCGTGCTCCGCGAGGACGTGCCGATCGACGTGCTGGCGCAGTTCCTCGAACTCGCCTACGACGGCCTGGTGCTGCACCTGGCGATGGGCCGTCCAGCCGGCGACCTCGGCCCGGTGCTCGACCTGGTCGAGGAGGCCGTCCGCCGCCGCTGACCTGCCCCACCGGCCGCCCTCGCGCCGCTGCGTATCGGTCCGGTAACTCGGTCCACGCGGTGGGTCCGCCCTGGCGGGCCTGCTCCACAATTGGGTCGCGATCCCCCTCGCCCGACAGGAGCAGCACATGACCGTCCTCGCCGCACCTGGTGACACCTGGGGCATCTCCGGTCCCGCCTTCCTCGGGGTCTATCTCCTCGCCGCCGTCGTGATCATCGTCGGCACGGTCGTCCACCGGCTCTCGGTCCTCGCCGGGCCACAGGTGGGCGACCTGGGTCAGCTCGGCCCGCAGCAGGTCGCCTACCTCAACGGCGGGCAGCAGCTGGCGATCTGGGCCTCGCTCGGCGGGCTGCGCAGCAGCGGGGCCATAGGCGTACGCCCGGACCGGCGGCTCACCACCGGCGGTCCGCTGCCGGCCGGGATCACGCCGCTCGACCAGGCCGTCCACCTGGCCGCCGGGCGCAACGCCACCACCCGGGAACTGGCCCGTGACGAGTGGGTCCGCCGGGCGCTCGACCAGCTCAGGACGAGTCTGGAGCAGCGCGGGCTCGCGCTCGCACCGGCCGACCGGGCCGCGCTGCGCCGGGGCGCGTTCCTGCTCTCCGCCCTGCTGCTGGTCGGCGTGTTGCGCATCTTCGCGGGCCTGGGCAACGACCGCCCGGTGGGCTGGCTCGTGCTGAGCCAGGTCCCGCTGATCGTCGTGGCCGTCCTCCTGCACCGGGTGCCGTGGCGCACCCGCGCCGCCACCCGGGCCCTGCGCGACCTGCGGCGTCGGCACACCTATCTCGCGCCCGCCGCAACCCCCGCCTACGCCACCTACGGCGCGGCCGGCGCCGCGATGGGGGTCGCGCTGTTCGGCACCGCGTCGCTCTACGCCATGGACCCCGGCTTCGCCAGCCAGGCCGAGATCCAGCGCCAGGCGATCAGCGGCTCCGGCGCCTCCTCCGGCGGCGGGTGCGGCGGCGGCAGCTCGTGCAGCGGGGGCAGCTCGTGCGGCGGAGGCGGGGGTTGCGGCGGAGGCGGGTGCGGCGGATGACCGGCCCCGCCGGCGTGGGCATCGGCTGGCGGCCCGAGATCGCGGGGTTCGTCGCCGACCTGCCCGGGCTGCGCTTCGTGGAGGTGGTCGCGGAGAGCGTCGCCGCGACCGGGCCCCCGCCCGCCGGGCTGGCCGCGCTGCGGGAGCGCGGCGTGACGGTCGTACCGCACGGCGTGCGACTCTCCCTCGGCGGCGCGGAACCGGTCGACCCGGCGCGCGTCGCCCACCTGGGCGCGGTGGCGGAGCTGGTCGGGGCGCCGCTGGTCAGCGAGCACATCGCCTTCGTCCGGGCCGGCGGCGTCGAGGCCGGTCACCTGCTGCCACTGCCCCGCAGCCGGGAGGCGGTCGACGCGGTCTGCGCCAACGTCGCCCGCGCGCAGGCCGCGCTGCCGGTGCCGCTCGCGCTGGAACCGATCGCGGCCCTGTTCGACTGGCCCGACGACGAGCTGGACGAGGCCGACTTCCTCACCGAGATCCTGGACCGCACCGGCGCGTTCCTGCTGCTCGACGTCGCCAACGTGTACGCCAACGCCCGCAACCGGGGCACCGACCCGCTCGTGCTGCTCGACCGGCTGCCGCTGGAGCGGGTCTCCTACGTGCACGTGGCGGGCGGCGCCGACCACGGCGGCTACTACCACGACACGCACACCGATCCGGTGCCCCCGGCGGTGCTCGACCTGCTGCGCGAGCTGTGCGCCCGCCGCCGGCCGCCGGCCATCCTGCTGGAACGCGACGGGCACTACCCGCCCGCAACGGCGCTCCGCGCCGAGTTGGACGCCCTCGCCGCCGCGTCCGGCTTCCCGGTGGTGACGTGAGCGGCGACCTGGCCGAGCGGCAGGCGGCGCTGGTGGCGGCGCTGGTCGCCGGCGGCCCGGTGCCGGCGGGCTTCGACCCGGCAACGGTCGCCGCCGCCGGGACCGCGCTGCTGCGCAAGCGCGCCGGGGAGGTGGCCCGGCACTGGCCGCTGCTCGCCGCCGGACTCGGCCCCCGGTGGCCGGAGACCTTCGCCCGGTGGGCGGCGAGGCGGCCGACCGGGGGCTCGGTGTGCGACGGCTGGGACCTGGCCCGCGACCTGCGAGACCGGGGCGCGCTGCCGCCGCTCGGCGCGGAGGAGCTGGCCGCGCGCGAGGCCGCCGACCGCTACGACGGGCGCCGGCCGCCGCGCCCACGTCGGCTGCCGGCATGGGGGCGCGCCGGCGGGGCCGTCGCGGTCCAGGTCGCCGGTCGGGTACGCCTGCTGCGTCCCGCCCGCCGCTGACCGCCCGCCGCGCATCGGCCCGAGGGCCCCGCTGGCGGATCCGGTCGGGTGCGGCAGGATCGACGGCATGGATCTCGGACTGACCGATCGGGTGTACGTACTGACCGGCGCCTCCCGGGGGCTGGGCTTCGCCACCGCGCAGTGCCTCGTCGCCGACGGCGCCCGCGTGGTGCTCTCCGCCCGCGACGCCGACGCGGTGGCCGCCGCCGCGCAGCGCCTCGGCGGGCCGGAGCGGGCGGTCGGGCTCACCGCCGACCTGGCCGACGCCCAGACGCCGGAGCGCCTCGTGGCCGCGGCCCGCGAGCACTTCGGACGGCTCGACGGGGCGCTGGTCTCGGTCGGCGGGCCGCCGCCGGGCAGCGCCGCCTCGGTCACCGACGAGCAGTGGCGCCGCTCCTTCGAGACGGTCTTCCTCGGCACCGTACGCATGGTCCGCACCGTCGCCGAGAACCTGGCCGGAGGCGACGGCGGGGCGGTCGGGCTGGTGCTGTCGACCTCGGCGCGCGGGCCGGTGCCCGGCCTGGGCATCTCCAACGGCCTGCGGCCCGGCCTGGCGGGCATAGCCAAGGACGTCGCCGACGAGTACGGGCCCCGGGGCGTGCGGGTGGTCGGCCTGCTGCCCGGACGGATCATGACCGACCGCAACGTGGAGCTCTTCGCCGCCACCGGCGACCCGGAACGGGCCCGCGCGGAGGCCGAGGCCGCCATCCCGCTGCGCCGCATCGGCGCGCCGGCCGAGTTCGGTCGGGTAGCCGCGTTCGTGCTCTCCCCCGCCGCGAGCTACCTGACCGGGGTCACCGTGCCGGTCGACGGCGGCGTGCTGCGGGGCCTGTGATGGCCGCGTCCGCCGGCAGGCCGGGTCCCGGCTCGCCCGCCCGGCGGCGGGGGCGGGCGGCGGAGGCGGCCGGGCGGTATCCGCGGCCCACGCGGGAGGAACTCGCCGCGGCGGCCGAGCGCACCATCCCCGACGTCATCGCCCCCGGCCTGGACGTGCTCTTCGTGGGCATCAATCCGGGCCTGTGGTCGGCCGCGACCGGGTGGCACTTCGCCCGGCCGGGCAACCGGTTCTGGCCCGCGCTGCACCGGGGCGGCTTCACGCCCCGGCTGCTGCATCCCAGCGAGCAGGACGAGCTGCCCGGGTACGGGCTGGGCATCAGCAACATGGTCGCGCGGGCCAGCGCCCGCGCCGACGAGCTGACCCCGGCCGAGCTGGTCGAGGGGGCGGAGATCCTCACCGGCAAGGTCGAGCGGCAGCACCCCCGGTGGGTGGCCGTGGTCGGGGTGACCGCGTACCGAATCGGGTTCGCCCGGCCGAAGGCCGCCTTCGGGCCGCAGCCGCAGCGGCTGGCCGGCGCCCGGCTCTGGGTGCTGCCCAACCCCAGCGGCCTGAACGCGCACTTCACCCCCGAGACGCTCGGCGCCGCCTTCGGGGAGTTGCGGGCGGCGGTCGCCGCCGGCTGAGGCGCGTGTCGGTTGGCGGCTGCAGCATCAGTTGGCCGCAGCCGGCGGCAGCCGTCAGTTGGCCGCAGCCGGCGGCAGCGTCAGTTGGCCGCAGCCGGCGGCAGCGTCAGTTGGCCGCAGCCGGCGGCAGCGCCTCGTCGGCGAGGTAGGGCCGCAGCGGCGGCACGGCCACCGGCTCGGGCCCGGTCGCGTCGGCGTACGGGGTGGGCGAGTCGGCGACCGCGAACTGGGTGCGGTAGAGCTCGGCGTAGAGCCCGCCCACGGCCACCAGTTCCTCGTGTCGCCCCCGCTCGACGATCCGCCCGTCGTCGAGCACCAGGATCTGGTCGGCGTCGCGGACGGTCGAGAGCCGGTGCGCGATCACCAGCGCGGTACGCCCGGTCAGCGCCACCGACAGCGCCCGCTGCACGGCGGCCTCGCTCTCCGAGTCAAGGTGCGCCGTCGCCTCGTCGAGGATCACGATCGACGGGGCCTTGAGCAGCAGACGGGCGATGGCGATGCGCTGCTTCTCGCCGCCGGAGAAGCGGTAGCCGCGCTCGCCGACGAGGGTCTCCAGCCCTTCCGGCAGCGACCGGACCAGGTCGGCGACCTGCGCCCCGGCCAGGGCCGCCCAGATCTCGTCGTCGGTGGCGTCGGGCCTGGCGTAGCGCAGGTTCTCGGCGATGGTCTCGTGGAACAGGTGCGAATCCTGGGTGACCACGCCGATCTCGTCGCGCAGCGAGGCGAGGGTGGCGTCGCGGACGTCGACCCCGCCGACCAGCACCTGCCCGTCGGTGACGTCGTAGATGCGGGAGATCAGCATCGACAGCGTCGACTTGCCGGCGCCGGAGGGGCCGACCAGCGCCACCATCTGCCCCGGCTCCACCGCGAACGAGACGCCCTTGAGCACGGGCTCGTTGACCGTACGGTCGAGGGCGGCGACCTCCTCCAGGGAGGCGAGCGAGATCTCGGCGGCGCTGGGGTAGCGGAACCGGACGTCGCGGAACTCGACCCGGCCGCTGGCCCGGGGCACCGTCACGGCGTCGGGCTTCTCCTCGATCGTCGGCTTCAGGTCGAGCACCTCGAAGACCCGGTCGAAGGAGACCAGCGCACTCATCACGTCGACCCGGACGTTGGACAGCGCGGTCAGCGGGCCGTAGAGGCGGGTGAGCAGCAATGCGAGGGTCACCACGGTGCCGGCGCTGACGTTGCCGGTGACCGCCAGCCATCCGCCGAGGCCGTAGGTGAGCGCCTGGGCCAGCGAGGCGACCAGCAGCATCGCCACGAAGAAGGTCCGCGAGTACATCGCGGACTGGATGCCGATGTCGCGGACCCGCTCGGCCCGCCCGGCGAACCGGCGCGCCTCCACCTCGGGCTGGCCGAAGAGCTTCACCAGCAACGCGCCCGAGACGCCGAACCGCTCGGTCATCGTCGCGTTCATCTTCGCGTCGAGGTTGTAGGACTCCCGGGTAATCTCGGCGAGCCGCTTGCCGACCCGGCGGGCCGGGATGATGAAGACCGGCAGCAGCACCAGCGAGAGCGCGGTGATCTGCCAGGAGAGGGTGAACATCACCGCGGCCGTGAGCACGAGCTGGATGACGTTGCTGACCACCCCGGACAGGGTCGAGGTGAACGCCCGCTGCGCACCGAGCACGTCGTTGTTGAGCCGGCTGACCAGCGCGCCGGTCTGGGTGCGGGTGAAGAACTGCAGCGGCATCCGCTGGACGTGGTCGTAGACCCGGGTGCGCAGGTCGAGGATGATGCCCTCGCCGATGCGGGCCGAATACCACCGCTGGGCGAGGGAGAGCAGCGCGTCGGCCACCGCGAGCCCGGCGATGACGAGGGCCAGCCGGACCACCGCGTTGCCGGCGTCGGTGCCGCCCCGGGTGATCGTGTCGATCACGTCGCCGGCGAGCACCGGGGTGGCGACGCCGATGACCGCGGCCAGCACCACCGTGACCAGGAAGACGACGATGTCCCGGCGGTAGGGCCCGGCGAAGGCCACAATCCGGCGGGCCACCCCGCGCTTGAGCCGGTGGGTAGAGATCTCGTCGCGGTTGCGCATCGATCGGAGCATGCTCCAACCGGCCATGCCGCCGCCCGACATCGAGTTGGACACGTTCACCTCCGGGTCGTCGGGCTGACCGCACCGTCAGGTCAATTCTCCCGACGACTCTGACAACCTCGGCCGTAACCCTGATCTTCCCGAACGGTCCTTACTACTTACTCTCCCCGCCCGGCGAGATCACGCAGCCGGCGGGTCTGCGCCTCCCGCTCGGCCCGCTGCTGGTCCGCGGCGGACCGACCGGTCGCGCCGGCCAGCAGGGCCTTGATCTCCACCACCGCGTTGCGGTCGTTGGCCAGCAGCCCGGCGGTCAGGTCACGCACCGCGGCGCCCAGCTCGGCGTTCGGCACCACCAGGGTGGCCAGGCCGATCCGGTCCGCCTCGGCGGCGTCCATCCGCCGGCCGGTCGCGCAGATCTCCAGCGCACGGCTGTAGCCGACCAGGTCGACCAGGCGGCCGGTGCCGGCGAGATCCGGTACCAGGCCGAGCGTCACCTCGGCCATGGAGAGCTTCGCGTCCTCGGCGAGCACGCGCAGGTCGCAGGCGAGCGCCAGCTGGAAGCCGGCGCCGATCGCGTGCCCCTGCACGGCGGCGACGGAGACGACGTCGGGACGGTGCAGCCAGGTGAAACCGCCCTGGTACTCCGCGATCCGGTCGGCGCACTCCTGCTCGGGCAGGGTGGCCAGCTCGGCGAACGACCCCGGGCCGGAGGCTCCGGCCACCGACAGGTCGAGGCCGGCGGAGAACGCCCGCCCCTCGCCGCGTACGACCACGACGCGGACGTCGCCGGGGAGGTCCCGCGAGAAGTCGCTCATCGCGCGCCACATCGCCGGGGTCTGCGCGTTGAGCACGTCGGGCCGGCACAACGTGACCGTCGCAACCGGCCCGTCGCATTCCAGCCGGACCCCGGTCGCCTCGGCGGTCACCGAGCGACCCGGGGAGCGGCGCTGATGGACGACGCTGGTGGGCGGGTCACGCCTTCTTGCGGCGTCGGGCGCCGCCACGCTGCCGCAGCTGAACCCCGGACTCGGTGAGCACCCGGTGGATGAACCCGTAGGAACGGCCGGTCGAGGCCGCGAGCGCGCGGATGCTCTCACCCGAGGTGTACCGCTTTACCAGGTCCTTGGCGAGCGTCTGACGCTCGGCTCCGACGATCCGGCGACCCTTCTCAGTGCTGGTGGCTGTGCCAGTGGCTGCCATGCTGTGTCCTCACGTCCCAGACTGTGCGGTTCGGATACGGTCCCACCTATTAGACCGCCTCGAACGATCATGCGCCAGATATCAACTCTTCGCCAACCGACACGCTATGCAATGTCAGCTTCCCGATAGCGTGATGCTCCCGACCTCCGCGACGCCCGCCCGCACCACGCGCGGCAGACTCGGCCTGCGCGGCGGACTCGGCGGGCTCAGCGGGCTCGGCGGGTGGCCCGCCCGTACCCTGCTGGCGTGATCGACCTGTTGGGCACCGCCGCCGGCGCCGCCGTGGTGTTCGCCGCCACCGACATCGACGACATCGTCGTCCTGACGCTGCTCTTCGTCGCCGCCCGCACCACAGGCCGCCCCCGGCCCTGGCAGATCGTCGCCGGGCAGTACCTGGGCATCGGCGCCCTCGCCCTGGCCAGCGCCGTGGTCGCGGCCGGGCTCCTGGTGGTGCCCGACCCCTGGACGGGGCTGCTCGGCCTGCTGCCGGTCGCTCTCGGCGTCCGCGCGCTGCTCGACCGCGGCGCCGACGAGACACCCGCGGTGGTGGGCTCCACCGTCGGCGTGGCCGGGGTGACGATCGCCAACGGCGCCGACAACATCGCCGTCTACGTACCGGTGTTCCGGGCGCTCGGCCCGGCGGACAGCGCGGTCTTCCTGCTGGTCTTCGTGGTGCTCATCGCGCTGTGGTGTGCGGCCGGCGCCTGGCTCGGCAACCACCCCCGGGTCACGGGGCTGGTCGGGCGCGCCGGCCACTGGCTCGTACCGGCGATCTTCATCGCCATCGGCGTGGTCATCCTGGCCACCTCGGGCATCCTGCCCCACCTGCGCGACCTCCTGCGCTGACTGCACGACCCACCCGCACCCACCCCACTGGACCCCCGCCGAGTCGCCCCACCGGGGTCACCCCGCCGGGTCGATCATGAAGTTTCCGTCGCGACACGCAGGGGCGGAGTGCGACAGCCTCATGGTCGACGGACCAGGACCAGGACCAGGACCGGGGCGGGTCAGAGTGCGTGGGTCAGGCCAGTTCGACGAGTTCGAGCAGGTCGTCGCTCCAGGCGTCCTCGTCGCCGTCGGGCAGCAGGATGGCGCGGTCGGGCTTCAGCGCCATGACCGCGCCGGGGTCGTGGGTGACCAGCACGATCGCGCCCGGGTAGCGGGCGATGGCGTCGAGCACCTGCTCCCGGCTGACCGGGTCGAGGTTGTTCGTCGGCTCGTCGAGCAGCAGCACGTTCGCCCCGGAGCAGACCAGGGTGGCCAGCGCGAGCCGGGTCTTCTCGCCGCCGGAGAGCACCCCGGCCGGCTTGTCCACGTCGTCGCCGGAAAACAGGAACGCCCCGAGGATCTTGCGCAGGTCGGTGTCGGTCTGCTCGATGGCGGCGCTGCGCATGTGCTCCAGCACCGTACGGTCCACGTCGAGCGTCTCGTGCTCCTGCGCGTAGTAGCCGAGCCGCAGGCCGTGGCCGGCGTGCACCTCGCCGGTGTCCGGCTCCAGCAGGCCGCCGAGCATCCGCAGCAGGGTGGTCTTGCCGGCGCCGTTGAGCCCCAGGATGGCCACCCGGGAGCCACGGTCGACCGCCACGTTCACGTCGGTGAAGATCTCCAGCGAGCCGTACGACTTCGACAGGCCGGTCGCGGTGAGCGGGGTCTTGCCGCACGGGGCCGGGCTCGGGAAGCGCACCTTCGCCACCTTGTCGGCGACGCGTACCTCCTCCAGGCCGGAGATGAGCTTCTCGGCCCGCCGGGCCATGTTCTGCGCGGCGACGGTCTTGGTGGCCTTGGCCCGCATCTTGTCGGCCTGCGCCATCAGCGCGCCGGCCTTCTTCTCGGCGTTGGCCCGCTCCCGGCGGCGGCGCCGCTCGTCGGTCTCGCGTGCCTCCAGGTACGCCTTCCAGCCCAGGTTGTAGACGTCGACCACGGAGCGGGTGGCGTCGAGGAACCACACCTTGTTGACCACCGACTCCAGCAGTGAGCCGTCGTGGGAGATCACGATCAGGCCGCCCTTGTGGTTGGCGAGGAAGCTGCGCAGCCAGGTGATCGAGTCGGCGTCGAGGTGGTTGGTCGGCTCGTCGAGCAGCAGGATGCCGCCGCCGTTCTCGCCCGCGTCGCGGAACAGGATCCGGGCCAGCTCGATGCGGCGGCGCTGACCGCCGGAGAGCGTGCCGATGGTCTGGGCCAGCGCGCGGTCCGGCAGGCCGAGGTTGGCGCAGATCCGGGCGGCCTCAGCCTCCGCCGCGTACCCGCCGAGGGAGGCGAACTGGTCCTCCAGCGCGCCGTAGCGGCGGACCAGCTTGTCGTCGGCGCCGTCGGCGAGCCTGGTCTCGATCTCCTTCATCTGGGCCATCAGCACGTCCAGGCCCCGGGCGGAGAGCACCCGGTCGCGGCCGGTGACCTCCAGGTCGCCGGTCCGGGGGTCCTGCGGGAGGTAGCCGATGGCGCTGCGGCGGTCGATCTGGCCGGCGTACGGCTGGCCCTCGCCGGCGAGCACCTTCAGCGTGGTGGTCTTGCCGGCGCCGTTGCGGCCGACCAGGCCGATCCGGTCACCCGGCTGCACCCGCAGCGTGGTGTCGGACAGCAGGATGCGGGCGCCGGCGCGCAGCTCCAGGCCGGTGGCAGTGATCATGTCGGAGGACTCGCTCTCGGGGTCTGGAAGGGCTGACTCAGGGCACGCGAAAGCGCCGGCGAGCACGAGGCCCGTCGGCGCGGGGCGGTTCAGCCTTCGCAGAGCAGCACGGGGCAAGTGTACCGGGCGCCGCCGGACCGCCCCGCCGGATTACCGATCAAGATCATCGGGTACCGAAACGCCGTCCGGACCCGGTCCGGTACCGCAACCACCAAGACGGATCAAAACGGTGATCGGGGTTGACATGGAGCTGAACGAGAACGCGCGGATCGACACCAGCCAGGTGGACGACCGCCGAGGATCCGGCGGGGGCGGTGGGCTGGGCGGCATCCCCATCCCGATCGGCGGCGGCCGGGGCGGCATCGTCGGCCTCGTCATCGCGGTGCTCGTCGCGCTCGTCGGCGGCGGCTTCGGCCTGAACGCGGCCACCAACGGCGGCGACGAGCCGCAGGGCGACAACACGTCGCTGGAGCAGAAGTGCTCGGCCGAGGACGCGCTCCAGCAGCTCGACTGCCGCAACGCCCTCTACGTCAACTCCATCCAGGCGTACTGGCAGAAGGCCCTGCCCGAGGCGTTCGGCGAGCAGTACCGCCCGTCCCGGACGGTGTTCTTCAGCCAGGGCGTCAACACCGCCTGCGGGCAGGCCGACTCCGGTGTCGGCCCGTTCTACTGCCCCGCCGACGACCTCGTCTACATCGACCTCACCTTCTACCAGGTGCTCGCCCAGCAGCTCGGCGCCGAAGGCGAGTTCGCCCAGCCGTACGTGCTCGCCCACGAGTACGGCCACCACGTGCAGGACCTCCTCGGCACCGAGGCCCAGATGCGCCGCCAGCAGCAGCGCGACCCGGACAACGCGAACGCGCTCTCGGTGAAGCTGGAGTTGCAGGCCGACTGCTACGCCGGCGCCTGGGCGAAGAACGCCACCGGCACCGCCGACGCGAGCGGCCAGAAGATCTTCACCAGCATCAGCGAGCAGGACATCCAGCAGGCCATCGACACCGCCGAGAAGATCGGCGACGACGCCATCTCCAAGCGGGCCAACCGGCCGGTGAACCCGGACGAGTTCACCCACGGCTCCTCCGCCGAGCGCAAGGAGTGGTTCACCCGGGGCTACTCCACCGGCGACCCGAAGTCCTGCGACACCTTCCGCGGCAGCCTCTGACCCCCCGTCGGGCGGGAGACGGCGGGCCCCGGCGAGCACGCCGCCACCTCCCGCACAGGCAGGCCACGGGCCCGGTCGGTGACCGGGCCCGTGGCGCGTACGCGTGGCGGAGCGGCGGCGGTCAGACCCGCTGCCAGAGCGCCGGCACGTTCGGCGGCTCCCAGCCCGGCTGGGCGGTGTGTCCCTGCAGGCAGCGGTACGACTGGCCCGCGTAGCTCACCGTCGCGCCAGCGGCGTATCCGGTGCCGACCTGCCAGGTCGTGCCGCCGGGCGGGTTGCCGGTCGAGGTGGGCGTGGGGGTCGGCGCGGGGCCGCCGGCGGTGACGAGGCTCAGCCCGTACGCCGCCAGGATCGCGTTGACCGGCTGGAAGTACATCGTCCCGCCGGTGGTGCAGTTGCCGGAGCCGCCCGAGGTGACCCCCTGGGCCTGGTCGCCGGAGATCCACGAGCCGCCGGAGTCGCCCGGCTCGGCGCAGGCGTTGCTCCGGGTCAGCCCGGTGACGGTGCCCTCCGGGTAGGTCACCGAGGCGTTCTTCTGCTGGATGGTGCCGCAGCGCCAGCCGGTGGTGGAGCCGGACCGGCAGACCGCCGCCCCCACGGCCGCCTCGACGCTGCCCGCCACCGTGACCGTGCCGCCGCGGTAGTCGTTCACCAGCCCGCGCGGGGTGTTCCCGGCGTCCACCTGCACCCAGGCGTAGTCGCGGCCCGGGAAGGTGGAGCCGCGGACGGTGCCACCGGGCTGGGAGGTGCGGGCGCCGACCCGGCCGCAGTGCCCGGCGGTGACGAACCCGCCGTTGACGGAGAACCCGACCGAGCACCGGCTGCCGCCGGTGTAGTAGGCGTTGCCACCGATCACGTCGGCGTACGGCCTCGGGTTCTCGGTGCTGGCCTGGACCCGCACCGCGCCGGCCGGCACCCCCGCCGCCGCGGCGAAGGACCGGGCCGCGGCCGAGCCGCCGTCGCGGGCCAGCACCACGACGGAGTTGCCGGGAAGGTCGGCGTACCAGCCGACCACGGTGGCCGGCGCGGCGGCGGCCCGGCGGTTCAGCCGGTCAACCGCCGCGTGCAGGGTGTCCTCGCCGTAGGTGACCGGGACCGGGACAGCGCCGAGGGCGCGGACGGGGTCGGCGTCGGCGGCGCGGGTGACGCCGACCGCCACGGCGGCCCCTTCGGCGGTGACCCAGGTGCCGCCGTAGCCGGCACCGAGCGTGGTCCGCAGCACCTGCTGCGCGCGGCTGGCGCGATCGTCGACCGCCAGGCGGGCGCGGGCCTGGTCCGGGGTCAGCCGAAGGTCCCGTTGCAGGGCGGCGAACATCTCCGGCGCGACGCCGTCGGAACCGGCGGCCGGCGCGGTCGGGGTGGGGGTGGTGTCGGCGCCGGCCTGGGTGGCCAGGGCCATGGTCAGCACCAGAGCGGCAGCACTCAGGGTAGTTGCCGCCACGGTGGCTGGTCGTCGGAGCATGGGGGGTCTCCTCGCGGTCAGAACGATGTGGAGGGTCGGATCAGGCCCGCCTGAGCAGGCACGCGAGTGCCGTACGGCGGGGCGGTGGCGATGCGCTACAGACGCAACAACAAATGTTGTTAACTGTGTTGCCCTCACCGTAGGTTAGACATCCGACGCCGTCAATACAGGTCGCGACCGATCGCCACCCGTCCCTGCACCGCGAACGGAGCCGCCCGTGTCCCCGCCGCGCCCGTACGACCCCCGGACCAGGACCGTCCCCTCACGACCCGCCACGGCCCCCGGGCCGGCCACCCGCTCCTCGAGTCCGGTGACCGGCCCGTCGCCGGCGCTGCCCCGGCACGACCTGGCGGTGCCCGCCCCGGACGAGCTGCCCTTCGCCGTCGGGTCCTTCGAGGAGATCGGCCCGCTCTCCCGCGCCGACTTCCCGCACCGGCACGTCTTCTACGAGCTGGTGTACGTGACCCACGGGCGGGCCACGCACGTCATCGACCTCGACGCCCACCCCGTCCGGCCGCCTCACCTGTTCGTCGTCACGCCCGGCCAGGTGCACCACTGGCAGGACCAGCGCGACCTACGCGGGCACGTGCTGCTCTGCGCCGCCGAATTCCTGCTGACCTTCCCGGCCGACCGCGACGCGCTGCACCGCTCGGGACACCGCTCCTGGCGCCCACGCGACGACACGCAGGCGAGGCGGATCGCCACCCTGATGCGCTGGACGACGGCCGAGTACCGCCGGGGTGGGCCCGGCCGGGCGAGCACCCTGCGCGCCTACCTGCACCTGCTGCTCACCGAGGTGCGCCGGTCCCGGCCCACGGGCCCGACCCCCGGCCCGCCGCCCGGGCCGGGCACCCGCAACCAGCGCGCCGCCGCGATCGCCCGCCGCTTCGAGGAACTGCTCGGCGAGCCGGACCTCGTCGGCCAGCCTCCCCGCGCGTACGCCCGTCGCATCGGCGTGTCGGAGCGCCACCTCAACGACGCGGTCCCGCTGGCCACCGGCGCCACCCCGGCCCGGCTGATCCGCGGGGCCCGGGTCCTGGAGGCGAAACGCCTGCTGACCCGGACCGACCTCACCGTGGCCGCGATCGCCGAGCGGCTCGGCTTCGCCGACCCCGCCTACTTCTGCCGGTTCTTCCGCCGGGAGGCCGGCGACTCCCCCGGCGCGTTCCGCCGGCACGGCGGAAAACACCACGATTCCGCCGGCTGACACATCGACGCATCCCGACGTCCGTCAATAGCGTCGGGTCGCCGGCCGCGCCGGCCCGCCCGGACGTGCCGGGACTTCCCGGGCCGGCCGGGCCCCGACACCCGTTGCCCACCAGGAGGAACGCTCATGAACGGTGCAGCCAGCGACGCACGGGAGCCAGACGATGTCCGCCCCCACGGCGGCGTGACACGCAAGAGCGTGCTGCGGGCGGCGGCACTGGCCCTGCCCGCCCCGTTCCTCGTCACCGGCGCCGCGCGGGCGGTGGGCGCGAGGACGGCCGACCCCGCGTCGGCACCGCCCCTCACCCCGTACTGCGACGACGGCGACGACCCGACGCCGGCGCAGATGGAGGGCCCCTACTTCAAGCCGAACTCACCGCGCCGATCCTCGCTGGTCGAGGCCGGCACGGTCGGCACCCGACTCACGGTCACCGGCCACGTCTTCGGGCTGGACTGCCGGCCGCTCCCCGACGTGCTGCTGGACTTCTGGCAGGCCGACACCAACGGCGGCTACGACAACATCGGCTACCGGCTGCGCGGCCACCAGTTCACCGACGCGTCGGGCGCGTACCGGCTCAGCACGATCGTGCCGGGCCTCTATCCCGGACGGACGCGGCACATCCACGTCAAGGCGCAGGCGCCGAACCGGCCGGTGCTCACCACCCAGCTGTACTTCCCCGGCGAGCCCCGCAACAGCACGGACACGCTCTTCGACCCCGCGCTGCTGATGACGGTACGCACGGCGAACGGCGGCCGGGAGGCGAGCTTCGACTTCGTCCTCAACGTGACCTCCGGTCCCACACCCACGCCGACCGGCACCGCACCCGGCGGTACCTGGGCGGCCGGCACCGCGTACCCGGCCGGCGCCCGGGTCACCTACGGCGGGGGCGGTTACCGCTGCCTGCAGGCGCACACCGCCCAGCCCGGCTGGGAGCCGCCGAACGCGCCGGCGCTCTGGGCCCGGGACTGACGCACGACCGTGGAGCGGTCGCCCGTCCGCCGACGGGATGGCGAACGGGCGGGTGACCCGGTCCGCAGGCGGGCCGGCCCGACGGCCCGCCCGAAGGGCCCTCGGCGGCGTTCCCGTCGCCGAGGGCTCAGGCCGTGGCGCGGAGCACGGCGACCCGCTCACCGAGCTGCTCCACCTGGTGCAGCCCCTCGCGGAGCAGGTCGATCGCGTCTCCGGGGCGGCCCCACCCCTCCAACAGGTCCGCCAGCAGCAATGCCACCGCCGCCAACTCCCGGCGCCGCCCGGCCGCCCGGTAGCCGGCGAGCGCCGCCCGCAGGTACCGCTCCGCACCGGCCCGGTCGCCGTCGTCGTCGCGCAGCAGGCCACGTACCCGGTCGGCGCGGGCCGCCACCGACGGGTCGCCGCCGCGGTCGACGGCGTCGCGCAACAGGGCCTCGGCCCGCGCCGGCTGGCCCAGCGCGTGGTAGACCTCCGCCAGCTCCACCCCGACCTCGCGGGCGAGCGCCGGCTGCCCGGCATCCGTCAGCACCGTGTGCGCCCTCGCCAGGTCGCCGAGGGCGCCGGCCAGGTCACCGGCCCTCCGGCGCCCCTGACCCCGGGCCCGGTGACAGCACGCCAGCAGCCACCGCATGGCGACCTGCCGGGCCGCCTGGCGGGCCTGCTCGGCGGCGACGGCGGCCTCCACCGTTCGCCCCGACGCGAGCAACGAGGACGCGACGCTCAGGTGCAGATCGGCGACCCGGGCCGGCGCGGCGAGCACCGCCAGAGCCAGGGCCTGCGTGGCGGCCTCCGCCGCCGCCTCCTCGTCGCCGAGTGCGACGTGGCAGCGCACCAGCTCGGCGTGCAGGACCAGCAGGACCGACGGATCCGGGTACCCGTCGCGCAGCAGCGCGTCCCGCGCCTCCGTGAGCAGGTAGCGGGCGTAGCGCGGGTCACCGGCGTGGTATGCCAGCCCGGCCCGGCCGACCGCAGCCTCGGCGCGCACGTGCGGGGGCGCCCCCGCCAGGAGAAGCTCCGCCCGGTCGAGCTGGGCCGACGCGGCACCGGGGTCGTCGCGGCGCAGCGCCACGCCCGCCAAGCCGAGCCGGGCCCGGGCTTCCAGCACCGGCTCGGCCAGCTCGACGGCGGCCTCGGCCACCTCGTGGCAGACGGCGGCCGTCTCGTCGGCGGAGCCGGCCAGGTCGGCCTCGGCCAGGCGCAGCCGCAGGCGCACCACCTCCGCCGGCGAGCGGCCGGTGTTCAGGTCCGAGGGCGTGACGCCGAGCCGCTCGGCGAAGTGGGCGACGGCGTCGGCGGAGGGCACCCGGCGACCGCTCTCCACAGCGGAGACGTATGCCGCGGTGTACCGTGGCTCGGCCAGGGCGCGCTGCGTGAGTCCCCGTTCCGCGCGCAGCCGCTGCACCCGCGCGCCCAGGCCGCTCGCCGCCGCACCCGCCACGACGGGCTCCGGCCGGCTCACGACAGCCGCTCCGCCGCGCGCAGGCCGCGGCGCAGCACCGCCGCCGCCTCGTCCCGTTCCGCCCGGGCCAGCAACAGCTCCGCGAGGTGGCGGCAGGTGATCACCACGTCACCCATCAGGCCGGCCCGTTCGTACCGGTCGACGGCCCGCAGCAGCAGCCGCCGCGCCTGCTCGCCGTCGCCCTGGGCGGCCCGCACCAGTCCGCGTACCCGGTCTGCCTCGGCCATGATCTCGCGGTGGTCGCTGGCGGTCGCCGCCCCGGCCGCCTCCTCGGCCAGCTCGGCCGCCTCGTCCAGCGCGCCCTCGCGCCGACGCGCCTCGGCCAGCTCCAGCGTCGCCCCGGCGTGGTCGAGCACCGCGCCGACGGCACCCAGCGTCTCCCGGGCGCGCCGCAGCTGCGCCACCGCCTCCCCCGGTCGCCCGGCCCGCAGCAGGACGTAGCCACGGGCCCAGTGACACAGGCCGATCTCCCGGGTCAGCCCCAGCTCGGTGTAGCGGCGGACGGCCTCCCGCAGGTGCCGGTCCGCCTCGTCCAGCTCGCCGTCGCGACGCAACTGCCCGGCGACGGCGTGGAACTGCGCCACCCACTCCCGGTTGGTCGCCCGGGCGAGCAGGGGCGTCACCTCCCGCTCCAACCGCCGGGCCCGCTCCCGCCAGCTCAGCTCGAGGAACGTGTACATCAGCGCGTTGGTCAAGCGCAGCTCGGCGTCGGCGTCCACCGGCGGCGCCGCCCGCAGGGCCCGCAGGCCGCCCTCCAGGATCGCCACTGCCCGCGGCGTGTCCCCGGCGACCAGCAGGCAGTACGCCTGCCGGGCCAGCACCGCCGCGCGCAGCGCCGGGCAGTCGTCGGGCAGTTGGTCGGCAAGCTCGTCGTACCGGGTGGCGGCGTCCTCTGTGCGCCCCCGGTGCAGTTGGGCCTCCGCCAGGTGGTATCCGGCCCAACCGGCCAGCTCGGACAGTCCGTAGCGCTCCGCGCGGCGGCGTATCCCGGTCAACGCCCGCTCGGCGGCGTCCAACCTGCCGGCGGAGAGGTCCCGGCGGGCCGCCGCCTGCTCGCCGGCGAGCTGGGCGACCGCGTTGGCCGGCCGACCGTGGCGCAGGTCGTCCACGGCCAACCCGAGGCGGTCGGCGAAGTGGGCCAGCGCCTCGGGGCTGGGCATCCGGGCCCCCGACTCCACGGCACCCAGGTAGGCGCGGGTGTAGCGGGAGCCGACGACCTGCTGCTGGGTGAGGCCCCGGGCCAGGCGCAGGCGTCTGATCCGGTCACCCAGGCTCTCCCCGACCGCGTCGTCGCGGGAGTCGACGCCCCCGACCACGGCGACGTCGGCCGCCGCCGTCTCCGCCATCCTGGCCCCCTCCCGACCGTCGCGCCCAGCCTAGTGCGCCGGCGCTCGGGCGACCGACCACGACCGGGGCCGCTCCCCGGGCGGGAGACCGTGGCCTCGGGCCCCCTCGGAGCCGTGGCCACGCGCCCGCCGCAGCCGCCGGCCACAGGCGGAAGCCGGTTCTCCTGCATCGCGGTCGCCACGGCGAACCGCCGGGCCACAAGCGGAACCGCCGGGAAGCAAGCGGAACCGCCGGGCCTCCGGAGCCGTGCTGCCGGGTCAGGACGGCGCGGGGTCGCGGACCAGGATCCGGACCGCCCGGGCCGCCGCGATCGCGCCGACGAGCACGGCGTGGCGGGGCTCGGGCACGTCCAGCAGCCGCTCGGCGCGCAGCGCCGCCAGCGGGGCGAGCCGCCGGTCGGCCAGCACGGTGTCCACCGCCCGCCGGTCGCCGCCGCAGACCAGCGCACCCAACGACGACGCCTCCGGCAGCAGCAGCCGTACGGCCAGGTCGGCGGCGTCGCCCAGCGCCGCCTTCGCCTGGTTGTCGCGCCGCCGGGCGAAGCGCTGCTGGGACCAGCCCCCGGCGGCGGTGCGTCCCTGCACGTAGCGCGTGTCCACCTTGGAGACCACCAGCTCCTCCCCCGCCGCGACGCCCACCGCCACGGCGCCCTTGCGGGCGAGCAGCAGGCCGAGCCGGCGGGGCGTGGTCGCGGCGGCCACGAAGCCGGCCACGTCGGGGGTGGCCGGCGCGCCGGGCGGGGTGTGCAGCTCGGCGGTCGCGCCGTCGGCGGCGGCGAGCAGCAGCCCGTACGCCTGGACGGTGGTGGTGGGCGGGCCGTGCCGGTCGGCGAAGCCCTCGACCCAGCGGGCGACCCGGGCCGGGTCCACCTCGACCCAGCGGCCGCCTCCGGCGGCGGGGCGGCTGCTCATACGCCCGAACCTACGGCACCGCGGCGTCGGCGGCTCCGTCGGGCAGCAGCATCGCCACGGCTAGGGCGGCGATGATCGCGCTGGAGAGCAGCGCCGTCACGAGCCGACCGCGCGGGCCGGTGAGCACCCGGCCGACCAGGGAGCCCCCGCCGGCGACCAGCAGTTGCCAGCTCGCCGAGGCGACGAACGCGCCGAGCACGAAGAGACCGGCGGCGAGCGGATCCGACCCGGCGCGGTCGGTGCGGCCCAGCACGAGCGCGGCGAAGTAGACCACGGTCGCGGGGTTCAGCAGGGTCAGCGCGAGCACACCGGTGAAGGCGCGGACCGGGGTGTCCATGCCCCGGCGGACGCCGGCGACCCCGGTCGCGGTGCGGGGACGCAGCGCGCGCCAGGCGCCGTGGCCGGCAAGAAGGAGCAGCACAAGTGCGGCGGCCAGCCGCAGCGGCCCGGCGACCGGGGCGATCAGCCCGGCGACGGCGGCCCCGCCGAGGGCCGCCACGGCGGCGTAGAGCCCGTCGGCGGTGGCCACCCCGAACGCGGCGGCGGCGCCGACCCGGAACGACGTGCGCGCGCTGAGCCCGAGGATGAGGACCGCGATCGCGCCGACCGGGATGGCAACGCCGTAGCCGGCGACCAGACCGGCCAGGAACGCGCCGGTCACGACGGTCGGCGGCGGATCGGGACGCGACCGGACGCGGTCCGCTGTCGCCCGGCGGCGGTGGCCGCGGCGACGGGGAGTTTCTGCACCGGGTACGTCTCGATCACGCCCCGATCCTGCTCGCCCACCCCACCCGCCGCCACCGCTTTCCCGGCACTCGCCGGCTGGGACGAGTGCCGGCCGACGCTCAGGCCAGTTGGTGCGTCGCGACCGCGCTCGAGCAGTCGGCGATCGTGGTGGGCTGCGAGACGTTGAGGGCGTCCAGCCGCGACCACCCGTTGACTCCGGTGGTGGTGTTACGGACGAAGATCCAGAGCGCGTTGGTGTAGGTGGCGCAGTGGACATCGATCCCGTGACTCGGGTAGCCGAGTCCGTGGCTGCCGCAGTCGGCGTGGGGATAGGCGCGGATGTTGGTCCCGTTTCCGAACGAGATGGCACCCCCGCTGTACAGATCCGGGTGGGTGCCGTGCCCGCTGCAGTGCGCACTGGCCGGGCTGGCCGGCAGCAACGCCAACGCCGAGCCACCCGTGACGAGCGCCAGCGCGGACGCGACGGAGATCAACCGAGATCGCATGTGCCGTCTCCTCAATGAACGGTGACATCTGTCGATTGAGAATGTCACGCGGATCACAGCTTGTGTCGGCTCCGCCCGAACACCGCAACGTGGAAGAAACGGTCGTCCCCGCACACGCCGGGTCATCCGCGGCGGTGGGACACCCTCGCCGTCATCGGCGAAGTGGCCGCCGTCGTTTGTCCCCAGAAACGCGTCGAGCGCGCCGCCCCCGGAAGGGGACAGCGCGCTCGACGGGTACCGACCGGCGCGGGTTGGTCAGACGTTGAAGCCGAGGGAACGGAGCTGGTCGCGTCCCTCGTCGGTGATCTTGTCCGGCCCCCACGGCGGGAGCCACACCCAGTTGATCCGGATGTCGTCGACCAACCCGCCGCCCGGGCCGGTGGTCAGCGCCTGCCGGGTCTGGTCCTCGATCACGTCGGTCAGCGGGCACGCCGCCGAGGTCAGCGTCATGTCCAGGGTGGCGACGTTGTCGTCGCCGACGTGCACGCCGTACACCAGGCCGAGGTCGACCACGTTGATGCCCAGCTCTGGGTCGACGACGTCCTTCATCGCCTCCTCGATGTCGGCGACGGCGGCCTTGCCCCCGGCGGCCGGCACGCCGTTCGTAACCGGCGCGGCGCCGTTCGTGGCCGGGGCGGCGGCCTCCCCGCCCGGGGCGCCCGCGCCCTCGGTCGCCGGGTTCGCCGCGGTGGCGGTGTCCTCGCTGCTCATGCCTCAACCTCCGTCGGGCTCACGCCCACACCGGCGCGTGCCGCGGCGTCCTTGAACGCCATCCACGGCAACAGCGCGCACTTGACCCGGGCGGGGTAGCGGGCGACGCCCGCGAACGCGACCCCGTCACCGAGCACGTCCTCGTCCGGCGTGACCTGGCCACGGCCGGACATCAACTCGACGAACGCCTCGTGCACCCGGAACGCGTCGCCCGCGTCCCGGCCCACCAGCAGCTCGTGCAGCACGCTCGCCGACGCCTGGCTGATCGAGCAGCCCATGCCGTCGTACGAGACGTCGTGCAGCACGTCGCCGTCGGTCGCCACCCGGACGGTGACCTCGTCACCGCAGGTCGGGTTGACGTGGTGCGCCTCGGCGACCCGGGCGCCCGTGGCGTCCGCATCGCGCAGGCCGCGACCGTGCGGGTGCTTGTAGTGGTCCAGGATGATCTCCTGGTAAAGAGATTCAAGCTGCATCAGGCTGAACTCCCGTCGATCCGCGGGCCCCTGCGTCGCCGCTCACTCGAACACCTTCCGCACCTGCTCCAGTCCTGCCACCAGGGCGTCGATCTCCCCGGTGGTGGTGTAGAGGTAGAACGAGGCCCGCGTCATGGCCGGCACGCCGAACCGGGTGCACACCGGCTTGGCGCAGTGGTGGCCGACGCGCACCTGCACGCCGAGCGAGTCGAGCACCTGCCCGACGTCGTGCGGGTGGATGTCGTCGAGGGCGAACGAGATGGTGCCGCCCCGGCCCACCGGCACCGACGGTCCGAAGATCCGCAGGCCGGGCACCGTGGCGAGGGCGTCCAGCGCGTACGCCGTCAGCTCCTTCTCGTGCCACTGGATGGCCCGCATCCCGATGCCGGCGAGGTAGTCGACGGCCGCGCCGAGCGCGACCGCCTCGGCGATCGGCGGGGTGCCCGCCTCGAACCGGGCCGGCGGCGCGGCGAACGTCGAGCGGGCCATGGTGACCGTCTCGATCATCGACCCGCCGCCCAGCACCGGCGGCATCGCCGCCAGCAGCTCGGCCCGGCCCCAGAGCACGCCGATGCCGGTCGGGCCGCACATCTTGTGCCCGGTGAAGACGATGAAGTCGGCGTCGTAGTCGACCACGTCCATCGGCATGTGCGGCACCGACTGGGAGCAGTCGAGCAGCAGCAGCGCGCCCACCTCGCGGACCCGGGCGGTGATCCGCGAGGTGGCGTTGACCGTGCCGAGGATGTTGGACGTGTGCACCAGCGAGACGATCTTCGTCCGCTCGGTGACCAGGTCCTCCAACCCCGACTCGTCCAGGCGCCCCTGGTCGGTGACCGGGAACCAGCGCAGGGTCGCGCCGGTGCGCTCGCAGAGCAGCTGCCACGGCACGATGTTCGAGTGGTGCTCCATCTCGGAGATCACCACCTCGTCGCCGGGGCCGAGCCGGAAGCGGGGGTCGGCGTCGGGCCGCAGCGACGCGTTGGAGAACGCGTACGCCACGATGTTGATCGCCTCGGTGGAGTTCTTGGTGAACACCACCTCGTCCACGCTCGGCGCGTTGATGAACGCGGCGATCTTCGCCCGCGCGCCCTCGTACGCCTCGGTGGCCTCGGTGCCCAGGGTGTGCACCGACCGGGACACGTTGGCGTTGTGCATCGCGTAGTGCTCGCCGAGCACGTCGAGCACCTGCCGCGGCTTGTGCGAGGTGTTGGCGCTGTCGAGGTAGACCAGCCGGTGCCCGTTGATCTCCCGGTCGAGGATCGGGAAGTCGGCGCGCACCTTCGCCACGTCGTAACGCGGCACGTCGTCGTACTGCGGCATCCCCGACGGGATCGCGATGGAAGTCATGTCGACCGGCCCACCCATTCTTTCGGAAGGACTCAGGCCCGCGCCGCGCCGGCTCCGGCGGCGTACCGCTCGTAGCCCTCTTCCTCGAGCTTGTCGGCCAGCTCCGGGCCGCCCTGCTCGACGATCCGGCCGGCGACGAAGACGTGCACGAAGTCCGGCTTGATGTAGCGCAGGATCCGGGTGTAGTGGGTGATCAGCAGCATCCCGGTGTCGCCGGTGTCGCGGACGCGGTTCACGCCCTCGCTGACCACGCGCAGCGCGTCCACGTCGAGGCCGGAGTCGGTCTCGTCGAGGATGGCGATCTTCGGCTTGAGCAGCTCCAGCTGCACGATCTCGTGCCGCTTCTTCTCACCGCCGGAGAAGCCCTCGTTGACGTTGCGCTGGGCGAACGCCGGGTCCATCTGGAGGCGCTCCATGGCCCCGCGCAGCTCGCCGCCCCAGGTGCGCAGCTTGGGCGCCTGGCCGTCGATGGCGGTCTTGGCGGTACGCAGGAAGTTCGCCACCGAGACGCCGGGGACCTCGACCGGGTACTGCATGGCCAGGAAGAGGCCGGCGCGGGCCCGCTCGTCCACGGACAGGGCCAGCACGTCCTCGCCGTCGAGGGTCACCGAGCCGCCGGTGATCTCGTACTTGGGGTGGCCGGCGATCGAGTAGGCCAGGGTGGACTTGCCGGAGCCGTTCGGGCCCATGATCGCGTGGGTCTCGCCCGAGCGGACGGTCAGGTCGACACCGGCCAGGATCGGCTTGAGCTCACCCTCGGGCAGCTTGACCGACACCTTCAGGTCGCGGATCTCCAGGGTGCTCATTATCGGGTCACTCCATTGCTCGGCGTGAGACTGACGTAGATGTCGCCGTCTCGGACTTCGACGGGATAGACGGGAACGGGTTCGGTGGCGGGCAGCCCGGTCGGCTCGCCGGTCCTCAGGTCGAAACGGGATCCGTGCAGCCAGCATTCCAGCGTGCAGCCGGAGACCTCCCCCTCGGAGAGGGCGACCGCGGCGTGCGAGCACTCGTCGTAGGCGGCGTAGAAGGCGCCGTCCTCGCCGTGCACCAGCGCGATCGGGGTGCCGTCGACGTCCGCGCTGACCACCGTGCCCTTCGGCACGTCCTCGGTGGAGCAGAGACGGATCATCAGGCGCCGGCCTTGGTGAGCCGGGCCTCGATGGCGTCCCCCAGGCGCTCACGCAGCGACTCGACCGGGATCTTGTTGATCAGCTCGGCGAAGAAGCCGCGGACCACCAGGCGCCGCGCCTCGGACTCCGGGATGCCCCGGGCCATCAGGTAGAACAGCTGCTCGTCGTCGAAACGGCCGGTCGCGCTCGCGTGCCCGGCGCCGGCGATCTCGCCGGTCTCGATCTCCAGATTGGGTACGGAGTCCGCCCGCGCGCCGTCGGTCAGCAGCAGGTTCCGGTTGATCTCGTACGTGTCGGTGCCGGTCGCCTCGGCGCGGATCAGCACGTCGCCCACCCAGACGGTGCGCGCGCTCTCGCCCTGCAGGGCGCCCCGGTAGCCGACGTAACTGCGGCAGTCCGGCACGGTGTGGTCGACCAGCTGGCGGTGCTCCAGGTGCTGCCCCGAGTCGGCGAAGTAGAGGCCGTACAGCTCGGCCTCGCCGCCCCGGTCGGTGTATTCCACCGAGGTGTACTGCCGCACCAGGTCGCCGCCGAGGGAGACCTGGACGTGCACCACCTTGGCGTCGCGGCCCAGCCGGACCCGCAGGTGCTGGGCCTGGACGGCGTCATCGGCCCAGTCGGCGACGGTGACCAGGGTCAGCTTCGCCCCGTCGGCCACGGCCACCTCGACGTTGTCGGCCAGCGTGGCCGAACCGACGTGCTCCACCACCAGGGTCACCTCGGCGAACCGGCCCACCTCGACGAAGGTGTGCCCGAAGGCCAGGCCCTCGGCGCTCTCGCCGACCACCCGCAGGCTCACCGGCTCGGCCACCACCGCGTCGCGGGCGACCTGGACCAGCAGGGCCTGACCGGCCTCGCCGTAGGCCAGCGCGCTGACCCGGTCGACCGGGGTGAGCACGCTGCCCACCCGCGGGTCGTCGGAGCCGATCCGCCCGACGGTGACGCCCTCGGGCAGGTCGCCGTGCTCGTGGCGGACCGTGCCGGTGGCGGCCTGCGCCTCCGACGACTCCAGCTCGGCGCGTCTGGCGCCGCGCTGCGACCTGGAGCCGTCGCCCCCGACCAGCCCGCGCAGCCGCTTGAGCGGGGTGAAGCGCCACTCTTCCTCCAGGCCGGTGAGGGCCGGGAAGTCGGCGACGTCGTACGAGCGGAGCGCCTGCGACTTGGTGCTGGGCGGCGCGGAAGCCTGGGTAGTCATCTCTTCCTTGGTCTGTTCTACGACGACGGTTCGTGAACTGGGCGGCGGGCCGGCGCAGCCGGCCCGCCCGCGGCGGCGTCAGCCGACCGCGCCCTCCATCTGGAGCTCGATCAGGCGGTTGAGTTCCAGGGCGTACTCCATCGGGAGTTCCTTGGCGATCGGCTCGATGAAGCCGCGAACGATCATCGCCATCGCCTCGTCCTCGCTCAGGCCCCGGCTCATCAGGTAGAAGAGCTGGTCGTCGCTGATCTTGGAGACGGTCGCCTCGTGCCCCATCGACACGTCGTCCTCGCGGATGTCGACGTACGGGTAGGTGTCCGAGCGGGAGATGGTGTCGACCAGCAGCGCGTCGCACTTGACCGTGCTGCGGCTGCTGTGCGAGCCCTCCAGCACCTGGACCAGGCCGCGGTACGACGTGCGGCCGCCGCCCCGGGCGATCGACTTGGAGATGATGGTCGAGGAGGTGTGCGGCGCGGCGTGCACCATCTTGGCGCCCGCGTCCTGGTGCTGCCCCTCGCCGGCCATGGCCACCGAGAGCACCTCGCCCTTGGCGTGCTCGCCGGTCATGTAGACCGCCGGGTACTTCATGGTGACCTTGGAGCCGATGTTGCCGTCGACCCACTCCATGGTCGCGCCCTCATGGCAGACGGCACGCTTGGTGACCAGGTTGTAGACGTTGTTCGACCAGTTCTGGATGGTCGTGTAGCGGCACCGGGCGTTCTTCTTCACGATGATCTCCACGACCGCGCTGTGCAGCGAGTCGGAGGAGTACAGCGGCGCGGTGCAGCCCTCGACGTAGTGCACGTACGCGCCCTCGTCGACGATGATCAGCGTCCGCTCGAACTGGCCCATGTTCTCCGTGTTGATCCGGAAGTAGGCCTGCAACGGGATCTCCACGTGCACGCCCTTCGGCACGTAGATGAACGAGCCGCCGGACCACACGGAGGTGTTCAGCGCGGCGAACTTGTTGTCGCCGACCGGGATCACCGTGCCGAAGTACTCCTTGAAGACGTCCTCGTGCTCGCGCAGCGCGGTGTCGGTGTCGAGGAAGACGACGCCCTGCTCCTCGAGGTCCTCGCGGATCTTGTGGTAGACGACCTCGGACTCGTACTGCGCCGCGACGCCGGCGACCAGCCGCTGCTTCTCCGCCTCGGGGATGCCCAGCCGGTCGTAGGTGTTCTTGATGTCCTCGGGCAGGTCCTCCCAGCTGGTGGCCTGCTTCTCCGTGGACCGCACGAAGTACTTGATGTTGTCGAAGTCGATCCCGGTGAGGTCGGCGCCCCAGGCCGGCATCGGCTTGCGGCCGAACAGCCGCAGGCCCTTCAGCCGCAGGTCGAGCATCCAGGCCGGCTCGTTCTTCTTGGCCGAGATGTCCCGCACCACCGCCTCGCTGAGGCCGCGCTGGGCGACCGCCCCGGCGACGTCCGGGTCGGCCCAGCCGTACTCGTAGCGACCCAGGGCGGCGAGCTGCTCTTCCTGCGTCAGGGGCTGGACGATCTGCTCGGTCATCTATCTGTCCTCACAGTGGTGACGGTCTTACCGGAACGGGCACGCCCCGGCTGGGTGGGAATGTGCGTGGTGCACACTCCGTCGCCGTGCGCGATGGTGGCCAGGCGCTGCACGTGGGTGCCGACCAGGCGGGAGATCACCGCGGTCTCGGCCTCGCACAGCTGGGGGAACTCGGCGGCCACGTGCGCCACCGGGCAGTGGTGCTGACAGAGCTGGCCGCCGGTGGCGATCGTGGACGCGTTCGCAGCGTAACCCTCGGCGGTCAGCGCTCCGGCGAGTGCCTCGGCCCGCGCGAGCGGGTCGTCGCCGGCGTCCTCCATGGCGGCCCGGCAGCGGGTCTCCAGCGCGGCGACCTGGTCGGTGGCGAACGCCTCGACCGCCGCGGCGCCGCCGTTGCGGGCGATCCAGCGCAGCGCGGCGGTGGCCATGTTGTCGTAGTGGTGGGTGCCACAACGCACCCGGGCCGCGTCGGTCAGCACGAACACCTTCGCCGGCCGGCCCCGGCCGCGGTGGCCCCGGACGGTCTGCTCGCGGGCGACGACGTCGCCGTCGGCGAGCATCGCGTCGAGGTGCCGGCGGATGGCGGCCGGGCTGAGCCCGAGTGCCGAGCCGAGCTGCGCCGCGGTGGTCGCGCCCCGCTCCAGCAGCAGCTGGGTGACCCGGTCACGGGTGGAGAGGTCCGCGACGGACGCGGACTGACCGGCGGCCGGAGCGACCGCCGGCTGGTGCCCGGAGAGCGCCGCCGCGTTTTTCACAACGCCAACGTTACGTAATTCGTCCGGAGCCCGCAAACCCGGGCCCCGGTGATCCGAACCACCGCACGGACGGAGTCACCCGATCGCGCTCCACTACGGTGCGTAGGATTTGCGCCGTGAAGCGATCCGTCCGGTTCCCGGTCTCCACCGCCCTGCTGCGCCGTCTCGCGCTCGCCTCGATCATCGCGAACGTGGGCATCGTCGTCACCGGCGGGGCCGTCCGGCTCACCGGGTCCGGCCTCGGCTGCCCCACCTGGCCCCGGTGCACCGAGGAGTCGTACGTGACGACACCGGAGATGGGCATCTACGGGGTGATCGAGTTCGGCAACCGCCTGCTCACCTTCGCCGTCGGCGTCATCGCGCTGGCGGTGCTGCTGGCCGTGCTGCTGCACCTCCCCCGGCGCCGGGACCTGGTCCCGCTCGCGGTCGCCGTGCTCCTCGGCATCCCCGCGCAGGCGGTCATCGGCGGGATCACCGTGCTCACCGACCTCAACCCGTGGGTGGTCGGCCTGCACTTCCTCGCCTCGATGCTGGTGATCGCGGCCGCGTACGCGCTGTGGCGGCGGATCAAGGACCCGGCGGGCCCGGCGGAGGCCGTCGTGCCCGCCCCGCTGCGGACCCTCACGGCGATCACCACCGTGGTCAGCGCGGCGGTGCTGGTGATCGGCACCTGGGTGACCGGCAGCGGCCCGCACGCGGGCGACCACGGCGCCGCCCGCAACGGGCTCGACCCGGAGACGATCTCCCAGGTGCACGCCGACAGCGTCTTCCTGCTGATCGGCCTGTCCGTGGCGCTGGTCTTCGCCTTCCGCGCGGTCGGCGCGCAGCGGGCCGCGCGGGCCGCGCTGGTGCTCGTCGCCGTCGAGCTGGGCCAGGGCCTCATCGGGTTCGTGCAGTACTTCACCAACCTGCCGGCGCTGCTGGTGGGCGCGCACATGCTGGGTTCCTGCCTGGTGCTGTTGGCCACCCTCTCGGTGCAGTGGTCCACCCGCGAGCGCCGCCCGGTCGCGCCGTCGCCGGCCCCGGACGCCGCCGACCGGGCCGTCCCCGTCGCCGCCTGACCGCGCCCCTCCCCGCCACACCACGGGAACCCGGCCCCCGCACCACACGGAAACCCCGGGAGCCGCAGCCGCCGTCGTTCCGCAGGCCCGCTGGCGCGGCCCAACCGTCCCTGACGTCGGCTGCCGGAAGCAGGTCAGCCGGCGGCGCGGCCCAGCAGGGTCAGGATCGCGTCGGCCAAGCGGTCGGCGGCGCCGTCGGCGTGGCCGAGGAACAGCGACGGCTCGGTGAGCTCCAGCTCCACCAGGACCGGCGCGTCGTCCGGGCCCGGGATCAGGTCCACCCGGGCGTAGAGCAACCGTCCCGGCCCGCCGGGCACCGCCGCGAGGGCCCTGTCCGCCACCGCCAGTTGCTCCGGGGTGGCGGTGCTGACGGTGATCTCCTCGGGCCGGTACAGCCCGTCGACGCCGAGGTCCGGGCCGGTCAGCATCGGGCCCTTGCGCACGGCGTGGCTGAACGCCGGGCCGCCCGGCCCGGCCAGGAAGAGCAGCGCCGTCTCGCCGGCCGTGTCGACCGCGTCGAGGTACGGCTGCACCATGGCCAGCCGGCCCGCGTCCGACAGCCGCCGCACGTGCGCCACGGCCAGTTCCCGGTGCTGCGGATCGGCCAGGTCGTAGCGGCCGGTGTCCCGGCTGCCGAGGCCGACGGCCGGCTTGACGACGTACTCGCCGCGGGCGGCGGGCGGTCGCCAACCCTCCCCCGGCGCGACCCAGGACGTCGGCACGGTACGCACCCCGGCCGCGGACAGCTCGGCCAGGTACCGCTTGTCGGTGTTCCAGCGCACCACGTCGGCCGGGTTGGCCAGGGCGGGCACCCGCGACGCCCAGGCGAGGAACTCGTCGCGGCGCAGCACGTAGTCCCACGGCGAGCGGAGCACCGCCAGGTCGTACGCCGGCCAGTCGGCGGACGGATCGGCCCAGTCCAGCACCTCGACGGTCACGCCGCGGCGCGCCAGCGGTTCGAGCAGCAGCCGATCGTCGGGGTCGAGGTCGGGCAGTTCGGCACAGGTAACGAGAGCGACCCGGGGTTCCCCCCGGGTCGGCTGGTGGTGATCGGTCAAGTTATGTCAACGGGCCATCGTGCGCCGGGCCATCGACCGCCACAGGTCGTTGCTCGGACGCATCTGGTCCATCAGTTCACGCTCCCAGGCGTTCTCGACGGTGACTCCCGCCTTCGCGCAGGCCTCCCGCGCCACGACGGTGTCGTCGGCGAACTGGTCGCCCCACACCCCGTCCTCGCCCACGAGGACGATGCGCGCGCCACGCTTGCCGACGTACTCGATGACCGCCTTCGCCCCGCCGTGACCGGCGGCGAACGACTTGATGCCCGCGACCAGGCCCTGCGGCGGGGCCTGCCCGGGGGTCTGCTCGGCCGTCAGCGTCGTATCGGAACCTTCTGCCATGACGGGAAGCGTAAGCAGACTTCCACCCGGGCGGGCGAGAACCATGAACCTTTTGTGATGCCAATTACCCGCAGGTTTAAGGAGAAGCACAGGCGATATGCCCGGTCTTGTCCGGACTTATCCCTCCAAAACTCCGCCCCGAACCGGGCCGGCCCGGGGCATCCCAGCGGTTCCGGACCCATACCGACGGCGTCACCGATGTGACAAGAAACCCGGACAAGCTATACACCATGATGATTTTCCGGTACGGCCTCCGGCCGCGCGGACCGGGAGAAGGCGTCAGGCCGGGACCCGGCTCGGCGCGGCGGCCCGTTCGGATCGGCGGGCGCCGCCCGGTCAGATCAGCGCGTCGAGCGCGACGGCGGCGAAGAGGATGGTCAGGTAGGTCGTCGACCAGTGGAACAGCCGCATCGGCTTGACGGCCTGCCCCCGCGCCACCCGCCGGGCGAGCTTGTGCGCCTCCACCACGAAGATGGCACCGACCACCACGGCGGGCACGCCGTAGATGAGGCTCATCCCCAGCGGCCACACGGCCAGCGAGGACGCCACGGTCAGCCAGGCGAAGCCGATGATCTCGGCGTTGACCCGCCGCGTGGAGGCCACCACCGGCAGCATCGGGATGCCGGCCCGGGCGTAGTCGTCCTTGTACTTCATCGCCAGTGGGTAGAAGTGCGGCATCTGCCAGAAGAAGACCACCGCGAACAGCGCCCACGCGGCCGGGGCGAGCGTCCCGGTCACCGCCGCCCAGCCGATCAGCACCGGCGCCGCCCCGCAGGCCCCGCCCCAGAACGTGTTGGCCGTCGTGGTCCGCTTCAGCCAGAGGGTGTAGACGACGTCGTAGTAGACGATCGCGGCCAGCGTGAGCCCGGCGGCCAGCAGGTTGGTGAACGCCGCCATCATCGCGACCGACACCGCCGCCAGCACCAGCCCGAAGATCAACGCGTTACGCGGTGTCACGGTGTGCGCCGGCAGCGGGCGACGCTTGGTGCGCCGCATCAGCTGGTCGATGTCCCGGTCGATGTAGCAGTTGATGACGCTGGCCGCGCCCGCGGCGAGCGATCCGCCGACCAGCACCACCGCCACCAGCCAGAGCGACGGCAGGCCGCCGTCCGCGAGCATCATCGCCGGCACCGTGGTGACGAGGAGCAGCTCCACGATCCGCGGCTTGGTCAGCGTCACGTAGGCCGCGACCACCGCGCGGACGTCCCGGCGGGCCACCGCCGACTCCTCCGCCGCAGTCCGCACCGGCTGCCCGGCAGAGTTGCTGACGGGGCGCTCGGTGATCATGCTCACGGATTGCCACCTTCCGGCGTCGGCAGGGGAGGTCGGATCGGCCGGACCCGACTGGGGCCACACGCCGCACCACAGACTACGCGTCGTCGTTTTGGCTGCCCGGGCGACCCGACAACGGTGCGGGCCGTCACACCGTGGAGGCAGGGCCACGGACCGGCGCCGACCAGTACAGACCGGCATGCAGAGATCCCTGGGCGGACGTTTAGGACCGCTCGATAGGGTCATCACTGAGGGTTCCGCCCATCTGCCGAGGAGCACAACCATCGTGGCTGCCAACCGACCCGAGCACCCCGCACTCAACTGGTCCGACCTCGACCGCCGGGCCGTCGACACCGTCCGCGTGCTGGCCATGGATGCCGTGGAGAAATCCGGCAACGGCCACCCGGGCACCGCGATGAGCCTCGCGCCCGCGGCCTACCTGCTCTTCAACCGGGTCATGCGGCACAACCCGGCCGACCCGAACTGGCCCGGCCGGGACCGCTTCGTGCTCTCCGCGGGCCACTCCAGCCTCACCCTCTACATCCAGCTCTTCCTCTCCGGCTACCCGCTGGCCCTGCAGGACCTGGAGTCGCTGCGGCAGTGGGGCTCGCTGACCCCGGGCCACCCCGAGCACGGGCACACCCCCGGCGTGGAGACCACCACCGGTCCGCTCGGGCAGGGCCTCGGCAACGCGGTCGGCATGGCGATGGCCGCCCGCCGCGAGCGCGGCCTGTTCGACCCGGAGGCCGAGCCCGGCCGGTCGGTCTTCGACCACGACATCTGGTGCATCGTCTCCGACGGCGACATCGAGGAGGGCATCAGCCACGAGGCCAGCGCGCTCGCCGGGCACCAGCAGCTCGGCAACCTCACGGTGATCTACGACGACAACGAGATCTCGATCGAGGACGACACCCGGATCGCCAAGAGCGAGGACGTCGCCGCCCGCTACGAGGCGTACGGCTGGCACGTGCAGACCGTCGACTGGCGCGCCGGCGACGCCGACCAGGGCGACTACCACGAGGACGTCGAGGCCCTGCACCGGGCGCTGCTGGCGGCGAAGGCCGAGACCGGCCGCCCCTCGTTCATCGCGCTGCGCACCATCATCGGCTGGCCCGCGCCCAACAAGAAGAACACCGGCAAGATCCACGGTTCGGCGCTGGGCGCCGACGAGGTGGCCGCCACCAAGCAGCTCCTCGGCTTCGACCCGGCGCGGACCTTCGAGGTCGACGAGGAGATGCTCGGCCACGCCCGCACGGTGATGGAGCGCGGCGCCCGGGCCCAGCAGGAGTGGACCACGGCGTTCGACGCCTGGGCGAAGGCCAACCCGGAGCGCCGCGCACTCTACGACCGGATGGCCGGGCGGATCCTGCCGAGCGGCTGGACCGAGGCGCTGCCGGAGTTCCCGGCCGACGCCAAGGGCATCGCCACCCGGGCGGCCTCCGGCAAGGTCCTGGAGGCGCTCGCCGGAGTGCTGCCGGAGCTGTGGGGCGGCTCGGCCGACCTGGCGGAGAGCAACAACACCACCATGAAGGGCGAGCCGTCCTTCGTCCCCGCCGTCCACGCCACCAAGGACTTCCCCGGCCACGAGTACGGCCGCACGCTGCACTTCGGCATCCGCGAGCACGCCATGGGCGCCATCCTCAACGGCATCGCGCTGCACGGCGGCACCCGCCCGTACGGCGGCACCTTCCTCGTCTTCAGCGACTACATGCGCCCGTCGGTGCGGCTCGCCGCGCTGATGAAGCTGCCGGTGGTCTACGTCTGGACGCACGACTCGATCGGCCTCGGCGAGGACGGCCCCACGCACCAGCCGGTGGAGCACCTGAGCGCGCTGCGCGCCATCCCCGGCCTGGACGTGGTCCGGCCGGCCGACGCCAACGAGACGGCCTGGGCCTGGCGGCAGGCGCTGGAGCACACCGACCGGCCGACCGCGCTGGCGCTGAGCCGGCAGGCGCTGCCGACGCTGGACCGGTCGACCCTGGCCGGCGCCGAGGGCGTGGCGAAGGGCGGCTACGTGCTCGCCGAGGCATCCAACGGCAAACCGCAGGTGATCCTCATCGGCACCGGCTCCGAGGTGCAGCTCTGCCTGACCGCCCGCGACCGGCTGGAGGCCGACGGCACCCCGACCCGGGTCGTCTCGATGCCGTGCCAGGAGTGGTTCTTCGAGCAGGACGAGGCGTACCGGGAGTCGGTGCTGCCGCGCGGGGTAAAGGCACGGGTGAGCGTGGAGGCGGGCATCAGCATGTCCTGGCACGGCATCGTCGGCGACTGCGGCGAGAGCGTCAGCCTGGAGCACTACGGCGCGAGCGCCCCGCACTCCGTGCTCTTCGAGCAGTTCGGCTTCACGCCCGACCGGATCGTGGCTGCCGCGCACGCGGCGCTGACCCGGATGGGCGACATCACCGGTTTCACGACCGGCAACTGAGGGGAGCGTGGACGGTATGACGGACAGGCTGAGTGAACTCACCGCCGCAGGCGTGGCGGTCTGGCTCGACGACCTTTCCCGGGTACGGCTGTCCTCCGGCGGGCTGGACCAGCTCCGCCGGGAGAAGCACGTGGCCGGGGTGACCACCAACCCGACGATCTTCGCCAAGGCGCTGAGCGACGCCGACGAGTACGACTGGCAGCTGCGCGACCTCGCCGCCCGTGGGGTGGAGGTCGAGGAGGCCGTGCGCATGCTCACCACCTACGACGTGCGGTGGGCGTGCGACGTGATGCGCCCGTCGTACGAGGGCAGCGCCGGGGTCGACGGCCGGGTCTCCATCGAGGTGGACCCCCGGCTGGCCCACGAGACCGACAAGACCGTCGCCGAGGCCAAGGCGCTGTGGTGGCTCGTCGACCGGCCGAACCTCTTCATCAAGATCCCGGCCACCGAGGCCGGCCTGCCGGCGATCACCGCCACCCTGGCGGAGGGGATCAGCGTCAACGTCACGCTGATCTTCGGGCTGGACCGCTACTCGCAGGTGATGGAGGCGTTCCTGGCCGGCCTGGAGCAGGCGAAGGCGAACGGGCACGACCTGTCGAAGATCGGGTCGGTCGCGTCGTTCTTCGTCTCCCGCGTCGACAGCGAGGTCGACAAGCGGCTGGAGAAGCTCGGCTCCGACGAGGCCAAGGCGCTGCGCGGCAAGGCCGCCGTCGCCAACGCCAAGCTGGCGTACGAGCGCTACGGCGAGGTGTTCTCCTCGGACCGCTGGCAGGCCCTCGCCGACGCCGGCGCCCACCCGCAGCGGCCGCTGTGGGCCTCCACCTCGACCAAGAACCCGGACTACCGGGACGTCATCTACGTCGAGGAGCTGATCGCCCCCGGCACGGTCAACACCATGCCGGAGCCGGTCGTGCACGCGTACGCCGACCACGGCGAGACCCGCGGCGACACCATCACCGGTTCGTACGACGAGGCCCGCAAGGTCTTCGCGGACCTGGAGTCGGTCGGGATCGACATGGCCGACGTCATCGAGACCCTGGAGCGCGAGGGCGTGGAGAAGTTCGAGACGAGCTGGCAGGAACTGCTCGACGGCGTCCGCAAGTCGCTGTCGGCCGCGGGCCGGGGCGCCGGCCGCCCGGGTGACGCCGCCAAGGACAACGCGCAGGCCGCGCAGCAGGCAGGGGGCAACGCGTGAGTGATCTGCTCGCCCGGGCGGTCGAGGCCGCCGCCGGGCTCTCCGTGCACGGGGCCGACACGGTCGACAGGTCGGCCCCCGCCTCCACCCGGGACGCGCTGGTGAGCGCCGGCACGCCGGGCAAGCTGGCCGCGAAAGACCCGACCCTGTGGGGTCCGGACGCCGAGGCCGAGGCGAAGATCCGCCTCGGCTGGGTGGACACCCACCTGCGCAGCCGGGAGCTGCTGCCCCAGCTCGCCGAGCTGAAGGCGGAGCTGGCCGACCTGGACCACGTGGTGCTCGCCGGGATGGGCGGCTCGTCGCTGGCCCCCGAGGTCATCGCCCGTACCCTCGGCAAGCAGCTGACGGTGCTCGACACCACCGACCCGGGGCAGGTCCGGGCGGCGCTGGCCGACCGGCTGGAGCGCACCGTGGTCGTGGTGGCCAGCAAGTCCGGTTCGACCGTCGAGACCGACAGCCACCGCCGGGCGTACTGGCAGGCGTTCCTCGACGCGGGGATGACCGAGGCGGAGGCCGGCCGGCACTTCGTCGTCGTCACCGACCCCGGCTCGCCGCTGGAGGCCACCGCCGCCGAGATGGGCGCCTTCACCGTGCTCGCCGACCCGAACGTGGGCGGCCGCTACTCGGCGCTGACCGCGTTCGGGCTGGTCCCGTCGGCGCTGGCCGGCGTCGAGGTGGCCGAGCTGCTCGACGAGGCCGACGCGCTGGCGCGGTCGCTGGGCGGGGACCGCGACAACCCGGGCCTGGCGCTCGGCGCGGCGCTCGGCGCGGCGGCCACCATGGGCCGGGACAAGGTCGCCCTGATCTCCGACGGCACCGGCATCGAGGGCCTCGGCGACTGGGCCGAGCAGCTGATCGCCGAGTCCACCGGCAAGGCCGGGGTCGGCATCCTGCCGGTCGTCGTGGAGTCGCCGCAGAGCCCCGGCGCCACCGGCGACGACGTGCTCACCGTGACCTACGGCGGCGCGCTGCCCGCCGGCGCCGTCCCCGGCGGCGGCGCCGACGCCGACGTGGCCGTCAACGGCCCGCTCGGCGCGCAGTTCCTCGCCTGGGAGTACGCCACCGCGATCGCCGGCGTGGTGCTCGGCATCGACCCGTTCAACCAGCCCAACGTCACCGAGTCCAAGGAGAACACGAACCGGATCCTCGCCTCCGGTCCGCCGGCGGAGACGCCGTCGTTCACCGAGGGCGCGATCGAGGTGTACGCGCCGCAGGGCGCCCCGGGCGACCTGGCCGGCGTGCTCCGCCAGCTGGTCGACGCGGCGGGCGACGACGGCTACCTCGCGGTGATGGCGTACCTCGACCGGTTCGCCGACGCCGACGCGGCCCGGCTGCGGCCGCTGCTGGCCGGTGCCGCCGGACGGCCGGTCACCTTCGGTTGGGGGCCGCGGTTCCTGCACTCCACCGGCCAGTACCACAAGGGCGGCCCGCAGGTCGGCAGCTACCTCCAGCTCACCGGCGCGGTCGCCGACGACCTGCCGGTGCCGGGCCGGCCGTACACCTTCGGGGAGTTGCAGGCGGCGCAGGCCGCCGGCGACCGGCAGGCCCTGGCCGAGCGGAAGCGCCCGCTGGTCCGGCTGCACCTGACCGACCGGTCGGCGGGCGTGGCCCAGCTGCTCGATGCGGCCGGGGCGTTGCGGGCGTGACGATGGGGACCATGGATGACGCGGAGCGAGGAGGCGGCGTGAACCCGCTGCGCGACCCGCAGGACCGCCGGCTGCCGAGGATCCCGGAGCCGTGCGCTCTGGTGATCTTCGGCGTCACCGGTGACCTGGCCCGCAAGAAGCTCCTGCCGGCCGTGTACGACCTGGCGAACCGGGGGCTGCTGCCCCCGGGCTTCGCCGTGCTCGGCTTCGCCCGCCGGGACTGGGGCGACGGGGACTTCGAGTCGCTCGCCCACGAGGCCGCCAAGAAGCACGCCCGCACCCCCTGGCGGGAGGAGGTGTGGGCGCGGCTGGTGGGCAACATCAAGTTCGTCGGCGGCTCGTTCGACGACGACGCCGCGTTCGACCACCTCTCCGAGATGCTGGACGAGCTGCGCCAGACGCACGGGATCCCGGGCAACGCCGCCTTCTACTTCTCCATCCCCCCGGCGGCGTTCCCCGTGGTCCTCAAGCAGCTGGCCCGCACCGGGATGGCCGACAACGCCAAGTCCGGCGGCTGGCGCCGGGTGGTGGTGGAGAAGCCCTTCGGGCACGACCTGCCCTCGGCGAAGGCGCTCAACGACCTGGTCGACGACGTCTTCACCCGCAAGGACGTCTTCCGCATCGACCACTACCTGGGCAAGGAGACCGTCCAGAACATCCTCGCCCTGCGGTTCGCCAACAACCTGTTCGAGCCGCTGTGGAACTCCAAGTACGTCGACTCGGTGCAGATCACCATGGCCGAGGACGTCGGCATCGGCACCCGCGCCGGCTTCTACGACTCGGCCGGCGCGGCCCGTGACGTGTTCCAGAACCACCTGCTCCAGCTGTTGGCGTTGGTGGCGATGGAGGAGCCGACGAGCTTCGACGCCGACGAGATCCGCACGGAGAAGCTCAAGGTGCTCCGTGCGATCACCCTGCCGAAGGACGTGGCCGAGGGCACCGTACGCGGGCAGTACCTGCCCGGCTGGGTGGGCGGCGAGCGTGCCGTCGGGTATCTGGAGGAGAAGGGCGTCCCGGAGGACTCGACCACGGAGACCTACGTGGCCGTCCGGCTCGGCATCCAGAACCGCCGCTGGGCGGAGGTGCCGTTCTACATCCGGGCCGGCAAGCGGCTGCCGCGGCGGGTCACCGAGGTCGCCATCATGTTCAAGCGGGCGCCGCACCTGCCGTTCAACGAAGCCGACATGGAGTCGCTGGGCAACAACCAGCTCGTGATCCGGGTGCAGCCGGACGAGGGCGTCGTGCTCAAGTTCGGCTCCAAGGTGCCCGGCACCACGATGGAGGTCCGCGACATCGCGATGGACTTCCAGTACGGCGAGGCGTTCACCGAGGCCAGCCCCGAGGCGTACGAGCGGCTCGTGCTGGACGTGCTGATCGGCGACCGCACCCTCTTCCCGGACGCCGCCGAGGTCGAGCAGAGCTGGCAGGTGGTGGACCCGCTGGAGCACGCGTGGGCGGGCACGAAGCCGGAACCGTACCGGGCCGGCGAGTGGGGCCCCCGGGCCGCCGACGAGATGCTGGCCCGCGAGGGCCGGGCATGGCGGCGAGCGTGAGCGCGAGGAGTGAGCCGGTTCTGCGAGCCTCGCGGTCGCGAACGAAGGCAGGTGCCGTGAGCAGCCGCACCGAGCAAACCAGGAGGCTCCATTGATCGGCCTGTGGGACACCACCGGCAACGAGGTGGTCAAGGCGCTGGCCGCCGAGCGGCGCAGCGCCGGCGGGGTGGCCAGCGGCATGGCGCTCACCCTGATCGTGGTGGTGGACGAGAAGCGGGTCCGCGAGGCGGAGGCGGCGGCGACCATAGCCGCCGCCGCCCACCCCTGCCGGCTGCTGGTGGTGGTCCGCACCGACGTGGAGCGCGAACGCAACCGGCTGGACGCGGAGATCGTCGTCGGCGGCCGGCTCGGCCCGTGCGAGGCGGTGGTCACCCGGATGTACGGGCGGCTGGCCCTGCACGCCGAATCGGTGGTGATGCCGCTGCTGGTGCCGGACGTGCCGGTGGTGACGTGGTGGCACGGCGAGCCGCCGGCCGAGATCGCCACGGACTTCCTCGGCGTGGTGGCCGACCGCCGGATCACCGACTGCGCGCAGGCCGCCGACCCGATCGAGGCGCTGCGCCAGCGGGCCCGGGACTACGCCCCCGGCGACACCGACCTGGCGTGGACCCGGATCACCCCGTGGCGCACGCTCGTGGCGGGGGCGTTCGACACCACCCAGGCCAGGGTGACCGAGGCGACCGTGGTGGCCCCGCCGACCGACCCGACCGCCGCGCTGATGCAGGGCTGGCTGGCCGCGCGGCTGGGCATCGAGCCGGTGTGGGAGCACACCGACGCGTCGCCCCGGATGCGGGAGGTGCAGCTGCGCTGCGCCAACGGCGACACGCTGACGCTGACCCGGGACGACAGCGTGGCGACGTTCCGGCGTACCGGCCAGGAGGACCGGCAGCTGCCGCTCGTCCGCCGGCCGCTGGGCGACGAACTGGCCGAGGAGCTGCGCCGGCTCGACGCCGACCAGGTGTACGCGGAGGCGCTGGGCACGGCGGCCGGGCTGGCCGACCTCGACCAGCGCCCGCCGCAGCGGGTGCACGTCTGGAAGGACCCGGCCACGGCCCAGCGGGCCGAGGCGGGGGTCACCGCGCACGTGGGAACGAGCGCCGAGCACTGAGCGCCCGGCTGCCCGGGGCACCACGGAGGACCGGCCGCGCGGCGGCCGGAGAAACGAAGGCACACAGATGAGTGAGGCGAGTGTCGCCGTCCACGCCGACGCCGACCTGCTGGCCCAGGCGGTGGCCGCCCGGTTGGTGGTCAAGCTGCTCGACGCGCAGGCCGAGCGGGGCCAGGCGTCGGTGGTGCTGACCGGCGGGCGGATAGCCGCGGCGGTGCACCGGGCGGTGGCGGCGCTGCCGGCCCGGGACGCCGTGGACTGGTCCCGGGTCGACGTCTGGTGGGGCGACGAGCGGTTCCTGCCCGCCGGCGACCCCGAGCGCAACGAGACCCAGGCCCGCGCCACGCTGCTGGACGCGGTGCCGCTCGACCCCGCCCGGGTCCACCCGATGCCGGCCTCCGACGGTCCGGCCGGGCCCGACCCGGAGGAGGCGGCGGCCCGCTACGCCGAGGAGCTGGCCCGGTCGGCGCGTCCGGGGCACGCCGCGCTCCCCCACTTCGACGTGCTGATGCTGGGCGTCGGCGAGGACGGGCACGTCGCCTCGGTCTTCCCCGAGCATCCGGTGCACCACGACAGCCGGCCGGTCAGCGCGGTGCGGGGCAGCCCGAAGCCCCCGCCGGTGCGGACCACGCTGACCCTTCCGACGATCAACACGGCCGAGGAGGTCTGGCTGGTGGCCAGCGGGGCCGACAAGGCACGGGCGGTCGGCATGGCGCTGGCCGGGGCGGGGCCGGTGCAACTGCCGGCGGCCGGCGTGCAGGGCACGGGCCGGACCCTCTGGCTGCTCGACCGGGCGGCGGCGGCCGACGTCCCGGCCCGCCTGCGCAGCCTGCGCTGACGGGAAAGGGGCCCCTCGTCGACGCGGCCGTCGACGAGGGGCCCCTTGCTGTCCGCCGTGGGCGGGAACGCCGCCTAACCGGCGGGACGGCCACGCCGGCGGCGCAGGTCAGCGAGGGCCTCGGCCAGGATGGCCTCTCCCTCCGCCGCGGTGCGCCGCTCCTTCACGTACGCCAGGTGGGTCTTGTAGGGCTCGGGCCGGGCGCGGCCCGGCGGGTTCTGCGCGTCCTGGCCGGCGGGCAGGCCGCAACGCGGGCAGTCCCACACCTCCGGCACCTCGACCTCGGCGGCGAGCCGGATCTCGTTGCGGTGGTCGTTGCGGCACCAGTAGGTGACCGTCCGGCACGGGGCCGGCTGGTGGCGTTCGGGCGCGAATCCGACCCGGGTGCCCGGGATGACGTTGCCGATGGGCACGGCTGCTCGCTCCTGTCGTCGAAGGGGAACCGCCGCGGAGAGGGCGGCGGGCGACGCGGTGCAGCGGTGGAACGAACTGCGCGCGGCCCGTCGTCGACGGGCCGCGCGCAAATTGTACGACTTGGCGGGCTCAGACCGTGCCGCTGGCCATCTGGAGGCGGAGCCAGAGCCCCAGCCCGACGATGCAGGCGAACCAGACGATGCCCACCAGGACGGTGTAGCGGTCGAGGTTCTTCTCCGCCACCGAGGAACCGGCGAGGCTGGAGCTGACGCCACCGCCGAACATGCTCGACAAACCGCCGCCCTTACCGCGGTGCAGCAGGATCAGCATCGTCAGCAGGATGCTCGTGATGACCAGCAACACGATCAACGTGTATGCGAACCAGATCGGCATGGCTGGGGTCAGTCCTCTCGTTACGATCCTCGCCCGGGCAGATCGGGCACGGTGGCACCGACCGACGGACGGGCGGAGTCAAGGATAGCGAGCGATCAGCGGGAGATGTGCTCCGGGAACCGGCAGATCTTCGCGAACTCCTCGGCGTCCAGGCTCGCGCCGCCCACGAGCGCCCCGTCGACGTCCGGCTGGGCCATGATCGCCGCCACGTTCGAGGACTTGACCGACCCGCCGTAGAGAACCCGGACCTTGTCGGCGGTGTCCTGACCGAAGGACTCGGCCAGGCGCTGACGGACCGCGCCGCACACCTCCTGGGCGTCCTCCGGGGTGGCCGTCTTGCCCGTGCCGATCGCCCAGACCGGCTCGTACGCCACCACGACCTTCTGCACCTGCTCGGCGGTGAGCCCCTTCAGGGCGCCGTCGAGCTGGTCGCTGCAGTGCGCCACGTGGGTGCCCTTGTCCCGGACGTCCAGCCCCTCCCCCACGCAGAGGATCGGGGTGAGCCCGTGGGCCAACGCCGCCTGCACCTTGGCGTTGACGATCGCGTCGTCCTCGTGGTGGTAGGCACGTCGCTCCGAGTGCCCGATCACCACGTAGGTGCAGCCCAGCTTCGCCAGCATCGGGCCGGAGATGTCCCCGGTGTAGGCCCCCGACGCGTGCGGCGAGAGGTCCTGCGCGCCGTAGCCGATGAGCAGCTTGTCGCCGTCGACGGCGGTCTGCACCGTACGCAGGTCGGTGAACGGCGGCAGGACCACCGTCTCGACGTCGGTGAGCTGCTTCTCATTGAGGCTGGCCGCCAGCTTCTGCACCAGCAGGTTGGCCTCGAGGTGGTTGCAGTTCATCTTCCAGTTGCCGGCCATCAGGGGCCGGCGGGTGACGCTCGCCATCAGTTCTCCAGGGCCGCGATGCCGGGGAGGGTCTTGCCCTCCAGGTATTCCAGGGAGGCGCCACCGCCGGTGGAGATGTGCCCGAAGGACGACTCGTCCAGCCCGAGCGCCCGTACCGCGGCGGCGGAGTCACCGCCACCGACGACGGTGAACGCGTCGGTCTTCGCGATCGTCTCGGCGATCCCGCGGGTGCCGTGGGCGAACGCCGGCATCTCGAACACGCCCATCGGGCCGTTCCAGAAGATCGTCCGCGCGCCCTTGAGGGCGGCGGCGAACCCGGCGACCGTCTCGGGCCCGATGTCGAGCCCGACCCGCTTGCCGGGGATGCCGTCGGCCGGCACGGTGTCGTGCGCGGCGTCCGGGGCGAACGCGTCCGCGGCCACCACGTCGACCGGGAGCATGATCTTGCCCTCGGAGCGTTCCAGCAGGTTGCGGCAGGTCTCGACCATCTCCTCCTCCAGCAGCGAGGAGCCCACCTCGTGGCCCTGCGCCTTGAGGAAGGTGAAGCACATCCCGCCGCCGATGAGCAGCCGGTCGACCGACGGCAGCAACGCCTCGATCACCGCCAGCTTGTCGGAGACCTTCGAGCCGCCGAGCACCACCACGTACGGGCGCTCCGGCTCACCGGTCAGCCGGGACAGGACCTCCACCTCGCGCAGCACCAGCCGGCCCGCGACGTGCGGCAGCCGGGCCGGCACGTCGTGGACGCTGGCGTGCTTGCGGTGCACCGCGCCGAACGCGTCGTCGACGTACGCGTCGCCGAACGCGGCGAGCTGGTCGGCGAAGGCGCCCCGCTCGGTGTCGTCCTTGCTGGTCTCACCGGGGTTGAAGCGAAGGTTCTCCAGCAGCGCGACCTCGCCGTCGGCGAGCGCGTCCACGGTGGAGCGGGCCGACTCGCCCACGGTGTCGGTGGCGAAGTGCACCGGCGCGCCGAGCAGCTCACCGAGGCGCCCGGCGACCGGGCGCAGGCTGAACTGCGGGTCCGGGGCGCCCTTCGGGCGACCCAGGTGCGAGCAGACGACCACCTTGGCGCCGGCTCCGGTGAGCGCGCTCAGGGTGGGCAGCACGGCCCGGATGCGGCCGTCGTCAGTGATGTCACCGGACTGCTTGTCGAGCGGGACGTTCAGGTCGGCGCGCACCAGCACGCGCCGACCCGACACCCCCTCGGCGAGCAGGTCGTCGAGGGTACGGATGCTCACTTACGCCAGCCCTCCGTTCGTGACCGTCGGCTGCCTCACAGGGACTTGCCGACGAGCTTGACCAGGTCGACCAGGCGGTTCGAGTAGCCCCACTCGTTGTCGTACCAGCCGACGACCTTGACCTGGTTGCCGACGACCTTGGTCAGCGGCGCGTCGAAGATGCACGACGCCGGGTCGGTGACGATGTCCGAGGAGACGATCGGGTCCTCGTTGTAGACCAGGATGCCCTTGAGCGGGCCGTCGGCGGCGGCCTTCAGCGCGGCGTTGACCTCGTCCACCGTGGTCTCACGGTTGACGTCGACCGTGAGGTCGGTGGCCGAGCCGGTCGGGATCGGCACCCGCAGCGCGTAGCCGTCCAGCTTGCCCTTCAGCTCCGGCAGCACCAGGCCGATCGCCTTCGCCGCGCCGGTCGAGGTCGGCACGATGTTCAGCGCGGCGGCGCGGGCCCGACGCAGGTCGGAGTGCGGCGCGTCCTGGAGGTTCTGGTCCTGGGTGTACGCGTGGATCGTCGTCATCAGGCCGTGCTGGATGCCGAACGTGTCGTGCAGGACCTTCGCCATGGGCGCGAGGCAGTTGGTGGTGCAGGAGGCGTTCGAGATGATGGTGTGCTTGGCCGGGTCGTACTGGTCGTGGTTGACGCCCATGACGACCGTGACGTCCTCGTTCTTCGCCGGGGCGGAGATGATGACCTTCTTGGCCCCGCCGTCGACGTGCGCCTTCGCCTTGGTGGCGTCGGTGAAGAAGCCGGTGGACTCGATGACCACGTCCGCGCCGACCTCGCCCCACGGCAGCTTCGCCGGGTCCTTCTCGGCGAACGCCTTGATGGTCTTGCCGCCCACGGTGATCTCGTCGGCGGTGGCCTTCACCTCGTGCGGCAGGCGGCCCAGGATGCTGTCGTACTTGAGCAGGTGGGCGAGCGTCGCGTTGTCGGTCAGGTCGTTGACCGCCACGACCTCGACGTCAGCGCCGGACGCCAGCACTGCCCGGAAGAAGTTGCGGCCGATCCGGCCGAAGCCGTTGATGCCAACCCGGATGGTCACAGGTCCCATCTCCTTGCGTTCTGGTCCGCCGGCGTAAGACCCGGGCCGGCGGAGGTGTGTGCGCCGACCGTTGGAGCCGGCCGTTGACGGTTCATCTCGGCCACCCCGCCGCGGTCTCGAAGGACCTGACCGCCCGAGGCGGTGTGCACGGCGAGGAGTGCCTGTGCCGGCCCCCTTGCCGTACGCAGCGACCTTATCCGAGCGTGCGACGCAGTGCAGCGCCGGGTGGTGATCCCACCGGCACCGCCGACCCGCACCGTCCTATCAGACCACGAGCATGTCGGGCGTGACGGCTGCTTCCGTATCCGGGATGCCCAGGTCCCGGGCCCGCTTGTCGGCCAGCGCCAGCAGCCGCCGGATCCGGCCGGCGATGGCGTCCTTGGTCAACGGCGGGTCGGCCAGCGCGCCCAGCTCCTCCAGCGAGGCCTGCCGGTGCTCCAGGCGCAGCCGGCCGGCGGAGGTGAGGTGGTTGGGCGCGTCCTCGGCGAGGATCTCCAGCGCCCGGGTCACCCGGGCGGCGGCGGCGACCGCGGCCCGCGCCGAGCGGCGCAGGTTGGCGTCGTCGAAGTTGGCCAGCCGGTTCGCCGTGGCCCGCACCTCGCGGCGCACCCGCCGCTCCTCCCAGGCCAGCACGCTGGAGTGGGCGCCGATCCGGGTGAGCAGCGCGGCGATCGCGTCGCCGTCCTTGACCACCACCCGGTCCACGCCGCGCACCTCGCGGTTCTTGGCGGTGATGCCGATCCGGCGGGCCGCGCCCACCAGGGCCAGCGCGGACTCCGGACCGGGGCAGGTGATCTCCAACGCGCTGGAGCGGCCCGGCTCGGTCAGCGAGCCGTGCGCCATGAACGCGCCGCGCCAGGCCGACACCGCGCAGCAGACGTTCGCCGCGACGACGTGCGGCGGCAGCCCCCGCACCGGGCGCCCCCGCACGTCGAGCAGGCCGGTCTGCCGCGCGAGGGCCTCACCGTCCTTGACCACCCGCACGATGAAGTGGCTGCCCTTGCGCAGGCCACCGGACGCGAGCACGTGGATCTCACTCGGATAGCCGTAGACCTCCGCGATCTCCCGTCGCAGCCGTCGGGCCACCGCCCCCGTGTCGAGCTCGGCCTCCACCACGACCCGACCGGAGACGATGTGCAGCCCGCCGGCGAAGCGCAGCAGCGCCGCCATCTCCGCCCGCCGGCAGCAGGGCTTGGGCACGTCGACCCGACTCAGCTCGTCCTTGACCGCAGCCGTCATCGCCATTGTGCGTCCCCTCACGGACCTGTTCCGGCGTGTCGCCGGAGATTACGTACGTGTCTAACGATCGGCGCCCAGGACAGGCACCAGTGCGGCGCCCAGGGCGGCCGGATCATGACGGGGAGTGCCGTCGGTGACCGCGACGGGAGCGAGGACCAGGCGGGCACCCAGCGATTCTGCCGCACGTTCGACCGGTTCGGGGTCACCCGCCGCCTTGGAATCGGCGACCACACGGTCGACCCTCAGCTCCGGCAGGTACGCGCGCAGCGCGGCCAGGTGGCCGGCCTGGGAGAGCCCGGAGGTCTCCTTCTCGGCGGCGAGGTTCAGCGTGACGAGCCGCCGCGCCGGGCTGGCGACGATCGCGGCGGCGAGCTGCGGCACCAGCAGGTGCGGCAGCACGCTCGTGTACCAGCTGCCCGGCCCGAAGATCAACCAGTCGGCCGCGCCGATCGCGGCGACCGCCTGCGGGCAGGCCTCCGGCGCGACCGGGGTGAGCCGCAACGACTCCACCCGGCCGGTGGTCACCGCGACCTGGTGCTGGCCCGTGATCGTGCGCACCTCGTCCGGCCGGCGCGGGTCGGCGCCGCGGACCCGGGCCTCGATCCCCACCGGCTCGCACGACATCGGCAGCACCCGGCCGACCGCGCCGAGCATCGCGCCGGCGTGCTCCAGGGCGGCCACCGGGTCGCCGAGCAGCTCCATCAGCCCGCAGAGCACCAGGTTGCCCACCGCGTGCCCGGCCAGCCCGCCGGCGCCGTCGCCGGCCCGCCCGGCCGCACCGGCACCCGCCCGCCCGCCCGCCGCCCCTCCGGCGAGCCCGGCCGGCTGCGGGTTGGAAGGGGCCCGTCCGGTACCGGAGACCGGAAGGCGCCCCGCCGACAGGTCCCCGGCGGGAGCCGGGCCGTCGGCGGGCGGCGGCACCTCGGCGAAGCGGTGCTGGAAGAGCTTGGCACTGCGCCGGGTCGCCGGGTGGTCCCCCGCCAGCGCGACCAGCGCCTGCCGCAGGTCGCCCGGGGGCAGGCCGCCCCGCTCGGCCCGCAGCCGGCCGCTGGAGCCGCCGTCGTCACCGACGGTGACCACCGCCGTGATGTCGAGGTCCAGCTCGGGGGCGCAGCGGCGCAGGGCACGCAGCGAGGCGGACAGGCCGTGCCCGCCGCCGAAGGCGACCACGCGCGTCGCCGTCACTCGCGCCCCAGGTCGCGGTGCTGGGCGTTGGCGGCCAGACCGGAGTGGCGCAGCCGGGCGGCCAGCTCCTCGGCGATGGCCACGCTGCGGTGCTTGCCGCCGGTGCAGCCGACCGCCACGGTCAGGTAGCGCTTGCCCTCCCGCTCGAAGCCGACGGTGGTGGCGTTGACCAGGTCGGCGTACGACCCGACGAAGGCGTCCGCGCCCTCCTGCCCCAGCACGTACGAGCTGACCGCCTCGTCCCGGCCGGTGTGCTCCCGCAGCTCCGGCACCCAGTACGGGTTGGGCAGGAACCGGGCGTCGAGCACGAAGTCGGCGTCCGGCGGCAGGCCGTACTTGAAGCCGAAGGAGAGCACGGTGACCCGCAGCCGGCGGGCGTCCTCGCCGCCGAAGAGCTCCTCGACGCGGCGGCGCAGCTGGTTGACGTTCAGATGGCTGGTGTCGATGATCACGTCGGCCTGGTCGCGGGCCTCCTCCAGCAGGCCGCGCTCGACCGCGATGCCGTCGGCGAGCCGCCCGTCGCCCTGCAACGGGTGCGAGCGCCGGACGCTCTCGAACCGCCGGATCAGCACCTCGTCGTCGGCGTCGACGAAGACCACCCGGGGCGAGAAGCCGCGCTCCTTCAGCTCCCGGATCGCCCCCGCCAGGTCGGTGGAGAAGGCGCGCGAGCGCACGTCCAGCACCATCGCCGTACGCCGGGCCGCCCCGCCCGCCTTGAACGCCAGCTCGGCCATGTCGAGCATGAGCGCCTGCGGCAGGTTGTCCACCACGTAGAACCCGACGTTCTCCAGCGCCCTCGCCACCGTGCTGCGGCCGCCGCCGGAGAGCCCGGTGACCACCACCAGAGTGGTGTCCGACTCCGCCGGTGTCTGCTGCCCGGTCACCGTCGTGCCCCGTTCCTCGGCCGTACGCGCCTCGCTCACCCACTACCCCCAAGCCGTGGCGCCGCGGCCGGCACCCCCGGCCGCGCGTGGTCAATCAGCGACTCTATCCCGCACCCCCCGCACGTTGCCGGCACGTCCCGGGCCGCCGCCGTGGCGGCGCCCGCCCCGGCGGACGGCCGGACCCGGGCGCGAGGGTCGTGCTCCCGGCAGGCGGACGCCTTGGTCACGATCAGTGAACATCCAGGAAGGCCCCGCCGCGCGGGCTGGCCAGGAGTTCCGCACGCCCGGCTGAGCGACCCGGAGCCGCCGGACCGCGACGCCCCGGTCCGGCGGCCCACGGCTGGTTGACGGCCGCCCGGTCGGCGACCGGGTGATCCTCGCCGCCGGCGGCACCGGCGGGCGTCCCGTCCACGCCCCGGTCGCCGTACCGCCGGATAGTCCCCGGCGCGAACCGCCCGCTCGGGTCCGCCGGCTGTCGGGGGAGGTTCGTAGAATCCCCGGATGGCTTCCCCCACCGACCTGCGCTCCGCCGACGCCCTGGAGGTGCTGCGCCGGGTCTTCGGCTACGACGCCTTCCGCGGCTTCCAACAGGAGGTGATCGACCACGTGGTGGCCGGCGGCGACGCGCTGGTGCTGATGCCCACCGGCGGTGGCAAGTCGCTGTGCTACCAGATCCCCGCGCTGGTCCGCGACGGCGTGGCGGTGGTGGTCTCCCCGCTGATCGCGCTCATGCAGGACCAGGTCGACGCGCTGACGGCGGTCGGCGTCCGGGCCGGCTTCCTCAACTCGACCCAGGATCTCGACGCCCGCCGGGTGGTGGAACGGGCCTTCGTCGGCGGCGAGCTGGACCTGCTCTACCTCGCCCCGGAGGCGTTGGGCACCCGAGGGGTGCAGCAACTGCTCGACCGGGGCAGGATCGCCCTGTTCGCCATCGACGAGGCGCACTGCGTGTCGCAGTGGGGGCACGACTTCCGCCCCGACTACCTCGCCCTGTCGATGCTGCACGAGCGCTGGCCCGACGTGCCCCGCATCGCGCTCACCGCCACCGCGACCAGCGCGACCCGCGACGAGATCGCGACCCGGCTCAAGCTCACCGACGCCCGGCACTTCGTGGCCAGCTTCGACCGGCCCAACATCCAGTACCGGATCGTGCCCAAGCGCGAGCCGCGCAAGCAGCTGCTGAGCCTGCTGCGCGACGAGCACCCCGGCGACGCGGGCATCGTCTACTGCCTGTCGCGCGCCTCGGTGGACAAGACGGCGGAGTTTCTCACCACCAACGGCGTCGCCGCGCTGCCCTACCACGCCGGCCTGGACGCGGCGACCCGCGCGCGCAACCAGCAGCGCTTCCTGCGCGAGGACGGCCTGGTGATGGTGGCGACCATCGCGTTCGGCATGGGCATCGACAAGCCCGACGTCCGCTTCGTCGCCCACCTCGACCTGCCCAAGTCGGTCGAGGGCTACTACCAGGAGACCGGTCGCGCCGGGCGCGACGGGCTGCCGTCGACCGCCTGGCTGGCGTACGGGCTCCAGGACGTGGTGCAGCAGCGCAAGATGATCGAGACCTCCGACGGGGACCTCGCCCACCGGCGCAACCTCGCCGCCCACCTCGACGCGATGCTCGCCCTCTGCGAGACGGTCCGCTGCCGGCGCGGCCAGTTGCTCGACTACTTCGGTGAGAAGGCGGCCGCCGCCTGCGGCAACTGCGACACCTGCCTCAGCCCGCCGGAGTCCTGGGACGGCACCGTCGCGGCGCAGAAGCTGCTCTCCACGGTCTTCCGCCTCGACCGGGAACGCAACCAGCGCTTCGGCGCGGGGCACTGCGTCGACATCCTGCTCGGCCGCACGACCGACAAGGTCGCCCAGTACGGCCACGACTCGCTGACCGTCTTCGGCATCGGCGGCGAGCTGCGCGAGGCCGAGTGGCGCGGCGTGGTGCGGCAACTGCTGGCCGAGGGGCTGCTGGCCGTCGAGGGCGACTACGGCACGCTGGCCCTCACCGAGGCCAGCGCGGAGGTGCTGGGCCGCCGCCGCACGGTGATGATGCGCCGCGAGCCGGAGAAGGTCGCCTCCTCGCGGTCGGCCAAGCCACGCGGGGCGGCCACCGTCGTCGCCGAGTTGTCCCCGACCGCCGCCGGGGTCTTCGAGCGGCTGCGCGCCTGGCGGGGGGCCACCGCCAAGGAGCAGGGCGTCCCGGCGTACGTGATCTTCCACGACGCCACGCTGCGGCAGATCGCCACCGACGCGCCCACGTCGCTTGCCGAGCTGTCCGCGGTCAGCGGCGTCGGCGAGAACAAGCTCGCGAAGTACGGCGAGCAGATCCTGGCCGTCCTGGCCGAGTGACGGCCGGCCGGCCACGCCACCTGGCCAGGCGTCGGCGCGCGGGCCGACGCGCCGCCGACGGCCACGCGGTCAGTCCGTCGCCGGGGCCTTCGCCTCGCCGCCCAGCGCGGCGAGGATCGCCTCGGCGGTGCGCCGGCCCACGCCGGGCACCTCGGTGATCTCCTCCACGGTGGCCGCGGAAAGCCGCTTGAGCGAGCCGAAGTGCCGCAGCAGCGCCTTGCGCCGCACCTCCCCCAGGCCGGGCACCCTGTCCAGCGCCGACTCGGTCATCCGCTTGGAGCGCCGCTGCCGGTGGAAGGTGATGGCGAAGCGGTGCGCCTCGTCGCGCACCCGTTGCAGCAGGTAGAGCCCCTCGGAGGTGCGCGGCAGGATGACCGGGAACTCGTCGTCGGGCAGCCAGACCTCCTCCAGCCGCTTGGCCAGGCCACACAGCGCCACGTCGTCGACGCCCAGCTCCGCCAGGGCCTGGGCCGCCGCCGCGACCTGCGGCGCACCGCCGTCGACCACCACCAGCTGCGGCGGGTACGCGAACCTGCGCGGGCGCCCGGTGGTCGGGTCGATCAGGGTGCCGACGGTGCGCTCGTCGGACCCGCCGGGCTGGTGGGGCTCGCTCGGCGCGGGCTGCCCGGCCGGAGCGACGGGGTCGTCGGCCGGCTCGACGCCCGCCTCGCCGGTCTCGGCGCGGGCGTCGAGGTAGCGGGCGAAGCGGCGACGCAGCACCTCGGACATGGCGGAGAGGTCGTCGGTGGCGCCCCGGATGATGAAGCGCCGGTATTCACTCTTGCGGGGCAGCCCGTCCTCGAAGACGACCATGCTCGCCACCACGTCGGTGCCCTGCATCTGGGAAATGTCGAAACACTCGATGCGCAACGGCGAGGTGCGCATGTCGAGCGCCTCGGTGATCTCGTCGAGCGCCTTGCTGCGGGTGGTCAGGTCGCCGGCCCGGCGCAGCTTGTGCCGGGCGAGGGCGTCCTTGGCGTTGCGCTCGACGGTCTCCAGCAGGGACCGCTTGTCGCCGCGCTGCGGCACCCGCAGGCTCACCCGGCTGCCCCGGTGACCGGAGAGCCAGTCGGCCAGCGCGTCGGCGTCGGCGGGCAGCGCCGGCACGAGCAGCTCGCGGGGCACGTCGGCCTCGCCCTGCTCGCCGCCGTAGACCTGGGTGCAGAAGTGGTGCACCAGGTCGCCCGTGCTCAGCTCCTCGGTCTTCTCCACCACCCAGCCGCGCTGACCACGGACCCGGCCGTCGCGCACGTGGAAGACCTGGACGGCCGCTTCGAGGGGGTCGTCGGCGAACGCGACCACGTCGGCGTCGGTGCCGTCGCCGAGCACGACGGTCTGCTTCTCCATCGCCCGGCGCAGCGCGGCCACGTCGTCACGCAACCGGGCGGCCCGCTCGAACTCCAACTGCTCGCTGGCATCGGTCATCTCCCGTTCGAGCCGGCGCACCATCGTGTCGGTGCGGCCGCCCATGAAGTCGCAGAAACCGTCGACGATCTCCCGATGCCGCTCGGGGGTGACGCTGCCGACGCAGGGGGCCGAGCACTTGCCGATGTAACCCAGCAGGCAGGGGCGGCCCACCTGGCCGGCGCGCTTGAACACCCCGGCCGAGCAGGTGCGCGCCGGGAAGACCCGCAGCAGCAGGTCGAGCGTCTCGCGGATCGCCCAGGCGTGCGAGTAGGGCCCGAAGTAGCGCACCCCCTTGCGCTTGGCACCCCGCATCACCTGCAACCGGGGGAACTCCTCGTCCAGGGTGACCGCGAGGTAGGGGTAGGACTTGTCGTCGCGGTAGCGGACGTTGAAACGCGGGTCGTACTGCTTGATCCAGGTGTATTCGAGCTGGAGCGCCTCGACCTCGGTGCCGACGGTGACCCAGTCCACCGACTCGGCGGTGGTGACCATCTGCTGGGTGCGTTGGTGCAGGCCCCACAGGTCGGCGAAGTAGGAGTTGAGCCGGCTGCGCAGGTTCTTCGCCTTGCCGACGTAGATCACCCGGCCGGTGCCGTCGCGGAACCGGTAGACCCCCGGTGACTCCGGGATGGTGCCGGGCGCGGGACGGTAGGTCGAGGGGTCAGCCACGGCAGCAAGCGTAGTCCGCGCCCCCGACAGCTCCCGCGACGGCGCGTCCCCGGCTGCCCGCCGCCGGCCGTGCCACGCCCCGGTCATGCCGGCCGCCCCAGGCCGGGGGCGAACCCCCCGGCGGCCCGAAATTGCGGTGCCGCCGGAAACGCTCCCAGCTAACATCCGCCCCCTGGCGGAGGCGACGCGAGGGGAGCACGGGGACATGGGCGCGAACCCCGCGGGACGCAGCCGAGGGGGTGCCGTCCTCGTGGCGGCGCTCACCGTCGACTCGGTCGGCAACGGGCTGTTCCTGCCCCTGTCGCTGGTGTACTTCCTGCGGCTCACCGACGTGCCCCTGGCGCTGCTCGGGGTGCTGCTCAGCGCGGCGACCGTGCTCACCCTGCCGGTGCCGCTGTGGGCGGGATCGCTGGCGGACCGGTTCGGGGCGCTGCCGGTGGTCGTCGCCTCCCAACTGCTCCAGGCCGCCGGCTATCTGGCGTACGCATGGGTGGGAGGGCCGGTCGGCGTCTTCGTGGCGGCGGCGCTGGTCGCCGTCGGCGTGCGGTTCTTCTGGTCCGCCGTCTTCACGGCGGTCGCCGACTACGCCGACGGCAGCCCGGGCGGCTGGGCCCGGGACACCTGGTACGCGGTCAGCAACGGCGCCCGTACCGCCGGGCTGGCGGTGGGGGGCCTGACCACGGGCGTGGTGGTGGCCGACGGGCGGGCCGCCACCTACCGCGCGGTGGCCTACGCGGCGGCGGCCTGCTTCGCCCTCGCCGCGGTGCTCATCGCCGTCTGCGTGCGGATCCCGCCGGCCACCGACCGCCCGGCGGGATCCGGGCGGGGCGGGTACGCCGCGCTGGTCCGGGACCGCCCGTTCCTCGCCCTCATCGGCCTGAACACGGTCTTCGCGCTGAGCAGCATGATGCTCGGCCTGGCCCTGCCCACGATGATGCTCACGGATTTGCGGGGCCCGGCGTGGCTGACCTCCGCCGTCCTGGCCGGCAACGCGTTCCTCGTCGCACTGCTGTCCGCGCCCGTCGGCGCCCGCCTGCCGCACCACCGCCGCACCCGTGCGGTCGCGCTGGCCGCCGCCCTGTGGACGGTCTGGGGCCTCGCCATGGCGACCCTCGGCCCGGGGCACCTCAACGTGGTGGCCGCGCTGCTGGTCGCGGCGACGCTGCTGTTCACCGTCGCGGAACTGGTGCACGCGCCGGCCTCCGCCGCGCTGGCCGCGGCCGCCGCCCCGGTCGCCGCCCGGGGCCGCTACCTCGCGGCCTTCCAGTACTCCTTCGCCATCGCCTCGATGGTCGCGCCGGCCTTCTTCGGCACCCTGTACGAGGTCGACACCGCCGCGCCCTGGCTGGCGCTGGCGCTGCTCAACGCCGTCGGCGTCGCCGGCATCCTGCTGTTGGAGCGGAGCCTGCCGTCGGCCGCGCTGCGGGAGCCGCCGCCGACGGGCGAGCGGCCGGCGGTCGACGTGGGCGCCGTCGCGGACTGAGCGGGGCCGGCGGCCCGGGTCGGGCCGCCGGCCCCGCCGGGCCGCCGGCCCCGCCGGGCCGGTCAGGCCAGCGAGATCTGATCGCCGGTGACCTTGACGTTCTTCGGCGGGAGCGGCTTGGTGGCCGGGCCGCCCTTTACCGAGCCGTCCTCGATCGAGAACTTGCTGAAGTGGCAGGTGCAGTTGATGGTGCCGCCGTCGACGTTCGTCACCGGGCAGCCCTGGTGGGTGCAGATCGAGTCGAACCCCTTGAACTCGCCCTCGCGCGGCTGGGTGATCACCACGCCCTGGGCGGGATAGACGGTGCCGCCGCCGACCGGGATGTCGGCCGTACGGGCCAGCGACTGCGCGCCCTCGCGGTCGCCGCCGCCGGCGTCACCGGTGCTGGGCACCGGCGGGCCGCCGCTGGTCGGGGCCGCCCCGTCGCCGGAGTCGTCGCTGCCGCAGGCGGCCAGGACCACCGCCGCGCCGACCGCGCCCGCGCCCGTGAGGAGGGCGCGTCGCGTCCGCGTCGCCGGCCCGGTCAGCCCCTGATCGTCACTCATGCCTCGCCCTTCTCTCGGCTGCCGCCGCCTGGTCATGATCCGCGGCCACACTCGGGTACACGGATCACTCTGCCCGACGGTTCACCTGATCGGCGACCGTGGGGCCGTCCCGGCGGGCGTGGGGCCCGCCCGAACGGCCCCAACGGTCCGTACCGGCGGTCGGGAGGCGCGCCGTCAGCGCGCCCCGGCCGGCACCTTGCGGGCGCGGGGCTTGGTGCCGTTGGCCTTGGCCGCCCGGGAGGTGGCCGCCGCCGCGCCCTTCGCCTCGCCGTCGAGCCTGAGCGCCTGCCGCAGGAAGTGGCCGGTGTGGCTGCCGGGCACCTCGGCGACCTCCTCGGGGGTGCCGGTGGCGAGCACCGTGCCGCCCCGGTGGCCGCCCTCGGGGCCCATGTCGATCAGCCAGTCGGCTGTCTTGATCACGTCGAGGTTGTGCTCGATGGTGATCACCGTGTTGCCCTTGTCGACCAGCCCTTCGAGCACCATCAGCAGCTTGCGGATGTCCTCGAAGTGCAGGCCGGTGGTCGGCTCGTCGAGGACGTAGACCGTCCGCCCGGTCGAGCGCTTCTGCAACTCGGAGGCGAGCTTGACCCGCTGGGCCTCGCCGCCGGAGAGCGTGGGCGCGGGCTGGCCGAGCCGGACGTAGCCGAGGCCGACGTCGACCAGCGTCTTGAGGTGCCGGTGGATGGCCGGGATGGCGGAGAAGAACTCGGCCGCCTCCTCGATCGGCATCTCCAGCACGTCGGAGACGGTCTTGCCCTTGTAGTGCACTTCCAGGGTCTCCCGGTTGTAGCGGGCGCCCTTGCAGACCTCGCACGGGACGTACACGTCGGGCAGGAAGTTCATCTCGATCTTGATGGTGCCGTCGCCGGAGCACGCCTCGCAGCGGCCACCCTTGACGTTGAACGAGAACCGGCCGGGGCCGTACCCCCGGACCTTGGCCTCGGTGGTCTCGGCGAAGAGCTTGCGGACGTGGTCCCAGACCCCGGTGTAGGTGGCCGGGTTGGACCGCGGCGTGCGGCCGATCGGCGACTGGTCGACGCCGACCACCTTGTCGACGTGCTCCAGCCCGGAGACCCGGGTGTGCCGGCCGGGGACCAGCCGGGCCCCGTTGATCTGGTTGGCCAGCACCGCGTAGAGGATGTCGTTGACCAGCGTCGACTTGCCGGAGCCGCTGACCCCGGTGACGGCGATGAGCTGGCCGAGCGGGAACGAGACGGTCAGGTTGCGCAGGTTGTGCTCGCGCGCGCCGTGCACCACCAGCTCCCGCTCCGGGGTCTGCGGACGGCGCCCCTGCGGCGTCGGGATCGACCGGCGGCCCGACAGGTAGGCCCCGGTCACCGACTCCGGGTTCTCCAGCAGCGCCGGCACGGAGCCGCTGTGCACGATCTTGCCGCCGTGCTCGCCCGCGCCCGGGCCGATGTCGACGATCCAGTCGGCGGTGCGGATCGTGTCCTCGTCGTGCTCGACGACGATCAGCGTGTTGCCCAGGCCACGCAGCCGGACCAGGGTCTCGATCAGCCGGTGGTTGTCGCGCTGGTGCAGCCCGATCGACGGCTCGTCGAGGACGTAGAGCACCCCGACCAGGCCGGAGCCGATCTGGGTGGCCAGCCGGATGCGCTGCGCCTCGCCGCCGGAGAGGGTGCCGGCCGGGCGGTCCAGGGACAGGTAGTCGAGACCGACGTCGAGCAGGAACTTCAGCCGGGCGTTGATCTCCTTGAGCACCCGCTCGGCGATCATCTTCTGCCGGTCGGTCAGCTCGATGCCGGCGAGCAGGTCGGCGGCCTCGCCGACGGAGAGGTTGCAGACCTCGGCGATGCTCTTGCCGGCCAGGGTGACCGCGAGCACCTCGGGCTTGAGCCGGGCGCCCCCGCAGGCCGCGCAGGGCACGTCGCGCATGTAGCCCTCGTACTTCTCCCGCGACCACTCCGACTCGGTGTCGGTGTGCCGGCGCTCGATCCACTGCACCACGCCCTCGAAGCCGGTGTAGTAGGAGCGCTCGCGGCCGAACTTGTTGCGGTAGCGCACGTGCACCTGGTCGTCGGAGCCGTGCAGGATCGTCTTCTGCGCCCGCGACGGCAGGGCCCGCCACGGCGTGTCGACGTCGAAGTGCTCGGCCGCGCCGAGGGCCTCCAGCAGGCGCAGGAAGTATTCCAGGTTGTGCCCGGTCGACCAGGGCTGGACCGCGCCCTCGCGCAGGGTGCGCTCCGGGTCGGGGACGACCAGCTCCGGGTCGACCTCCTTCTTGGTGCCGAGGCCGGTGCACTCGGGGCAGGCGCCGTAGGGCGCGTTGAAGGAGAAGACCCGGGGCTCCAGGTCCTCGATCGCCAGCGGGTGGTCGTTGGGGCAGGCCAGGTGCTCGGAGTAGCGCCGCTCGCGTTCCGGATCGTCCTCGGGCAGGTCGACGAAGTCGAGCAGGACCAGGCCGTTGGACAGGCCCAGGGCGGCCTCGACCGAGTCGGTCAGCCGCTGCTTGGCGCTCGGCTTGACCGTGAGGCGGTCGATCACCACCTCGATGGTGTGCTTCTCCTGCTTCTTCAGCTTCGGCGGCTCGGTCAGCGGGTGCACCACGCCGTCGACCCGGGCCCGGGCGTAGCCCTTGGCCTGGAGTTCGGCGAAGAGGTCCACGTACTCGCCCTTGCGGCCGCGCACCACGGGCGAGAGCACCATGAACTTGGTGCCCTCGGCCATCGCGAGGACCCGGTCGACGATCTGCTGAGGGGTCTGCCGGGAGATCCGCTCGCCGCAGACCGGGCAGTGTGGCTCGCCGATGCGGGCGAAGAGCAGCCGGAGGTAGTCGTAGACCTCGGTGATGGTGCCCACCGTCGAGCGCGGGTTGCGCGAGGTGGACTTCTGGTCGATGGAGACCGCCGGGCTCAGGCCCTCGATGAAGTCGACGTCCGGCTTGTCCATCTGGCCGAGGAACTGCCGTGCGTACGACGACAGCGACTCCACGTAGCGACGCTGCCCCTCGGCGAAGATCGTGTCGAAGGCCAGGCTCGACTTGCCCGACCCGGAGAGCCCCGTGAACACGATTAGGGCGTCCCGGGGCAGGTCGAGACTGACGTCACGCAGGTTGTGCTCGCGCGCGCCACGGATGATCAGTCGGTCGGCCACTGTCCGTGTACTCCCGGGTGAAGAAGATGAGGAGGAATTGTCCGCTCCAAGGCTGGTTTGAGCGGTTGTCTGAGTGGTTGTGGGCGCGCAGAAAGGCGCCTCGGCAACTCTAGCCCCGAGGTACGACAACTTCCCTCGCCGGCACATTCCCCCAGCTCAGCCCGGTCCGCCGTGACGAGGAACCGGCCCGCCGCGCCCCGAGGGAACGGTCCGCCGTGACCGAGGAAGCGCTCCGCCGTCCCCGAAGAGACGGGCGGGGGCCGGTCGTCGACCGGCCCCCGCCCGCGCGTACGCCCGTCAGGGGCGGGCGGCCCGCCGCCGCCCGGAGCGCCAGCCGCCGCGCCGCTCCGCGGCCAGCCGCGTCTCCCGCCGCCGGCTCTCGTACGCCACCTCCCGCTGCAACCGCCGCCAGCTCTCCCAGCGCCGCGCCGGCAGCTCGCCGGTCTCCAGCGCCTCGCGCACCGCGCAGGCCGGCTCCCCGTCGTGCCCGCAGTCGGCGTACCGGCAGCCGGTGGCCAGCTCGGCGATGTCCGCGAACGCCCGGTCCAGCCCCGCCGAGCCGTCGAGCAGGCCGACCGCCCGTACCCCCGGGGTGTCCAGCACGGCGCCGCCGCCGGGCACCGGGAGCAGTGCCCGCCAGGTGGTGGTGTGCCGGCCCTTGCCGTCGACGCGCCGGATCGCCTGCGTCGGCATCAGCGCCGCCCCGGCCAGCGCGTTGACCAGGCTCGACTTGCCCGCGCCGGACGGGCCGAGCAGGCCGAGCGTGCGGCCGGGCGCCACCTCGGCGCGCAGCGGGTCGAGCCCGTTGCCGTGCTCGGCGCTGACGGCCAGCACCGGCACCCCCGGGGCGATCCCGGCGAGCTGGCGCGCGACGGCCTGCGGGTCGGCCGCCAGGTCGGCCTTGGTGAGCACGACCAACGGCCGGGCGCCGGACTCGTGCGCCAGGGAGAGCAGCCGTTCGATCCGGCCGACGTCCGGTTCGGGGTGCACCGGCTCCACCACGGCGGCGGCGTCGAGGTTGGCGGCCAGCACCTGGCCGCTGGCGTCCTTGCCGGCGGTCCGCCGGACGAGGGCGGTGCGCCTCGGCAGCACCGCCTCCACGGTGACGTTGCGGTCGGGCCAGGTGCCCAGCAGCACCCAGTCGCCCGCGCAGGGCAGGCGGGTCAGGTCGCGGGCGGCGGCGGCCAGGACCGCCCCGCCCAGGGTGGCGCGGACCGGGCCGTCCGCGCAGAGCACGGTGCAGACGCCGCGGTCCACCCGGGCCACCCGGCCCGGTCGGTGCCCGCCGCGTCGCGGTACGTGTGCCGCCCGCTCGGCATCCCAGCCGAGGGCGGTCAGATCGATGGTCATGGCATCCTCATCGGTGTCGCAGTGGTTGACGCACGCGTGCTGCTACCGGCATGGTCACCACCTCCCCCGCCGTCCGGTGCCGCGTTCCCCGCCGACGGTAGGACGCGCCGCGACGCGCCGAAAGCGATTTCCCCGGCGACGCGGGGTCCCCCGGCGGATAGGGTCGGTGGGTGACCATGGATCCGCTTCTGCTGACGGGCGAGGTGGACGCGGCCACGGACCGTCTGCTGCGGACCGCGGCCACCCTCGACGACACGGGCCTCGCCGCCGCCTCGCTGCTGCCCGCCTGGAGCCGGGGGCACGTCCTGGCTCATCTGGCCCGCAACGCCGACGGCTTCGTCAACCTGCTCACCGCGGCCCGCACCGGCGAGCCGATCCCGATGTACGCCTCCGCGGCGGCCCGGGACGCCGACATCGACGCGGGCGCCGCCCGCCCGCCCGCCACCCACCTGGACGACCTGCGCCGCTCGGCCGACCGGTTCGCCGAGGCGGTCGCCGCGATGCCGGTCGAGGCGTGGGCGGCCACCGTCCAGACGCGGCGCGGGCCCTGGCCGGCGGCCATGCTGGTCTGGGGCCGGCTGCGCGAGATCGAGGTGCACCACGTGGACCTCGACGCCGACTACCGGCCGGCCGACTGGCCCGAGGCGTTCGGCCACCGGCTGCTGCACGAGGTGGTCGGCGACCTCGCCGACCGCGCCGACGTGCCGCCGATGGTGCTGCGCTTCGACGGCAGCCGGCACGAGCTGGTTGTCGGCGACCGGAGCGCCGCGCCCACGGTCACCGGCGCCGCCCCCGAACTCGCCGCCTGGCTGATCGGCCGCAGCCCGGGCACCGTGCTGACCGTCACCCCCGACGGCCCCCTGCCGCAACCACCGGAATGGATATAGACGACCTCATGACCTACAGCGGAGACGTCACGCCCGGCGGCGCGCCGGCCGTACGCGAGCTCGACGGGCTCACCATCACGAAGGTGTCGGTGGGCCCGATGGACAACAACGCCTACCTGCTGCGCTGCCGGGCCACCGGCGAGCAGGTGCTGATCGACGCCGCCAACGAGGCGCCGCGGCTGCTCGAGCTGGTGGGCGACGCGGGGCTGGCCACGGTGGTCACCACCCACCAGCACATGGACCACTGGGTGGCGCTGGAGGAGGTGGTCGCCAAGACCGGCGCCCGCCCGCTGGTGCACGCCGACGACGCGGCCGGGCTGCCGATCGAGGCCGAGACGCTCGCCGACGGCGACAGCGTGCCGGTGGGCGAGTGCGCGCTGGAGGTGATCCACGTCAAGGGCCACACCCCCGGCTCGATCGCGCTGCTCTACCGTGACCCGGCGGGGTCGCCGCACCTGTTCACCGGCGACAGCCTCTTCCCGGGCGGGGTCGGCAACACCGACAAGGATCCGGAGCGGTTCTCCGCGCTCATCGACGACGTCGAGCACAAGCTCTTCGACCGGCTGCCCGACGAGACCTGGTTCTACCCGGGTCACGGCAAGGACAGCACGCTCGGCGCGGAACGTCCCGCGCTGCCCCAGTGGCGCGCCCGCGGCTGGTGAACCTCAGCGGGGCCGGGCGCGATCCGCGCCCGGCCCCGCTCCCCCCGTCGGTCCCCCGCTCCCCCGTCCGGCGCGGGGTCAGGCCCCGGTGACCGCGCGCAGCCGGCGCCGCGTGCCCATCGCCACCGCGCCCGCCAGCAGCAGGCCGACCGCCATGGTGACCAGCATCGGACTGGACTCCCCCGGCAGCAGCCCGGCGAGCGACCGCGACGCGGTGCCCAGCGCCAGGTAGAGACCGGCCCAGGCCGCCGCGCCGAGCGTCGCGCAGCCGAGGAAGCGCGGGTACGACATCCGCAGCCCGCCCGCCGCCAGCGGCAGCAGCGCGTTGAACACCGGCAGGAAGGGCGCGACCAGCACCATCCGGCCGCCGCCGCGCTGGAGGATCCCCTCCGCCGCCGCCCAGCGCGCCTCGCCGATCCAGTCGCCGAGGCGGCTGCGCCGCAGGCGTTCGCCGTACCGGCGGCCGGCGAGGAAGCTCAGCGACCAGCCGGCGAGGCAGCCGGCCACCACGACGGCGAAGGTGGCGGCCCCGGTGGTCGGGCCGCCGACCCCCATCGCGGCCAGGATCGCCACGTCGCCGGGGACCAGCACCCCGAGCAGCGGTACGGCGTCGAAGAGCATCACCACCCCGAGCACCCCCATGAGCAGGGTGGTGGGGAGCTCTCCGAGCTGGGTCAGCCAATCCGCCATGCCCGTACGCTATGGCCGCCCGGCCACCCGGGACATCGGGTCCGATCCCCCACCGCCCCCTGGTATCGGGCTCGGGGTCGACCCTGAGAGCCCGTGGGTCACCGGGGGCGCAGCACCTGCACCCGGCGCACGGTCGAGTCGACGGCGGGCTCGGTGGTCGGCACGGGGTAGCTGGCCACCGTCGCCAGCACGCCCGGCGGCAGGTGGCCCCGCCCGGGATCGCCCACCAGCACGTCGGCGCCCGCGGCGGCGGCCCGTCGCAGGAAGGGCAGCACCCGCGCCGCCATCGTCGCGTCGTAGAGCACGTCCCCGGCCACCAGCAGGTCCACCCCGTCGAGGTCGGAGTCGAGCAGATCGCCGCCGGTGGTTGCGACCGTCACATCGTTGGCCCGGGCGTTGACGGTGACCGCCGCGACCGCGTACGGGTCGATGTCGTTGGCGACCACGCGCTCGGCGCCGGCGAGCGCGGCGGCGATCGCCACCAGGCCGGACCCGGCGGCGAGGTCGAGCACCCGGCGGCCGGCCGCGAGGTCGGGGTGGTCGAGCAGGTGGCGCGCGAGGGCCTGTCCACCGGCCCAGACCGAGGCCCAGTACGGCGCGGGCAGGGCGTGCCCGGCCTGCGCCTCCATCCGGGCCCACCACACGATGGCGTCCTCGGCCAGGTAAAGCCGGACCTCGGGGACGAACGGGATCCGCACCAGCCGGAGCCGGTCCAGCCCGCCGCCGGGAGCGTCGATCTCCCGCTCGATCTCGGTCAGCGCGTCGGCTGTGGCACCTCTCATCGGGGCAAGCATGCCCCAGCCGACCTCGCACCGCCCGGCTTTCGCGTCGCCGCGCCGAGAGTTCGGCCAGCGGATCGGGGTTCGGCCGGTTACTCTCGGGGTGGCACCGGGCGATCATTCGGTCGACGACCGAGGTTCACCCGCTTTGGAACAGGGAGAGATGCATGGCAACCGGCACGGTTAAGTGGTTCAACTCGGAAAAGGGCTTCGGCTTCATCGAGCAGGATGGCGGAGGGCCGGACGTGTTCGTCCACTACTCGGCCATCGCGTCGAGCGGTTACCGGGAGCTGAACGAGGGCCAGAAGGTCGAGTTCGAGGTGACCCAGGGTCAGAAGGGTCCGCAGGCGGACAACGTCCGTCCGCTGTAGATCCCGTGCCGGTGGCGGCGGCCAACTGACGGCCGCCGCCGCAGCGCGTTTTCAGGGCCGCTTCGGCGCGGCGGGCAGGTCCCGTCGCCGCCGTAGCGGCCCGATCAGCAGAATCGCCGGGGTGAGCGCGAGCCAGCCCGTCATCACCGCGATCGCGGTGCCGGCCCCGTGGGCCGCGCCGACCGCCCCGGCCAGCACCGCGGCCAGCGGGATCGTGCCGTAGTTGAGCATCTGCATGCTCACCGTGACGCGGCCCAGCAGGTGGTGCGGCGTGTAGGTCTGCCGGAAGCTGCCCTTGAGCACGTTGCCCACCGCCACCCCGAGGCTGACCAGCATTCCGCCGATCGCCGGCAGGGCGAGTCGGCCGCCGGGTCCGGCGAGCGGGATCAGCAACGCCGGTGGCCCGGTGAACGCCGCCGCCAGGAGCATGGCCCGGGCGGTGCCGAGCCGACGGCCGAGCAGGGTCGCCGACAGCGCGCCGACGATGCCGCCGAGACTCATCGCCGCGACCAGCAGGCCCACCGGGGCCGGTGCGAGTCGCGCCTCCCGGACCAGGAAGACCACCAGGACCGCCTGGTAGCCGACCAGGCCGACGTTGCTGGCCGCCCCGAAGGCGGTGAGCACCCGCAGATACGGGTCCCGGGCGACGAACCGGATCCCCTCGCCGATCTCCCGGCGCAGCGACCGCGAGGGCCCGACGCGCTCGGGACGCCGTTCGACGGTGCGGATGCGCAGCAGGCAGGCGGCGGAGAACAGGAAGCTCAGCGCGTCGAGCACCAGCGCGGTGACGGCGCCGGCGGCCTGTGCGACCACGCCGGCGAGACCGGGGCCGAGCACGTAGCTCGCGGTCTGGGTGGCCTGGAGCTTGGCGTTGCCCTCCGGCACCTGCCCGGGGCGCAGCAGCACGGGCAGATAGACCTGGTCGGCCGTCTCGAAGAAGACCCGGGCCAGGCCGGCGCCCAACGCCACCACCAGCAGCTGCGTCAGGGTCAGCACGCCGAGCACGGCGGCGGCGGGGACGCTGAGGAACAGCAGCGCCGAGACCAGGTCACAGGCGATCATCACCGGCCGGCGCGGCAACCGGTCCACCCAGGCGCCGGCCGGCAGGCCGACGAGCAGCCACGGCAGCCAGGCGGCGGCGGTGAGCACCGCGACGCCGAAGGTGCTGGCGTCGAGCACGGTCACCGCGACCAGGGGCAGCGCCACGGCGGTGACGTTGCTGCCGACGGCGCTGGCGGTCTGCCCGGCCCAGAGCAGCCGGAAGTCCCGGTGCCGCAGCAGCCCGCCCCGGGGCGCCGCTGCCGCCGGCCGGTCGGCGGGCCGTACCGCCGGGTCGGCGCCCGGACGGCGGGCGCCCGCCGTCGGGGCGGCCGTGGCGTCGGCGGTACGGGTCGGCGGGGTGGCGTCGGCGGGCGGCGTCACGGCGTGGCCGGGATCCCGTAGGCGAAGAGGAAGACCGGCTCGCGTTTCTGCCCGTCGTCGGGCACGTCCCGCTCGCCCCACCGGGTGAGCACCTCGTTCAGCTCGCCGGCCAGTCGGGCGAGTTCGGCGTCGGTCAGGTGCAGCCAGCGGTCCGTGGAGAACGGCCCCTCCGGCCAGGCGGCCTGGCTGGCCTCGTCGGTGGCGTGCCACGCGCGGGCGAGGGCGACGTGCCGGTCCAGGTTGAGCGAGGTGGCGGCGTCGGCGACGGCCCGGGCGGCGGGATCGGCGTCGAAGTCCGACTGGGACCAGCGGACACCCCGGGTGACCAGGCGCCACCAGCGTTCCCGCCGGTCGCGGGCCAGCTCGGGCGCCTCCTCGACCAGCTCGGCGCCGGCCAGCACCTTGAGGTGGTGGCTGACGTTCGCCGGCGCCTGACCGGTCCGCTCGGCGAGCAGGCCGACGGTGGACGGACCGTGCACCTTGAGCACGTCCATCAGCCGGCGGCGCAGCGGGTGAGACAGCGCGGCGAGCACCCGCGAGTCGGTCACGTGGCGTACGTCGGGTTTCGTCATGCCGCCAGCCTGACATCGGCAACGGCAGTTGCGCAACAGCTGTTTCGCAACTGCCGTTGCCGAATCCCGGTCGCGGCCGGCCGTCCGGCTTGGGCGCGTTCGCCGGGGTGGACCTCGACGAACTCGCGGTGGTGGGCCGGGCGGTGCCGGCGTCGGTCCGCCGGGCGTGGGCGCGGGCCGGCGCGGCGGACGCGGCGGGGTCAGGCCGCCAGGCGGCGGGCCAGTTCGTCGGTGACCTGCTGGGCGATGGTGGGCGGGATCGCCTCCGCGATCTGTTCCGGCGAGAGACCGGCGAGCACACCGCTGATGATCGCCTGCTCGTCGCTGAAGTCACCCTCGGAGAGGGCCTTGACCTGGGCGACCAGCGCCGGGTAGCCGCGCGCCATCGCCAGCATGAGCATCAGCGGCGACTGTTCCATCGGCGGGCTCACCAGGCCCGTCGTTCCGACGGGCGAGATCAGCCAGTTGCGCAGGTTCGACAGGTCGGCGAGGACCTGACCGACGGTACGGGTGGAGACGTCGGTTTTGTACGCGAGTTGGTCGGTCTGCTCCATGGTGGGCTCCTCTTCGGGTGGGGCGATAAGCCCGATGGCGGTCAGGTAGCGGCGGAACAGCGGGGTCTGGTCACGGTTGGCCTTGGTCGAGTCGCGAAAGAAACTGAAGTGGGTGTGCCACAGGTGGGAGTTGTCACCGCTCGTTCGTTTGCGCAGGCGGTCCCACCGTCGGACGACCTTGCCGTCCGGGGAGTAGATGATCTCCCGGATGTCGCGGCTGTCCGCGCTGTCCGCGGCGCACTGCTCGACGCACCAGGTCGAGAAGCTCCGCAGATCGTGGGTCCGCCCGCCGACGCTGACCCGGAAGGAGCCGACGTCGAGCGCGGACGCGTCGAGAGTGAGGCCGGACGAGTCCCGGGAGGACTCGACGACGGAGTAGTCCCGCGTCACGACCCGGTCGGAGCCGCAGTGGTAGCCGCCCCGGTGGGCGGGGTCGCCGACGATGCCGACCTCGGCGGGTTCGAGGTCCTGGTCACGGGATCTGTCGGGATCGCGGTTGAGATGCTCCAGCAGCAGGCGGCGGACGGCCAACAGGTTTTGCGGTGCCCGCGTCATGGGGTTCCCCCTTGCGGATGGTCGGGGCCGGGCACGACAGTGACACCGCGTAGGCGGCGTGAGAGCCCCACAGGCAGGCCCGACCGAGTGGTGCACAGCGTCGGGCAGTGGCCCAACCATAGCCCCATCGATTGATGAATGCCCAGCTCAGAGCAGGTTTTTTCAGCTGGGAGAAACCTGTGACACCGGCGGCATGATCGGTAGGACCACAGCGGACGGACACTGTGGATCGTGCAGGATCTCCCGCCATCCGGCACGTAGGGTCACTGCCGTGCCGAGGGGCTCGCCGGTGCCGGGGTTGCGCGCGTAGCGGGGATGGGCGCCGCCGGAGACCTGTACCCGCAGCCGGTGCCCCGGCGCGAACCGGTGCGCCGCGGGCCAGAGCTCCACCGGCACGCGTACCACGCCGGCCGCGTCGGCGGGGAACCGGTCTGGCGTGACCCGGACCAGGCCGTCGCAGACGTTCCAGGACCGGCCGCGCCGGTCCACGTCGCACAGCCGCACGAAGACGTCCAGGTGGGACAGCTCGCTGCGCAGGTGGATCTCGGCGCGTACCGGACCGATCACCTCCACGGGCGCGTCGAGCGGGGCGCTGGTGAAGGTGAGCACGTCGGGCCGGGCCTCGACCGGGCGATTGTCCACCGGCCCGGCCCGCTGGGCGACCAGCAGCGGCCCGCCGAGCGAGGGCGTCGGGTCGGCCGGGTCGTAGTGGAAGCCGTCCGGCGCCGACGGGACCGGCGCGGCGGTGCTCAGCCCGCCCGCCGGGTGCAGGTGCCACGGGGTCGGCACCGCCGGGGGCGGCCAGTCGGGCAGGTCCCGCCAGCCGCCACCGGCACCGCCGACGTGCACCCGCACGGGGGCCGCCGCACCGGCACCGACCGACGACGCCTGCGGGCGCCGCCCGGCGAGGTGGGCGTCGAGGTGGTCCAGCCCGTCGCGCAGCGCGGCGAGGAGGAGCCCGGGGCTGCCGTGGGTCCACGGTCCGACGGTCAGCCGGGGACGGGCGCCGGCCGCGCGCAGCGCCGCGAAGTCGCGCAGTTGGGCCGGCAGGAAGATGTCGTGCCAGCCGCTCACCATCACCACCGGCGCGTGGACCTCGGCGATCCGGTCGCCGAAGACGCGCGTACGCCAGTAGTCGGCGTCCGGAGTGTGGTGGCGCAGCCACTCCTGGAAGAACGGCACGGTCACGCCGGTGGCCACCCGGTCCGCCTCGGCCAGCGGCAGGTGGGCCAGCGCCGCGACCAGCCGGGGCTGGCCGCGCTTGAGTTCCCACTGCCGGGCCAGCCACGGCACGGTCTGCGCCTGGAGCAGTTCGGCCCAGGTGAGCACGGTGTCCAGAGCAAAGGACTCCCCGGCGTACGTCGAGTCGCGGGTGCCCGAGGCGGTCACCACCGCGACCATCGCCCGCAACTCCTCCCCCGCGTCGGCGGCCAGGGCCCACTGCACGAAGCCCTGGTAGCTGGCGCCGAACATGCCGAACGCGCCGGACCACCAGGGCTGGCGGCGCAGCCAGTCGAGGGTGTCGAGGCCGTCCTCGCGCTCGTGCACCAGCGGGGCGAAGGTGCCACCGGAGCCGAACGTGCCGCGGCAGGACTGGATCACCACGTGGAAGCCGCGTTCGGCGACGAGCCGACCGAGCAGCCGCACGGGTCCGCCCCGCCCGTACGGGGTGCGGATCAGCACCGTCGGCGCGCCGGGCAGGGCCGGGGCGTAGTGGTCGGTGCGCAGCGGCACGCCGTCGCGGGTTCGCACCTCGATGCCCCGGGTGAGGGTGACCCGGCGGGTACGCGCGGGCGGCAACCGCAGCGCGGCGGTGGCGAGGCGGGCTGCCAGCCGGTCGAGCACGACGTCAGCCGTTCGCGCGTCGGGCCGGCTCGTCGCGGGCGGCGCGCACCGCGTCGCGGTGTTCCCCCATCGAGGCGGTCATCGCGGTCATGAACCGGTGCACCACCTCCAGCTCGTCGTCGCTGAAGCCGGCCATCACGTCGTCGGTGCGCCGGCCCAGGGGCCGGAAGAACTCCATGGCCAGCGCGGCGCCCCGCTCGGCGTAGTGCAGGAAGACCTTGCGCCGGTCGGCGGTGTCGCGGTCGCGGCGGATGTGCCCGGCGCGTTCGAGCCGGTCGATCAGGGCGGTGACCGAGCCGGACGACAGATTGAGCTGCTCGCCGAGGCGGCCGGGGGTGATCGGCCGGCCGACCAGCTCGGCGTCCATCACCGCGATCAGCGCCTGCAGGTCGGTGGCGTTGAGCCCGTGCAGGCCGGCGAAGGCGTGCCCGATGTGTTGCGCGTCGACCGAGTAGCGCCGCAGCTCGGTCCCGATCTCGGCGACCAGCCGCTCGCGGCGCGTGTCGCGCCGCCGGTACATGCCGTGACCTGCCACGTCGGTCGCCGCCTCCTGCTCTCGCGTTCCGGTTGCAGCATAACTCAGCAGTCGATAATCTCGTTTATCAAGATACTCGATCGTCGGTCCTTTGCGTCGTTCGCGAGGTCTCGACCGTCGAAGCAAATCCGCCGAGAGACCGTGAGGGCATCCGATGTCAGTGTTCACCCGCGTGGCGCGCGGACGGCTCGCCGCGTGGCTCACCGTGGTCGCCGCGATCGTCTTCGGGGCGGCCGTCTTCGCGCTGCCCAAGCCCGACAACCCCGCGCCCGTCTCCTCCACCGGCCTGTCCGTGGAGTGGCAGTCGACCCAGGTGGAGCGCCTCCAGGACCAGCTGCCCTCCCGCGACGTCCAGCCGGCGATCGTCGTCGTCAGCCGCGCCGACCGCGCGGCCCTGACCGAGGCCGACCGCGCGGCCCTCACCGGCCAGTCCAATGACCTCGGCCGGTTCGCCGTCGGCGGTCGCGTCAGCCCGCCGCAGGTCTCCCCCGACGGCACCGTCGCGCTCGTCGCCGTGCCGCTGTCCACCGCCGGCGGGCAGGAGGAGACCGCGGGCCGGATCGACGAGCTGCGCGAATCCTTGGACGACGTGCCGGCCGGCCTTAACGTGGAGGTCACCGGCGGGCCCGCGTTCGCCACCGACCTGACGAAGGTCTTCGACGGCGCCGACACCACGCTGCTCGCCGTCACCGCCGGCGTCGTGGCGCTGCTGCTGCTCGTCACCTACCGCAGCCCGTTCCTGTGGATCGTGCCGCTCGTCGTCGTCGCGGCGACGGAACAGCTCACGCTGCGCGCCCTCGACACGGTCGTCCCGGCCTTCGGCATCAACCTGCCCGGCGGCGCCGTCACCGGCATCGCCAGCGTCCTCGTCTTCGGCGCCGCCACCAACTACGCGCTGCTGCTCATCGCCCGCTACCGCGAGGAACTGCGCCGCGAGGAGGACCGCTTCGTGGCGATGCGCGCCGCGCAGCGGCGGGTCGCCGAGCCCATCCTCGCCAGCGGCTCCACCGTCGTCCTCGGCGTGCTCACCCTGCTGCTGTCGGAGCAGGAGCTCAACCGCGCCCTCGCCGTGGCCTGCGCCACGGGCGTCGTCCTCGCCATGCTCTCGGCGCTGTTCGTCCTCCCGGCGGTCCTGGTGATCTTCGGGCGCGGCCTGTTCTGGCCGTTCGTGCCCCGGGTCGGCGGAGAGATCCGCGAGGGCCGGCTGTGGGGCCGGCTCGGCGCCGCCGTCGAGCGCCGTCCCGCGCCGGTCGCGCTGCTCGCGACGCTGCTGCTGGCCGGGCTCGCCCTCGGCGGGCTCGGCATCCGCACCGGCCTGTCGGAGACCGAGCAGTTCCGGGTCAAGCCGGAGGCGGTCGCCGGCGCGGAGACCCTCGCGCGGTCCTTCCCCGCCGGCACGACCCAGCCGGTCGCCGTGCTCACCACCCCCTCGGCGGTGCGGGCCGTCACGGACACCGCCGCCGGGATCCCCGGCGTCGCCTCCGCGCGTCCCGGCGAGGCGGGCGCCCAGGTCGCCCAGGTCGACGTCGTACTGGAGGCCGAGCCCGGCACCGAGGCCGCGAACCGGGCCGTCGAGGCGCTGCGCGACGCGGTCGCGGCGGTCCCCGGCTCCGCCCCGCCCGCCGTCGAGGGCGCACCCGCGTTCGACGGCGCGGTGGTCGGCGGCGCCGTGGCCGCCACCTACGACGAGAACGAGGCCAACGGCAGGGACCTGCGGCTGATCCTGCCGATCATCCTGCTGCTCGTCGGCGCGGTGCTGGTGCTGCTCCTGCGCGGCTTGGTCGCCCCGCTGCTGCTGGTGCTCACCGTGATCGCGTCGTTCTTCGCCAGCATCGGCGCGTCGTGGCTGCTCTTCGACCACGTGCTGGACATGCCGGCGCTCGACAGCGGCGTCCTGCTGTTGGCCTTCGTGTTCCTGGTGGCGCTCGGCGTGGACTACAACATCTTCCTCGTCACCCGGGCCCGCGAGGACGCCCGGCGCAGCGGCACCCGCGCCGGCATGCTCTCGGCACTGCGGGTCACCGGCGGCGTCATCACCAGCGCCGGCATCCTGCTCGCCGCGGTCTTCGCGGTCCTCGGCGTCCTGCCGCTGATCCTGCTGACCCAGATCGGGATCATCGTCTGCATCGGCGTCCTGCTGGACACCCTGCTCGTGCGCACGGTCCTGGTGCCGGCGCTGGCGTTCACGCTCGGCGACCGCTTTTGGTGGCCGGGACGGGTCACGCGCGAGCCCGCCGGGGACGAGGACGAAGCCGGACGCGAATCGGTCACCTCCCGGGACTGATCGGCCCCTCGGAGGCGACGGGGGCCGTGGCGGCGACGCCACGGCCCTCGTCTGCCGTCGTACCGGCACGCCGGCGTCCCGGGTCGGCTCCAGGGCTCGTCACAGCGGCGAGGTCGTCGACCTCTGGGAGTGGAACACCGCCGACGGAGCCCGCACAGTCAGTACGCCGATCTCGACGGTGCGAACCAGCAGTGGCAGATGATTCAGGTCGGCAGTGGAGGCACTCCGACCACGCCGCCCGGTTGTGGCAGCGGGACGGTCCACGCCGAGGCCGTACTGAGCGGGAGCACCTGGACGGCCCGTAACGGCTCGTCCACGATCTGTTCGTGGCTCCAGCATGTTGTCGGCGGGGGTCTCCATCGCGCCCATGAGCTGCCGAAACTCCAGGTCAGGCAGGTTCCGGCTGGAGTACTAGAAGTAGGTGTCCTCGTCGGCCTTGCGGTAGTTGTGGATCTCGTCGAGTCGGCCGGCTGCGGCGAGGGTCACCCACGCCGGGTTGCCGAGCAGGATGCGTCCGAGAGCGACGAGGTCGAATTCGCCGGCGTCGAGCCGGTGGAGCAGGTCGCGTAGAGCGCGGGAGCCGAGGAAGTCACGGGTCAGGCCGATCGAGCCGACGGTGATGGAGGGCAGGCCGGTGAGGTGCTTGGCCCAGCCGGCCAGATTGCGCGGCGAGCCGGGGAACGCCGGGTCGGCGAAGTTGCGCTGGGAAGCGTGCAGCACGTCGGCGCCGGCCGCGGCGAAGGCGTTGAGGATCACCGCCAGCTCGGCGGGTGACTCTGCGATCCGGGCGGCGTAGTCCCGCTCCTTGAACTGGGAGAACCGCACGATGACCGGCATCTCGGCGGGGACCGCCGTGCGGACCGCCCGGATCACCTCCGCCGGGAACGCGGAACGCCCGGCGGGTGACCCGCCGAAACGGTCGGCGCGGCGATTGGTGTACGGCCAGAGGAACTCGTCGAGCAGGTAGCCGTGCGCGGCGTGAATCTCCACGGCGTCGAAACCGGCCCGTACCGCCACACCGGCGGCGTCGGCGTACGCGGCGAGAAGCACGTCGACGTCGGCGAGGGTCATAGCGTGGCTGTCGCCGGGCACGCCCGACGGGGTCCACGCCGCGATCCCGTCCACCGGTTCGCGTGCGCTGCCGAGATGCCACAGTTGCGCGGCGATCCGGCCGCCGACGGCGTGCACCTCGTCGGTCACCCGCCGCCAGCCTTCCTCCGCCGCTCCGGCGGTCATCCGCGGCACGCTCGTCTCGTGCCCGGCGCTGGGATGCCCGACGAGCACCCCCTCGCTGATGACCAGACCGATGCCGTTGTCGGCCCGGCGCCGATAGTAGGCAGCGACCTCGGGTGTCGGCACACCGCCGGGCGATCGGAACCGGGTCATCGGCGCCATTACGAAGCGGCTGTTCAGCGGCAGGCCGGCAAGCGTTGTCGGTTCGAGCAGGGAACCCAGTGGGGTCGTCGTCGTGGTCATGCCGGTACGCTAAAACCTGACATTGACGTCAAGGGCAAGTCCTGTGACGAGGGAGACACCGATGCGCATCGGCGACCTGGCCACGGCGACCGGCGCGAGCGCCCGATCGCTTCGCTACTACGAGGAACAGGGGCTACTCGCCAGCGAGCGCAGCGCCGGCGGGCAACGGCACTATCCCGAGTCGGCGGTCGAGCGCGTCACGCTCATCCAGTCCCTGCTCGCCGCCGGCCTGTCCAGCAGCACCATCCGCGACGTGTTGCCGTGCATCACCGAGGAGGCGATCCGCACGCCCTGGCTGGCCGAACGGTTGCGCTCTGAGCTCAGCCGGGTCGAGGACCAGATCAACTCTCTGCACCGGACCCGCACCATCCTGGCCGGCCTGGCCGAACACTACGCCGCCTGACACCACCGACGCCCCCGACAGCCGGGGGACGAACGCCAGCCAGCGCTGATCAGTCACGCATCCTGCACCAGAGCCCGTTCGGGACGTTTCGCTGCTGGGCATCCGGGCCGACACCGGCCACGTTCTCCGGATCGACGAGCTTCACATCGAACACCGTGCTGTCCTGCCTCAGGCGTCCGCGCGCAGCGCCACCGGCGCCGGTTCCGCCGGGTCGTCGCCCACCGCCCTGTCGCGGGTGGCCCAGGCGACCACGAACAACGCCGTCCAGGCCACCCCGAGCAGCACCGCCGTGGCGCTGCCGCTGGCGGTGCTCAGCCCCAGGTAGAGGCGGGCGCCGACGATGCCGACCACCCCGGCCGCCGCGGCCGTCCAGGCGGCCACCGCCACCGGCCAGCGCGCCCGCCGGGACAGCAGCCAGGCCAGGGTGCAGAGGCTGGCCGCCACCACGGCGTTCTGCGTCGGGAACAGGGCGGCGTCCCGGCCGTCCGGCCCGCCCGCCGTCGGCCCGGCCAGGTCGACCACCACGGCCAGCACCACCAGCGGCACGAACGCCCCGACCGTGCCGACCACGCTGAGCAGGTCCGCCCGCCAGGGCCGGTGCCGCCAGGCCAGCACCGCCGCGACGACGGCCACCAGCACGATCAGGGTCGAGCCGCGCAGCACCGAGACCACCGCGAGCGTGACGTCGACCGCCCCGGGCGTACGCCGGTCGGCGAACCAGTCGGCGATCGCGCCGTCGAGCACCGCCAGGCCACTGTGCCGGACCACCGCCCCGAGCACCCAGGCGATGGCGAGCCCGGCCAGGAAGAGCAGCAGCAGGCCCGCGACCAGGTTGATCAGCAGCGTCCAGGCCGGCCCGACGTGCATGGCGAGCAGGAAGAACAGCACCCCGTACCGGCCGCTGAGCCAACGCACCGGCCGCAGCCCCGCCGCCCGCGACGCCAGCGCCCGCGCCGGATCCGGGTTGCGGCCCAGCCACCGCCCCGCCAGCACCACCGCCACCAGCGCGGCCACCAGCACCAGCACCGCGCCGGTGGCGCGCCCGAGCAGCCGGGAGACCGTCTCGTACGACTCGCCGGCCAGGTTGCCCACGAGCACCGAGCCGCCCACCCAGGTCACCACCCCGGCCAGGTTCCACGGCGCGAACCGCCGGTACGGCATCCCGGCCGCCCCGGCCAGCCGGGGCACCAGGGTGCGGGCGAAGGCCACCCAGCGGGCGGTGAGCACCCCGCGCCCGCCCAGCCGGCCGAGCATCGCGTCCGCCCGGCTCCACCGCTCGTGACCCACCCGCGCGCCCAGCCGGCCGGCGCGCAGCCGGGGCCCGTGCCGCCGGCCCGCCCGGTACGCCAGTGTGTCGCCGATCACTGCTGCAAGGATCATCACCAGCAGCGCCGGTACGAGCCGCAGCGTCCCCGCGTACGCTAGGAAGCCGACCAGCAACAGGGTCGCCTCGCCCGGCACCAGCAGACCGAAGATCACGGCGGTCTCCCCCGCGACGACAATCGCGGCGATCACATAGATCAGCAGGGGCGGCAGGCCCTGCAGCGAGGTCAGCAGGTCGTGCATCGGGCCCCCATTCCCACGGGGGTCAGCATGCCAGGCGCTGAAACGGTCGGAACATCAGTTTCGGCAGAGATCCGGGTCATTCGCGGGTAGACCCCGACGCGTGCCCCGGCAACCGCAGACAGGAGTATGGAGGGTATGCAGCTTCGCACCGACCTCCGCAACGTCGCCATCATCGCCCACGTCGACCACGGCAAGACGACCCTGGTCGACGCCATGTTGCGGCAGGCCGGCGCCTACGGCGCCCGCGGCGAGGTAACCGAACGGGTCATGGACTCGATGGACCTCGAACGGGAAAAGGGCATCACCATCCTGGCCAAGAACACCGGCGTGCGGTACCTGCCGGCCGACGGCTCCGACCCGGTGACCATCAACATCATCGACACCCCCGGCCACGCCGACTTCGGCGGTGAGGTCGAGCGCGGCCTGACCATGGTCGACGGGGTGGTACTGCTGGTGGACGCCAGCGAGGGCCCCCTGCCGCAGACCCGGTTCGTGCTCCGCAAGGCGCTCAAGGCGCGCATGCCGATCATCCTGGTGATCAACAAGGTCGACCGCCCCGACGCCCGGATCAAGGAGGTCGTGGACGACACCTACGAGCTCTTCCTCGACCTGGACGCCGACGAGGAGCAGATCGACTTCCCGATCGTCTACGCCTGCGCCCGCGACGGCATCGCCTCGCTGACCCAGCCCGCCGACGGCGCGGTTCCCGACGACAGCACCAGCCTGGAGCCGTTGTTCCGCACCCTGCTGGACACCATCCCGCCGCCCGCGTACGACCCGGAGGCGCCACTGCAGGCGCACGTCACCAACCTCGACGCCTCCCCGTTCCTCGGCCGGCTGGCGCTGTGCCGGGTGCGGCAGGGCACCATCAGCAAGGGCCAGACGGTGGCCTGGTGCCGCACCGACGGCAGCACCCAGCGGGTCCGCATCTCCGAGCTGCTGATGACCGAGGGCCTGGAGCGCAAGCCGGCCGACTCGGCCGGCCCGGGCGACATCATCGCCGTCGCCGGCATCCCCGAGATCATGATCGGTGAGACCCTCGCCGACGCGGAGGACCCGCGCCCGCTGCCGCTGATCACCGTCGACGAGCCGGCCATCTCGATGACCATCGGCACCAACACCTCGCCGCTGGTCGGCCGGGTCAAGGGCGCCAAGGTCACCGCCCGGATGGTCAAGGACCGGCTCGACAAGGAGCTGGTCGGCAACGTGTCGCTGCGGGTGCTGCCCACCGAGCGCCCCGACGCGTGGGAGGTGCAGGGCCGCGGCGAGCTGGCGCTGGCCATCCTGGTCGAGCAGATGCGCCGTGAGTCCTTCGAGCTGACCGTCGGCAAGCCGCAGGTCGTCACCAAGGAGATCGACGGCAAGACCTGCGAGCCGGTCGAGCGGCTCACCATCGACGCCCCCGAGGAGTACCTGGGCGCGATCACCCAGCTGCTGGCGACCCGCAAGGGCCGGATGGAGCAGCTGGTCAACCACGGCACCGGCTGGATCCGGATGGAGTGGCTGGTCCCGGCCCGGGGCCTGATCGGCTTCCGCACCGAGTTCCTCACCGACACCCGGGGCACCGGCATCCTGCACCACGTCTTCGAGTCGTACGAGCCGTGGTTCGGCGAGCTGCGCACCCGCAACAACGGCTCCCTGGTCGCCGACCGGGCCGGCGCCGTGACGTCGTTCGCGATGATCAACCTTCAGGAGCGCGGCCAGCTCTTCGTCGAGCCGACCACCGAGGTGTACGAGGGCATGATCGTCGGCGAGAACTCGCGCTCCGACGACATGGACGTCAACATCACCAAGGAGAAGAAGCTCACCAACATGCGCGCGTCGACCTCCGACGAGACCGAGAAGCTGATCCCGCCGCGCAAGCTGTCGCTGGAGCAGGCCCTCGAGTTCTGCCGCGAGGACGAGTGTGTCGAGGTGACCCCGGCCGCCATCCGGATCCGCAAGGTGGTGCTCGACCAGCAGCTCCGCGGGCGGGCCGCCGCCCGTCGCAAGCACGCCGGCTGACGTACGACCGCAGCCGCCCCGGAGCCCGGACCGCCCCGCGCGGTCCGGGCTCCGCCCGTTTCCGGCCCCGCGACAGCGGTCAGGCGGGGCGGGTGGCGAGGAGGGCGAACAGGTCGGGCACCGGACCGGACCCGGCCTCGGCCGTGCGGACCAGGGTCAGGCCGGCATCGGTGACCGCGTTGAGCAGATCGGCCAGCGGCACGTGCCACGCGCCGACGCGCACCCGAACCCCGTGCGGCGCCCACGCCCGGAAGCTGCGCTCCCGCTCGGCGTAGCCCCCGTCGATCACGATCCGCCGCGGGTCGGAGCGGTCGGCGAACGCCCCGATGAAGCACGGGTGCACTCCCACGTGGACGAACCGCCCGCCCGGCGCGAGCACCCGCGCGGCCTCGGCGATCACCGCCGCGTAGTCGGGCACGTCGGTGTGGGCCAGCACGCACGCCACCGCGGGCACCGAGGCGTCGGCCACCGGCAGCGCCGCCGCGTCGGCGCGGGCCACCGGCAGGCGCGGCCGGGCGTGCCGCAACTGCCCGGCGGACAGGTCGACCCCCACCGGGTCCCAGCCCAGCCGGCGCAGCTCCGCCGCCTGGAGCCCGGTGCCGCAGCACAGGTCGAGGCAGCGGCCGGGGCCGCGGCCGAGCAGGTCGCCAAGCCGGGCGCGGACCCGGGTCATGTAGTCGCTGGACGTGTCGGTGGCGAACGCCTCGTACCAGTCGGCGTGCGCGTCGTAGGCGGCAACCGTCATCCCCGCACCGTACGACCGATCGCCCCGGCCCGCCGCCCCGTCGGCGATCCGTTACGGTCAGCCGCATGACCTGGGACGAGCTCGACGCCCATCTGGACGGGGTGCCCGGCACCGTGTCGGCGTACGTGGGGCGGGTCGGCGCCTCCCCCACCTGGACCCGGCACGCCGACGCGACCCACTACGCGGCCAGCACCATGAAGGCGGCGGTGCTCGTCGCGCTGCACCGCGCCGCCGAGGCCGGCACCCTCGACCTGGACGCGCCGGTTCCGGTGCGCAACGAGTTCGACTCCGCGCTGCCCGGCGCGCCCCGGTTCTCCTGCGCGCGGCACTACGACAACGACGAGGCCGTCTGGGAGCGGCTCGGCGGCGGCGCGCCGCTGCGCTGGCTCGCCCACCGGATGATCGTCCGCTCCAGCAACCTCGCCACCAACCTGGTCATCGGCCACGTCGGACTGCCGGCGGTGGCACGGGTGTGGGACCTCGCCGGGGCCCGGCACAGCGTCACCGGCCGGGGCATCGAGGACTTCGCGGCCCGCGAGGCGGGCGTCACCAACCTCGTCACCGCCGCCGACCTGGCCGCGTTGCTCGGCGCGCTGGCCGCCGGCGCGGGCACCCCGGGCCCGCTGGCCTCGCCGGCCGGCTGCGCCGCCATGCTCGACGTGCTGTTCGCCCAGGAACACCGCGAGGACCTGGCCGCCGGACTGCCCGAGGGCACCCGCATCGCGCACAAGAACGGCTGGGTGCGCGGCGTGCGGCACGGCGCCGGGGTGGTCTTCCCCGACGACGCGCCGCCGTACGCCGTCGTCGTCTGCACCACCACCGACCTCGCCGACGGCGGCCCCGGCGGCGAGGAGGACGACGCCTGCCGGCTGATCGCGCGGGTGTCCGCCGCCGCCTGGGACGCCCGCCGCGACCTGCGCCCCTGACGCCTCACTCCAGCAGCTGCCCCCGCAGCGCCGCCAGCACGTCGTCGGTCACCCCGAGCCCGTCGCGCAGGTACGCCCCGAACGACCCGTGCACCCGACGCACCTCCGCGTACGCGGCGTCCAGGTACTCCTCGCGCACCTCCAGCACCGGGCGCACCGCCTCGACGTCCAGCCCTGGCATCCGCCGGCGCATCGCCTCCAGCAGGACCTCCCGCAGGCTCTCGGACAGCCGGTTGTTCGCCAGGTAGTCCGCCCGGATCGCCGCCTCGTCCACGCCGAGCGCGCTGAGCAGCAACACCGTCAACCAGCCCGTGCGGTCCTTCCCCGCCGAGCAGTGGTAGACCAGCGGCAGGTTCTCCGCCCGGGCCGCCAGCCGCACCGCCGCGCCGAAGTTCGCCCGCGCCGACTCGCCGCTGACGAACCAGCGGTAGATCGCCGCCATCGCCGCCGGAGTGCCCTGCTCCGCCAGGGCCTCGTACGCACCCAGGTCGTGCCCGAGCAGCACCGCCGAGACGTACGTGAAGACGGGGTGCTCCGCGTCGTGCACCGGCAGGTGCACCACCCGCGGCTCCCCGGTGAGCCGGTCCGGCGGGGCGACCGCCGTCTCCGAGTGGTCCCGCAGGTCGACCACGCAGGCCGGGCCCAGCTTGGCCAGCACCGGCAGGTCCTCGTCGGTCAGCCGCCCCAGCGCCGGGGTGCGGATCAGCACCCCGGGACGCACCCTCCGGCCGTCGGCGCCGACGAGGCCGCCGAGGTCCCGCGCGTTCGGCGCGCCCACCAGTTCCCAGCCCTGCTCGCTTCGCCCGCTCATGCCGGCGCTCCGCTGCGCTCCGTGCCGCCCTGCGGCAGCACCGCCCCGCACCCGGTGATCCGCTCGCTTCGTCCGCTCATGCCGGCCTCCCCTTCGCCTGCCCGTGCCCGTATAGGGTGCCGCACATGACGATCGCCGCGGTACGCACCCACCGGCTCTCCGCCCCCTTGCACACGCCGTTCGTCACCGCGCTGCGCCGCACCACCACCGTGGAGACCCTGGTGGTGGAGGTGGTCGATGCCGACGGCCGGTCCGGCTTCGGCGAGGCACCGCAGGTGTGGCAGGTGACCGGGGCGTCGGTCGCCGGTTCCGAGGCGTGCGTCCGCGAGCTGCTCGGCCCGGCGCTCACCGGCCGCGACGCCGACGACCTGGTGGCCCGCTGCACCGAGGTGCAACGGGCGGTCGTCGGCAACGAGGCGGCCAAGGCGGCCGTCGACGTCGCGCTGCACGACCTGGCCGCGCGGCGGCTCGGCGTACCGCTGGTGCGCCTGCTCGGGGGCACCGCCCTGCGGGTGCCCACGGACGTCACGCTCGCCGCGGGCGACGCGGTGGACCTGGCGGCGGCGGCCCGGCAGCGGCGGGCGGAGGGCTTCGGCGTGCTCAAGCTGAAGGTGGGCACCGACGCCGCCGGCGACCTGGAGCGGGTCCGCGCGGTGCGGTCCGCCGTCGGCGACGGGGTCCGCATCCGGCTGGATGCCAACCAGGGCTGGACCCCGCGCGAGGCGGTCCGGGTGATCCGTGGCGTCGAGGACGCCGGGCTCGACGTGGAACTGGTCGAGCAGCCGGTCGCCCGCTGGGACCTGGACGGGCTGGCCTGGGTCAGCGACCGGGTGGACGTGCCGATCCTCGCCGACGAGTCGGTCTTCGGCGTCCGCGACCTGGTCGAGGTGATCCGCCGCCGGGCCGCCGACATGGTCAACGTCAAGCTCGCCAAGTGCGGCGGCCTGCATCCGGCCCGGACGCTGCTCGACCTCGCCGCCGCGCACGGCCTCGGCACCGTCGTCGGCTCGATGATGGAGAGCCAGGTGGGCATCGGCGCCGCCGCGAGCCTGGTCGGCGCCTACGGCACCACCGCCGTGGCCGACCTGGACGCCGCCTGGTGGCTGGCCTGGTCGCCGGTGCGCGGCGGCCTGCGGTACGACGGCGCGACCGTCGTGCTGCCGGACGCGCCGGGGCTCGGCATCAGCTCCGTGACTGAAGCAAAGATGCAGACTACTGGTTGATGCTTGTCGAAAACTTTCATATGGTCGCGGGAACGATCGGCGCGAGCTGGGGGTGGACGTGGAGCTGCAACCGGGCCGGGAGGCCGTGGTCCGGGTCGCGGTCGCGACCCTCTGGAGCTGCCCCGAGGCGGTACGCCCCGTCGACGGCCCCGCCCTGGCCGCGCGTACCGACATCGCCGCCTGGATCTCCGGCATGGACACCGACCAGCAGGTCGGCGACTGTGTGCTGAGCCAGCTGCTGCTCGGCGAGCGGGTGCTGGTCACCGAGCTGCGCCCGGACGGCTGGGCCCACGTGGTGGCGGTCGAGCAGCCGGCTCCCCGGCTGCACCCGCGCGGCTACCCCGGCTGGCTGCCCACCGAGCAGCTCGCCCCGGTCGCCGGCACCGCCGACGCCGACCCGCTCGTGGTCGACGCCACCGTCACCGCGCTGCGCGACGCGCCGGACGGCGCCGAGGTGCTTCCCGGGGTGATCCTGGGCACCCGGCTGATCCCGGCCGGGCCGGCGGTCGACGGCTGGCAGCCGGTGCACGCGCCGGGCCACTCCGCGCCGCTCTGGCTGCCCGGCGCCGACGCGGTGCCGATGCCCACGACTCCCCCGTCGGCCGACGAGGTGCTGGCCGTCGCGCAGCGCCTGGTCGACGTCGTCTACATCTGGGGCGGGGTGTCGGCGCACGGCATCGACTGCTCCGGCCTGGTCCACCTGGCCTGGCGGCGGCTCGGCGTGCTGCTGCCGCGCGACGCCAGCGACCAGGCGACGGTGACCACGCCGGTGCCGCTGGGCGCGGAACGCCCCGGCGACCTCTACTTCTTCGCCCGGCCCGGACGCCGGATCCACCACATCGGGATCGTCACCGCCGACCCGCGCCCCGGCGACGACCGGCGGATGCTGCACGCCTGCTACCTGCGGCGCCGGGTGCTGGAGGAGCGGCTGCCCGACGAGCGCACCGCCACCCTGGTCGGCGCGCACCGCGTCTGACCCGCGTATGGCACGAGAGGGGCGCCCCCGGTCGGGGGCGCCCCTCTCGTCGCGTCGCGTACGCCTCAGTGGCGGGCGTCGATCAGCACCCGCCGCCGGTCGCGGGAGGACTTGACCAGGCTGGCCACGGTGGCCACCGCGAGGGTGCCGAGGATGATCGTCAGTGAGAGCCAGATCGGGATGTGCGGGGCCCAGGAGACGTGCTCGCCGCCGTTGATGAACGGCAGCTTGTTGTCCGCGAGGGCCTCCAGCACCAGCTTGACGCCGATGAAGCCGAGCACCACGGCCAGGCCGTAGCTGAGGTAGATCAGGCGGTTGAGCAGGCCACCGAGCAGGAAGTAGAGCTGCCGCAGGCCCATCAGCGCGAAGACGTTGGCGGTGAAGACCAGGTACGGCTCCTGGGTGATGCCGAAGATCGCCGGAATCGAGTCGAGCGCGAAGATCAGGTCGGTGGTGCCGATGGCGATCATGACGATCAGCATCGGGGTGAAGATCCGCTTGCCCTTCATCGTGTGGGTGGTCAGCTTGGCGCCGTCGTAGTCCCGGGAGATCGGCAGCGCCTTGCGGCTCCACCGGATCAGCAGGTTCTCGGAGAACTCGTCCTCGTCGGGCTCGCCCTGCCGGGCGAGGTTGATCGCCGTGTAGATCAGGAACGCGCCGAAGATGTAGAACACGAAGGAGAACTGGGAGATCAGCGCCGCGCCGGCCGCGATGAAACCGCCCCGCATGACCAGCGCCAGCACGATGCCGATGAGCAGCACCTTCTGCTGGTACTGCCGGGGCACGCCGAAGCGGGCCATGATGATCACGAAGACGAACAGGTTGTCGACCGAGAGGCTGTATTCCGTCAGCCAGCCGGTGTAGAACTGCCCGGCCGCGCTGGCCCCGGAGGTCAACCAGAGGCCGGCGCCGAAGATCAGGGCCAGGGCGACGTAGAAGCCGACCCAGAGGCTCGACTCACGCACGCTGGGCTCGTGCGGTCGCCGACCGACGATCAGCAGATCCACGAGCAGGATCCCGGTCAGGGCGACGAGCGTCCCCGCCCAGACCAGTCCGGACACGTCCAAGGTTCATTCCTCCGGCAGACACGCAACGACGGGCACACCGTACGCCCTCGGTGGACGCGGTGTGCCGGCGGCGCTGACTCTGGTGACTGTCGGAGGTCTCTTCCGGCACCGTCCCCGAGGGGGCGGCGACCGACGGGCCGGGTCGCGCATCCAGGATCGGCGCTCGACCGTGCTGACGACTCCGTCGCGGGGGAATACTCCCCTCCTCGCCCGTCATTCTTGCCCACCGCCGCCAGTGGCCGCATCCCGGGTCGTGAGTGTCCTTTCACACCCCGACGCATCGATGCCGGCCGGCGGGTCACATCGAGACAGGCCACACCGCCCGTACGGCATCCTAGGAGGCTAGGTGCTCCTGGTCGGCGGCGACCAGCGGGTCGGCCAGCGGCCAGCCGGCCGCGAGCAGAGCGTCGCAGGCGGCCACCGCGAGAGCCAGTCGCCGCCGGTGCGGGCCGGTCAGCTCGACCACCGGCACCCCGCAGCCGGCCAGTTCCGCCCGGAACCGCCCCGTCATCCACGCCCGCAGGTGCTCGCCGTCGCGCAGCCCGTCGTCGTCGAAGGGCACCCCGACGTGGTCGGTCAGCAGGTACAGCGCGGGACGCCGGGCCGCCGCGCGCACCCGCGCCGACGTCGACCCCAGGTACCGCCCCTCCCAGACGGCGGTGGCCCGCGCGTCCGTGTCGCAGAACAGCAGCGGGCCGCACGACCTCGCCGCGGCGTCCTCCGCCGCCTGCTGCTCCCGGACCACCTCGGCGAAGTCGTCGCGGTCCCAGGCCACGTCGAAGACCGTGGCCGCCGGGTCCCGCCCGCGCAACCGGGCCAGCTTCCGCGCGGTCAGCTCCCGGCCGTACTCCGGGGCCCAGCGGGTGCCGTAGTGCGCGGCGAGGGCGGCGGCCATCGTGGTGGTGCCGGTCGACTCCGCGCCGAGGACCACCACCCGCCGGACGAACCACGCCCGCACCGGCGCGCTGAGCCGGTCCCAGTGGCCCGCCGGGTCCGCGCGCACCGCCGTCCCCGACACGGGCACGCCGCGCCGCCCCGGGTCCACGCAGACCGACACCGCGTCGAACCGCCGGGCCAGTTCCTCGCCGTACGTCTCGGAGGAGAAGACGGCGTCCACCGGCGCCCCGCCCAGCGCCTCCCGGAAGACCGCGCAGTGCAGGTCCCAGACCGCCGGGTCGGCGTAGTCCACCGGGTGGTCGTCGTAGCGGCCGACGAAGCGGACCCACGGGGTGGCCGCGTGCACCTCGCGCAGCCAGTCGAGCCGCAGCGCGAGCGGTATCGACTCCCGGCGGGACGGTGCCACCACCACGGTGACGGCCGCGCAGCGGGCGGCGGCGGCCTCGATCAGCGCGTGGTGGCCCGCGTGCGGCGGATAGAACTTGCCCACCACCATCGCGTGCCGGAACTCCGGCGCGGCCGGCCCGCCGCCGAGGCCCGCCGCCCCGGTCACGCCGCCGCCGGCGCCGGGCCCGGGGGCACCGGGGTCGGGGCGGCGCCGCGCCGCAGGTCCGCCCGCCACTCGCGCAGCCCGAGCACGCAGAGCCCGAGGAAGATCACGTAGAGGGCCGCGGTGAGGTACAGGCCCTTGTAGGCGTACAGCGGGATGTAGACCAGGTCGGCGGCGATCCACAGCCACCAGCTCTCCACCCGCTTGCGGGTCTGCCCGTACGTCGCCAGCAGCGACAGCGCGGTGGTCAGCGCGTCCGGCAGCGGCACGGTGGAGTCGGTGGCCCGGTCCAGCAGCGCCCAGAGCCCACCGGTCAGCACCACGCCCGTCGCCGCCAGCGCCCACCACTCCCGGCGACCCGTCCGGCCGACCGTGAGCCGGGTGCGCCGCTCGCCGCCGCACAGCCACGCCCACCAGCCGTACAGGCCCAGGCCGACGTAGACGATCTGGAGGCCGGCGTCGGCGTAGAGGCCGGCCGTCCAGAACAGCAGCATCAGCAGCAGCACGTTGGCGATGCCGACCGGCCAGTTGGCGATCCGCTGCCGGGCCACCAGCCAGACGTTGAGCACCCCGGTGGCGAAGCCCAGCAGCTCCGCCCAGGTGGTGCCGGTGCCCGCCACGGTGAACGCCGTGCCGGTCAGCCAGTCGATCATTCGCCTCCCCCTTTTCCGCGCGCCCACCCTAGATCCGCCCGGCCTGCGGGAACAGGCCCCCGCGGCGTCCGGCCCGCACGGCGGCGTGAAAGGCTTCCGGGCATGGTGCTTGAGGTCGCGCTCATCGACGTACTGCCGGGACACGAGGACGAGTTCGCCGCCGCGTACGCCAAGGGGCATCCGGTGCTCGCCGGCACGCCCGGCTGCCGCTCCGTGCGGATGACCCGGGGCGTCGAGTCCCCGAGCCGGTTCGTGCTGCTGGTCGAGTGGGACTCGGTCGAGGCGCACACCGACAACTTCCGCGCCACCGAGCGCTTCGCGCAGTGGCGGGCGCTGATCGGCCCGCACTTCGCCAACCCGCCGCTGGTCGAGCACTTCGTGGACGTGCCGGCCTGAGCTGTCGTACCCCTGCCCTAGGGTGCGCCGTGCACGCGACGGCCGCCGGTCCCGACGGGCTCGGGGGCGCCGGGCCCGGTTGCCGCGCGGAAATATCCGCTGGCCCCCGGTCGCCGACGCCGGTTGACTGGCCACCATGACGCAGCGGGTGGCCCTCGTGACGGGCGTGAGTCGTCGGATCGGCATCGGCGCGGCAGTCGCCCGCACACTCGCCGCGGACGGCTGGCGGCTGCTGCTCACCGGCCTGCCGGAGTTCGACGACGCCCAGCCCTACGGTGGCGATCCCGAGGGCGTGCCGGCCCTGCTGGGCGAGCTGGGCGACGCCGGACACGTCCGAGCCGACCTGCTCGACCCGGCCGCGCCCGCCGGCCTGGTCGCCGAGGCGCTACGCCGGCACGGCCGGCTCGACGCGGTGGTCGCCGTGCACGCCTACTGCACCGACACGCCGTTCGGCACGCTGGATCCGGCCGAGATCGACCGGCACCTGCTGGTCAACGTGCGGGCCACGCTGCTGCTCGCCGAAGCGTTCGCCGAGGCGTTCACCGCCGGATCGGGTGGCCGGCTGGTGCTCTTCTCCACCGGCCAGCGCCTCGGCCCGATGCCGCAGACCCTCGCCTACGCGGTCAGCAAGGCGGCGGTGGAGAACGCGACCTTCCAGCTCTCCCCGCTGCTGATGCCGCGGGGCATCACCGTCAACTGCGTCCACCCGGGCCCGACGGACACCGGATACGCCTCGCCAGAGGCGTACGCCGAGGTCGCGAAGCTCTTTCCGAGCGGACGCTGGGGCACGCCGCAGGACGCCGCCCGGCTGGTGCGGTTCCTCTGCTCGTCCGACGCCGACTGGATCACCGGCCAGGTGATCGACTCGGAGGGCGGGTTCCGCCGCCACCTGTGAGCCGGGCTCAGTCGGCGGCGAGCCGGCTCAGCGCCGCGACCGTCTCCTCCGGGCCGAGGGCCGCGTCCAGCAGCCAGCCGGTGAGCTGCTCGTAGCGGTCGACGTCAGCGAGCGTCACCAGCCGCACGTCGGTGGTGAGCGCCTCCAGCATCACCGTGCGCGGGTCGGCCGGGTCGGGGAACGAGTAGCAGGAGTACGGCGTGAGCGGCTGCGCCCCGCCCCGCGCCGCGACGCCCCGGGGCAGCAGCCGGATCGTCACGTGCGGCAGGGCCGCCAGCTCGACCAGGTGACGCAACTGCTCCCGCCACACCTGCGGCGGGGTGTCGCCGGCCTCGCAGACCGCCTCGGCGAGCAGCGCCGTGTAACGGGGCGGGTCCGTCCGCCGCAACACCTCGTGCCGCAGCCCCCGGGCGCGCACGTCGGCCTCCACGTCGAGGGCCGGGTCGAGCAGCCGGCCGGCGGCGATCCGCAGCCGGGCGTACGCCGGGGTCTGGAGCAGCCCCGGCACGACGGCGGGCTGCCAGTCCACGATGCTCGCCGCCCCGGCCTCCAACTCGGCGTAGGTGCGCTGCCGCTCGCCCATCTCTCCCAGCGCCTTCCACCAGCCCCGGCTGGTGGCGGCGTCGCGGGCGATGACGATGAGCGCGTCGCGCTGCGGCGGCGGCACCTCGTAGACGTCGAGCAGGTCGAGCACGTCGGCCAGGTCCGGCCGGCTCTGGCCCAGCTCGATGCGGGACAGCTTCGAGGTGGAGGCCCAACCCAGCCGGTCACAGACCTGCTCCAGGGTCAGCGCCTCCCGTCGTCGCAGCTGACGCAGCTCGGCGCCCAGCCGGGCGCGACGAATGACCGGACTCGTTGGCAACGGCATCCCCAGCCTCCCCATCGAGGGAGAGTACGCAGGACGATCACTGAGCGCAATAGGTTGCTCGCGTACTGCAATCAGTCGCCCGGTCGCCGCCCGGAGCGGCCAGCCACCGCCGCCCAGGTGGGCGCGGGACCGGGCCGCTCACTTCACGCCGGCCGCGTCCATGCCCCGCAGCTCCTTCTTGAGGTCGGCCACCTCGTCGCGGATCCGGGCCGCCAGCTCGAACTGGAGCTCCCGGGCCGCGGCCAGCATCTGGTCGTTGAGCTCCTGGATGAGCTGGGCCAGCTCGGCCCGGGCCATCCCCTCCCGCGCGGGCCCGGCGCCGCCGGTCCGGCTGCGGCTGCGGGTCTCCTTGACCGGCGCCTTGCCCCGGGAGAGCTGCCGTACGGCCCCGCCGACGCGGCTGTTCTCGGTGTCCTCCGCCTCGCGGTAGATGTCGTCGAGGATGTCGTGGATCTTCTTGCGCAGCGGCTCGGGACTGATGCCGTGCGCCTCGTTGTGCGCGATCTGCTTGTCCCGCCGCCGGTTGGTCTCCCCGATCGCCTCGGCCATCGACGGAGTGATCTTGTCGGCGTACATGTGCACCTGACCGGAGACGTTCCGCGCCGCCCGGCCGATGGTCTGGATCAACGACCGGCCGCTGCGCAGGAAGCCCTCCTTGTCGGCGTCGAGGATGGCGACCAGCGACACCTCCGGCAGGTCGAGACCCTCCCGGAGCAGGTTGATGCCGACCAGCACGTCGTAGTCGCCCTTGCGCAGCTCCCGCAGCAGCTCCACGCGGCGCAGCGTGTCGACCTCGGAGTGCAGGTAGCGCACCCGGATGCCGTTCTCCAGGAGGTAGTCCGACAGGTCCTCGGCCATCTTCTTGGTCAGCGTGGTGACCAGCACCCGCTCGTCGCGCTCGGTACGCAGCTTGATCTCGTGCATGAGGTCGTCGATCTGACCCTTGGTGGGCTTGACGACGACCTCCGGGTCGATCAGACCGGTGGGCCGGATCACCTGCTCGACGAACTCGCCCTGGGCCTGCTCCAGCTCCCACGGGCCGGGCGTCGCGGAGAGGAAGACCATCTGGCCCACCCGCTCCAGGAACTCGTCGAAGCGCAGCGGCCGGTTGTCGGCGGCGCTGGGCAGCCGGAAGCCGTGGTCGATCAGCATCCGCTTGCGGGACGCGTCGCCCTCGTACATCCCGCCGATCTGCGGGATGGTCACGTGCGACTCGTCGACGACCGTGAGGAAGTCGTCGGGGAAGTAGTCGAGCAGGCAGTGCGGCGGACTGCCCGGCAGCCGGCCGTCCATGTGCATCGAGTAGTTCTCGATGCCGGAGCAGAACCCGACCTGGCGCATCATCTCGATGTCGTAGGTGGTGCGCATCCGCAGCCGCTGCGCCTCCAGCAGCTTGCCCTGCCGCTCCAGCTCGGCCAGCCGCTCGGCCAGCTCGGCCTCGATGTCGCGGATCGCCCGCTCCATCCGCTCCGGCCCGGCCGCGTAGTGGGTGGCCGGGAAGATGACCAGCCCGTCGACCTCCTTGACCACGTCGCCGGTGAGGGGGTTGAGGTAGTAGAGCTTCTCCACCTCGTCGCCGAAGAGCTCGATCCGGACGGCCAGCTCCTCGTAGGCCGGGATGATCTCCAGCGTGTCGCCGCGGACCCGGAAGGTGCCCCGGTTGAAGGCCATGTCGTTGCGCGAGTACTGGATGTCGACCAGCCGGCGCAGCAGCTGGTCACGGTCCAGCTCCTGCCCGACCGCAACCCGCACCGCGCGGTCGAGGTATTCCTCCGGGGTGCCCAGGCCGTAGATCGCCGAGACGGTGGCCACCACGATCACGTCGCGGCGGGTGAGCAGCGACATGGTCGCCGAGTGCCGCAGCCGCTCGACCTCCTCGTTGATCGAGGAGTCCTTCTCGATGTAGGTGTCGGTCTGCGGGATGTAGGCCTCGGGCTGGTAGTAGTCGTAGTAGGAGACGAAGTATTCGACCGCGTTGTGCGGCAGCAGCTCGCTGAACTCCTTGGCCAGCTGCGCGCAGAGCGTCTTGTTGGGCGCCAGCACCAGCGTCGGCCGTTGCACCCGCTCGATCAGCCACGCGGTGGTGGCGCTCTTGCCGGTGCCGGTCGCACCGAGCAGCACGGTGTTGCGGTCGCCGCGCCGGACCCGACGCTCCAGCTCGTCGATCGCCGCCGGCTGGTCGCCGGCCGGCTGGAACTCGCTGATGACCTGGAAACGGCCGTCGAGCCGGGGAATGTCGAGCGCCATGACCCCAACGGTACGCCGGGGGTCCGACACCGCGTCGCGACTACGCCCGGTCCGTGATCGGCTTCGATATTCGCATTGTGTGGCGCATCTCACCGGACTACGCTCTCCGTGTAGGCCGCTCGCGGCGGCCGACCGGGCAGGTGGCCAGGCCGTCACGGCCGGCCCGCCCCCGGCACAGGGGTCGCAGCACCCGGCACTCCCGGCGTGCGCACCCGACGTGGTCGCGCGTGAGGCGCTGACCGGCCGCCGCGAGCGCCCCTGCTCGTCACCCCACGGGGGTGAATCCCGTTCAACCTCCCGTGGAGACCTCCGCCGCCCGTTCCGGCCCGCCGCACCCCCCGCAGGGCCCCCCGGCGCACGACGACGCGCACACCGGGGGCATCCCGCGGGTGGTGGGCGGCCGTCGGCGCACCGTCCTGCTGGTGCTCGCGGCCGTGGCCCTGCTCTCGGCCGCCGCGCTGGTCGTCGGGCTGGCGAGCTGGGCGCCCGAGCGGCCGGAGCAGCCGAGGGCGCTGACGGGCGACGAGCGCGAGCGACTGGCCGCGATGCGGGTCACCAACTACCGGGACCTGCGGGCCGGGGTACGCGTGACGGCGGGCACCGGCGCGGCGCGTACCGAACTGGTCGGCTGGGTCGACTGGTCCCGGTCGCTGGTCTACCTCGACGTCGGCGGGCCCGGCGCGGGCGCCGAGCGCGGGCTGCTCCAGGCCACCCCGACGGTGGTCCTGCTGCGCCCCGACCCGGCGGCGGTACCGACCCCCGCGCCGCCCCCGCTGGTGCCGCCGACGGACCGCTGGCGCCTGCACGACCCGCCCGCCGGGCAGGGGCTGGCCGCCGTGCTCGACCTGCTCTTCCGCCTCGCCTCGGACCGCCCGGAGCCGCCGACCGACGCCGCGCGCCGGGTCGGTGGCGCCACGGTCGGGGCGGCGCCCGTCGACATCCTCCAGGCACCGCCGCCCGGTCCCGACGCCGCGACCCCCGCGCCGGGCGGGCTCCCCCGCTACTGGCTCGACCACGACGCGCGGCTGCACCGGCTGGAGACCGGGCTGGCCGGCGTCGGACCGGTGACCGTGCAACTGAACCGGACCGACCGGCCCACGCTGCGCCCGGTCGACGCCCTCGGCGGTCGCCCCGGGCAGCCCCGCGCCCTGACCAGCACCGAGCGGAGCCGGCTGGACCGGTTGCCCGCCCGGCTGCGCGCCCGCGGCGGCGCCGCCGTGACCCTGACCGCGCCCGTCGCCGCCGCCACGAACCTGCGCGGATCCGGCTGGGTGAGCTGGAGCGGGCGGGCCGCGTACGTCGCCGTCGCCGACCTCGGCGTGCCGGAGCGCCGGACGCTGCTGCGCGTCGACGGCGCCGGCGTGCGCCGGGCGGAGGTGCCGGCCGCGGCGGTCCCGGGCACCGTCGAGTCGCCCGGCCGTCCGCCGCTGCCGCCGCCCGCCCGGGGCTGGCGCGCCGACCCACGGCGCGCGGGCGACCTGGGCCTGCTGCTCGACGCGGCGCTGCGGGCCGCCGGATCGTCCGGCGGGCGGGACGCCGCCCTGCGGGTGCGTGGCGACACCCTCGCCGGCAAGAGCGTCGACGTGGTCGAGCTGCGCACGTCCCGGGGGCTGCTGCGCTACTGGATCGACCGGTCCGGCGCGCTGCGCCGCCTGGAGCTGCGCACCCGCACCGGCGCCTGGGCCCAGCTCGACCTGACACCCAGCACGGTGCCCCGGCTCGTCGCGCCGCCCCGCCCCCCGGCCGGGGGGCGCTGACCGGTCAGGGACGCCAGCCGGTCTGCGCCGCCCACTGCTCGGCGCGCAGGTGCTCCTCGTCGAACCACGGGTCCTTCGCGGTGGTCCAGGTGGCGCTGTCCGGGGCGGAGGCCGCCAGTTCCCGCTTCAGCACCAGGTAGGCCGCCCGCTGGTCCGGGTCGGCACGCAGGTGGTCGCGCATCAGCAGCGCGTAGCGCCAGCCGGGTGAGTCGACCGGGCGGACGTGCAAATGCACGGGGCGGCCCGGGTCGGCGCTGCCGTGCAGCCGCTTCTCCCAGCGGCCGCTGCCGGGCGGGCGGGGGTTGTCCCACCACTCGCCGGGCAGGCGCGGGAAGCCGGCCGCCACGAGCCGTTCGGCCAGCGGCCCGTCCGCGTCGGCGAGGGTCGGGACGGTGAGCTGGATGTCGATCACGTCCTTGGCGGCGAGCCCCGGGACCGCGGTCGAGCCGATGTGGTCGACGCGCAGGTCCGCGGGGGCGACCGCGTGCCGGATCCGGGCGGCCAGCCGCGCGTACTGCTGCGGCCAGGTCGGGTCGGCCTCCGCCAGGGCGGCCCGGTCCGACCGGGCCGGCCGCCGCTCGCGCAGGTTCGCCTCGTAGGGCCGCAGCCGCTCGCGCCACAGCGCGTCGACGGCCGCGTGCAGGTCGTCGAGGCTGCCGTCGTTGGTCAGCAGCACGTCCGCCGCGGCCCGGCGTCGGGCGTCGTCGGCCTGCGCGGCGATCCGCCGCTCGGCCTCCGCCCGGTCCATCCCCCGGTCGCGGGCCAGCCGCGCCAACCGGGTGGCCACCTCCGTCTGCACCACGACCACCAGGTGGTACGTGGGCGCGAGCCCCACCTCCACCAGCAGCGGCACGTCGTTGACCACGATCGCGTCGGGTGCCGCCGCGGCGGCCAGCTCGGCGGAGCGGGCCCGTACGCGGGGATGGGTGATCGCCTCCAGCCGACGGCGCGCCGTCTCGTCGGCGAACACCAGCGCGCCCAGCGCCGCCCGGTCGAGGGCACCGTCGGCGTCGAGGACCCGCTCGGAGAAGGCCGCGACGATCTCGGCCAGCCCTTCCGTGCCCGGCGCGACCACCTCCCGGGCGATCCGGTCGGAGTCGATCACCACGGCGCCGCACTCGGCCAGTCGCCTCGCCACGGCGCTCTTGCCGGACCCGATTCCCCCGGTCAGTCCCACCTTCAGCACGGCACCAGTCAACCGGATCACCGCCGCGCCGCCGGCACCGGGGGCACCCCCGGACCGCGTTCCCTGCGGGACGTTCCACGGCCGTATTCCAGTACTAGGATAGGGCCGTGGAGCTGACCACCGCCGAGCTGACCATGCTGGGCCTGATCATCGAACGACCCCGGCACGGCTACGACCTGGAGCAGGTGATCGCGCGACGCGGCATCCGGCAGTGGTCCGACATCGGGTTCTCCTCGATCTACTACCTGCTCGCCAAGCTGGAGAAGCGTGGCCTGGTCCACGTTCCCGAGGCTCCCGCCGCCCCGAAGTCCCGCCGCGTGTTCCACGCCACCGCCGAGGGCCGGGAGGCCGCGGCGCGCACCGCGCTGGCCCTCATCGAGGAACCGCAGCCGGTCCGGCACCCGCTTCTCGTCGGCATCGCCAACCTGCCCCTGCTCTCCGACCGGCAGTACGCGCAGGCGCTGCGCACCCGGCTGGCGCGGGTCGAGGCCCGCATCGAGTCGGTCCGGATGGCGCAGCAGGCGCAGGCCCCCCTCCCGCATCCGGCGCGGGAGGTCTTCTCGTACTCACTGAGCCTCCTGGAGGCAGAAAGGCAGTGGCTCGCCACCCGGGCCCAGGTGCCTGATGACTGACAAGACCGACTTCAAGAAGACCCTCGACGCCTATCAGGCCAGGCGCGGCCGGTTCCGGATCCTGGACGTGCCCGCCACGCGGTACCTCATGGTCGACGGCCACGGCGACCCGAACGCCTCACCGGCGTTCACCGGCGCCATCGAGGCCCTCTACCCGGTGGCCTACAAGCTCAAGTTCGCCAGCAGGCGGGACCTCGGCCGGGACTACGTCGTCCCGCCCCTGGAGGGCCTGTGGTGGGCCGAGGACATGGACTCCTTCACCGCGCGACGCGACAAGGCACGGTGGGACTGGACTCTCATGATCATGGTGCCGGACTGGATCGACCCGGACATGTTCACCGCCGCCGTGGGACAGGCCGGGGCCGGGAACCGCCCGGCGCGTCTCGACGACATCCGCCTGGGGACGCTGTCCGAGGGGCGGTGCGTGCAGACGCTGCACGTCGGTTCCTTCGACGACGAGGCCGAGGTGCTGGCGCGACTGCACGGTGAGTTCGTTCCCGGCAACGGGCTGCGGATGGTGGGCAGACACCACGAGATCTACCTCAGCGACTTCCGCAGGGTCGCACCCGAGAGGCAACGCACCATCCTGAGGCAGCCGGTCGCCGCCGCGTCGGGTGCGTAGGCGAGACGACGACACCGGTGGTGGCGGGGCCGGCGCGGAAAGACGGGAGCCCCGCCCCCGGCGATCTCGCGATCGCGGGGACGGGGCCCGTCGTCGTTCAGCGGGTCACTTGCCGCCGGCGAGCTTCTCCCGCAGAGCGGCGAGCGCCTCGTCGGTGGCCAGGGTGCCGGCCGGCTCCTCAGCCTGGCGGCTCGGGGCCGCGCTGGTCGAGGTGGTGGTGCCACCACCGGTGACGGCCGGAGCCGGGTTGGCAGCGGCCTCGGCGTCGGCGGCCCGGGAGGTCTGCACCTGCTTGGTGTGGGCCTCCCAGCGCTGACGCGCCTCGGCGTACTGGTTCTCCCAGGTCTCGCGCTGCTTGTCGTACCCCTCGAGCCACTCGCCCGTCTCCGGGTCGAAGCCCTCCGGGTAGATGTAGTTGCCCTCGGCGTCGTAGGTCGCGGCCATGCCGTAGAGGGTCGGGTCGAAGTGCTCCTCGCCCTCGACGAAGCCCTCGTTGGCCTGCTTGAGCGACAGCGAGATCCGGCGGCGCTCCAGGTCGATGTCGATGACCTTGACCATGACCTCGGAGCCGACCTGGACGACCTGCTCCGGGATCTCCACGTGGCGCTCGGCCAGCTCGGAGATGTGGACCAGGCCCTCGATGCCGTCGTCCACCCGGACGAAGGCGCCGAACGGCACCAGCTTGGTGACCTTACCCGGCACGATCTGCTGGATCGCGTGGGTGCGGGCGAACTGACGCCACGGGTCCTCCTGCGTCGCCTTCAGCGACAGCGAGACCCGCTCACGGTCCAGGTCGACGTCCAGGACCTCGACCTCGACCTCCTGGCCCACCTCGACGACCTCGGACGGGTGGTCGATGTGCTTCCAGGACAGCTCGGAGACGTGCACGAGGCCGTCCACGCCGCCCAGGTCGACGAACGCGCCGAAGTTGACGATCGAGGACACGACGCCCTTGCGGACCTGGCCCTTCTGCAGCTTGTTGAGGAACTCGGTGCGCACCTCGGACTGCGTCTGCTCCAGCCAGGCCCGGCGGGACAGGACCACGTTGTTGCGGTTCTTGTCCAGCTCGATGATCTTGGCTTCGAGCTCGCGCCCGACGTACGGCTGCAGGTCGCGCACCCGACGCATCTCGACCAGGGAGGCGGGCAGGAAGCCCCGCAGCCCGATGTCGAGGATGAGGCCGCCCTTGACCACCTCGATGACCGAGCCGCGGACGACCCCGTCCTCGTCCTTGATCTTCTCGATGGTGCCCCAGGCCCGCTCGTACTGCGCCCGCTTCTTGGAGAGGATCAGACGACCCTCCTTGTCCTCCTTCTGGAGGACCAGGGCCTCGATGTGGTCACCAACCGAAACGACCTCGGCCGGGTCCACGTCGTGCTTGATCGACAACTCCCGAGAGGGGATGACACCCTCGGTCTTGTAGCCGATGTCGAGCAGGACCTCGTCCCGATCGACCTTGACGACGGTGCCTTCGACAATGTCGCCGTCGTTGAAGTACTTGATGGTCTCGTCGATCGCGGCGAGGAAAGCCTCCTCGGAACCGAGATCGTCGTGGGTGACCCGGGTGGCGCTCGAGGGGGCCTCGATGCTGCTCGTCATGTGGGCGGTTGCTCCGGTCGGATGGTGTGTCACAGCAGGCTGGTGTGTCGCGGTGACCTGTTCGCGCCAGCGGATCCGTCGCCGGGCACACCGAAAGATCATCGCGTGAGATCATGGATGTGGCTCCGCCAGTGGTCCCGGAGACCGCGCACCTGCTCCCTGCCGAGGCACACGATCCGCGAGCGCATCATCTAGCCTACCCGCTGCATTACCACAGCGTGCAAGGCCTCCCGTCCTCTCGCCGCGTCGTCAGCTGCGAAAGCGGAGATATCGGCAGGAAGGCGTCGCAGGTGTCGCGTCCGTCACAGGAGCATCAGGGTGAACGGTAGCGCCGGGCGCCGCGCCACGCACTGCGGGGGTAGGCCGGCCCGCGGGGCCGCCGGGGCTAGCGTGAGCGCGTGGATGACGACAGCCGGGTGACCCGGCGCCGGGTCGGCAACGCCGAGGCCCGCCGGGCGAACCGCCGCTGGTGGGACGCCGACGCCGACGACTACCAGGCCGAGCACGGCCGCTTCCTCGGTGACCTGGACTTCGTCTGGTGCCCGGAGGGCGTGCGGGAGGCCGACGTACGGCTGCTGGGCGACCTCGGCGGACGGCGGGTGCTGGAACTCGGCTGCGGGGCCGCCGCGGCCGCGCGGTGGCTCGCCACCCAGGGGGCCCGGCCGGTCGCCCTGGACCTGTCCGCCGGCATGCTGCGGCACGCGGCGCTGGCGGCCGGACGCACCGGCGTACGCGTGCCGCTGGTGCAGGCCGACGCGCTGGCGCTGCCCTTCGCCGACGCCGCGTTCGACACGGCGTGCACGGCGTTCGGCGCGGTCCCGTTCGTGGCCGACTCGGCGGCGGTCATGCGCGAGGTGTTCCGGGTGCTGCGCCCCGGGGGCCGGTGGGTGTTCTCGGTGACCCACCCGATGCGGTGGATCTTCCTCGACGATCCCGGCGAGGGCGGGCTGACCGCCGTGCACTCGTACTTCGACCGCTCCCCCTACGTGGAGCAGGACGAGGCCGGCGACGCCACCTACGTCGAGCAGCACCGCACGCTCGGCGACCGGGTCCGCGAGCTCGTGGGCGCCGGGTTCCGCCTGCTCGACCTCGTGGAGCCGGAGTGGCCCGAGGGGCACGAGGGGATCTGGGGGCAGTGGAGCCCGCTGCGCGGCCGCCTCTTCCCCGGCACCGCCATCTTCGTCGCGCAGAAGCCCACCGGCTGACCGCCCCGCGCCCCGACCGGACCGTGCCCGGCCGGGGCCGTCGTTTCGGGGCATCGTCGCCGGGTACCCGCGCGGCATGGCCGAGCAGAGCGAGTTCCGCAGAGGCGACCACGTCTCCTGGGCCAGCCACAGCGGCCGGGCGTACGGCGTGGTCAAGGAGAAGATCACCGAACGCACGCACGTACGCGGGCACGCCGTCAACGCGTCCCCGGACGACCCGCAGTACCGGATCCGCAACGACGACTCCGGGCGGGACGTCGCACACCGACCGGAGGTGCTGCGCCATGAGCAGGGGTGACGAGGGCCGCGACACCTACCGGGAGTTCACCGAGGCGGTGAACATGAAGCCGGCCGAGCTGTCGAAGTGGCTGGAGACCGACGAGTCGAAGCAGGTCGGCTGGCACAAGGGTGGGCGCTCCGGCGGCGGGGAGTCGGTCGGGCACGAGTCCGGCCGGAAGATCATCAACCTGCTGCGGCGCAAGCGTGCCGAGCTCTCCGAGGGCGACTACCGGCACATGCGCAAGGTCGTCGGCTACGTCCGCCGGCACATGGCGCAGCGCCCCTCCGGCGACGTGCGCGACACGAAGTGGCGCTGGTCGCTGATGAACTGGGGGCACGACCCCCTGAAGCGCTGAGCCCGCCCGCTTGACCCTGCCACTGGCGGCAGGGTCCGAGGATCCGCACCATGAGTCGAGCGCAGCGCAGGATCGTCGTCGTCACCGGTGCGGGTACCGGAAGTGGGACGACGGGCCGCGCCCCTGGCGGAGACCGCCGCCGGGCACCCCGGCATCGAACCGCTGGTCGCCGACGTCACCGCTCCCGGCGCCGCGGAGCTGATCGTCGGCGCCGCCACCGAGCGGCACGGCCGCCTCGACGTCCTGGTCAACAACGCGGGCGTCGCCGGCGGCGGTCCGCTCGGTTCCCTCGTCGCGGACACGGTCGAGCGCCACCTGGCGACGAACCTGGTCGCGCCGATCCAGCTCGCCCGGGCGGCGGTGCCGGCGCTGACCGACAGCCGGGGCGTCATCGTCAACGTCACCACGTCGGTCGGGTCACGCGCCTGGCCGGGCAGTTCGCTGTACGCGGCGGGAAAGTCCGCCCTGGACTCGCTGACCCGCAGCTGGGCGGTGGAGCTCGCGCCGCACGGGATCAGGGTGGTGGCGGTCGCGCCCGGCGCCGTCGACACCCCGATCGGCGCACACCAGGGGCTGACGCCGCAGCAGCAGGCCGACGTCCGCCGGTGGCAGGTGGAGCGGACGCCGCTGGGACGCATCGGGCGCCCCGAGGAGGTGGCCTGGGCGATCCTCCGCCTCGCCGACCCGGCGGCGGGCTTCGTCACCGGCGTCGTGCTGCCGGTGGACGGTGGCGCCGTGATCGCGTGACGGCGCCGCCGGCCCGCCTGACAGGAGTGCCGGCGCCGCCTTGCGGCATGGCAGGAGCGCCGGCGCCGCCTGGCGGCCTGGTAGAAACGGTGCCCGGAGGTACACCATGCTGATCGGCGAGCTGGCGGAGGCCACCGGCGCCACCCCGCGCGCGCTGCGGCACTACGAGCGGCACGGACTGCTCGATTCCCGGCGGGCCCACAACGGCTACCGGATCTACGACGAGCGCTCAGTCGGCCGGGTGCGCAACATCCGTCACCTGCTGGCCGCCGGCCTGACGCTGGACGACGTGCGGACGTTCCTGCCCTGCCTGGACGGGGACGTGGCCGCCGCCGCGCCCGCGCCCGCCGGTGTCCGGGTCGCCCTGGACCGGCTCGCGGTGCTCGACGCCCGCATCGCGGCGCAGACGGCGGTACGCGACCGGCTGGCGGCGGCCCTGCGCGCGGCGGGCACGGCCGTCCCGCCCTGCTGACAGCGGGGCGGGACGGTGCCGGTCAGTGGTCGGCGCTGTTCCAGTCGCGCCCCTCGCCCACCGAGACCTCCAGTGGCACCGACAGCGGGTGCGCCCCGCCCATTTCCCGCCGCACCAGCGCCTCCAGGGTCTCCCGTTCGCCCGGGGCGACCTCGAAGACCAGCTCGTCGTGCACCTGGAGCAGCATCCGCGAGCGCAGGCCCGCCTCGCGCAGCGCCGTGTCGACGTGCAGCATGGCGACCTTGATGATGTCGGCGGCCGAGCCCTGGATGGGGGCGTTGAGCGCCATCCGCTCGGCCATCTCGCGGCGCTGTCGGTTGTCGCTGACCAGGTCGGGCAGGTAGCGGCGGCGGCCCAGGATGGTCGAGGTGTAGCCGTCGTGGCGGGCGCGGGCGACGACCTCCTGGAGGTAGTCGCGTACCCCGCCGAAACCGGCGAAGTAGTTCTCCATCAGCCCGCGCGCCTCCTCGGCGGTGATCCCGAGCTGCTGGGAGAGGCCGAACGCGCTCAGCCCGTACGCCAGGCCGTAGTTCATCGCCTTGATCTTGCGCCGCTGGTCGGCGGTGACCTCGTCGACCGGCACCCCGAAGACCGACGAGGCGGTGGCGGCGTGGAAGTCGGCGCCGGAGTTGAACGCGTCGATCAGCGCCTCGTCCGACGACAGGTGCGCCATGATCCGCATCTCGATCTGGCTGTAGTCGGCGGTGAGCAGGCACTCATAGCCCTCCCCCACCACGAAGGCGCGCCGGATCCGGCGGCCCTCCTCGGTGCGGATCGGGATGTTCTGCAGGTTGGGCTCGGTCGAGGAGAGCCGGCCCGTGGCCGCCACCGTCTGGTTGAACGTGGTGTGGATGCGGCCGTCGTCGGAGACCGACTTGAGCAGCCCGTCGACGGTCGTCTTGAGCTTCGCCACGTCCCGGTGGCGCAGCAGGTGGGCCAGCACCGGGTGCGGGTTCTGCGCGTGGAGCCACTGGAGGGCGTCGGCGTCGGTGGTGTAGCCGGTCTTGATCTTCTTGGTCTTGGGCAGGCCCAGCTCGCCGAAGAGGATCTCCTGCAGCTGCTTCGGCGAGCCGAGGTTGAACTCCCGGCCAACCGCCTCGTACGCCCCCTGGGCGGCGGCCTTCACCTCGGCGGCGAAGTGTGCCTCCAGTTCGGAGAGGTAGTGCGTGTCGGCGGCGATGCCGGTGCGCTCCATGCCGGCGAGCACCCGCATCAGCGGCAGCTCCACCCCGGCCATCAACCGCGCCGACTGCTCGCCGTCGCGGGAGAGCTCGGCGTCGATCGCGTCGGCCAGGTCGAGGGTGGCGCGGGCCTGGAGCATCAGGTTCTGCTCCGCCTCGCCGTCGTTGCCGAGCCCTTCCAGGGTGAGCTGGCCGGTCTCCGGGGCGTCGACCCGCAGCTCGCGGTGCAGGTAGCGCAGGGCCAGGTCGGTCAGGTCGTAGGAGCGCTGGTCGGGGCGGGCCAGGTAGGCGGCGATCTGGGTGTCGCGGAGGATGCCCTCCAGGCTCCAGCCGTGCGCGGCGAACGCCAGCACCGCCGGCTTGCTGTCGTGCAACACCTTGGGCCGCCCGGCATCGGCCAGCCAGGCCGCCAGGGCCGCCTCGTCGGTCGGCTCCAGGGTGGCGGGATCGCACCAGGCCGCCGCGCCGCCGGCGGTGGCCAGCGCCAGCCCGGTCACCGAGGCGGTGTGCCGGCGGTTGGGGCCCGTGTCCAGCTTCGCCGCCACGCCCACCGGGGTGTCGGCCGGCGCGTGCGTCTCCAGCCACCCGGCGAGCGCCCCGGGCTCGGTGAGCACCTCGCCGGTCAGGTCGAACCCGGACTCGGCCTCCGGCTCGACCGCCTCCAGGTACTGGTAGAGCCGGTCGCGCAGGATGCGGAACTCGAGGGTGTCGAAGACCTGGTGGACGGCCTCGCGGTCCCACCCCTCCCACCGCGCGTCCTCGGGACGCAGCGGCAGTTTCAGGTCGGAGACGAGACAGTTGATCTCGTAGTTGCGGATCACGTCGGCGAGCCGCTCGCGCAGGCTGTCGCCGGCCTTGCCCTTGATCTCGTCGGCCCGCGCGACGACCCCGTCGACCCCGCCGTACGTGGTGATCCACTTCGCGGCGGTCTTCGGGCCGACACCGGGCACGCCGGGCAGGTTGTCGCTGGTCTCGCCCACCAGGGCGGCCAGGTCGCGGTAGCGCTCCGGGGGGACGCCGTACTTCGCCTCGATCGCCGCCGGGTCCATCCGGGCCAGGTCGGAGACGCCCTTGCGCGGGTAGAGCACCGTGATCTGGTCGCCGACGAGCTGGAACGCGTCCCGGTCGCCGCTGCTGATCAGCACCGACATGCCCTGGTCGCGGGCCTGGCAGGCGAGGGTGGCGATGATGTCGTCGGCCTCGAAGCCCTCCTTCTCCACCACCGGGATGCGCAGCGCCGCGAGGACCTCCTTGACCAGGCTGACCTGGCCCTTGAAGTCGGTCGGGGTCTCGCTGCGGCCGGCCTTGTACTCCGCATACTTCTCCGTGCGGAAGGAGCGGCGGGAGACGTCGAAGGCGACCACGATGTGCGTCGGCTGCTCGTCGCGCAGCACGTTGATCAGCATGGACGTGAAGCCGTAGACCGCGTTGGTCGGCTGCCCCGTCGTGGTGGAGAAGTTCTCCACCGGCAGGGCGAAGAACGCCCGGTATGCCATGGAATGTCCGTCGACGAGAAGCAGTCGCGATGTCGTAGCTGTCACGGCAGCGACTCTAGCCGCCCGCTCCGACATACCCGGCCCGCACCGCCCACCCGCAGCCTGGGAGCACCCCACTCATCCTACGAAACTCTTATCGCAATCTCATGAAGAAGAGATTCCGCAAATAGCATAATTCCACGCTCAATTTCTTACTCAAGATACAGACCGGATTCATACATGTCAAGGCTTGCCTCCCCATGATCCGGAAGGAAAGATGGCTTCCATGAAGAAGACACATGCCGCAGCGGCTGCTGCCGCCCTCGCCATTACAAGCTTGGTTGCCACCCCTACGAGCGCATCCGCCGACCCAGGCCATTGTTGGGTGTCTGGAGCAATAGCAGACGCAAATCCAGTGACACTTTATCAAATTCGCAACAAGTGTCAGAGTTCAATCCGAGTCCGAATCGTTTGGCGCTACGACACCACCGGAGCGACGACGAAGGGAACCTGCAAGACGATTCCGGCCAACAGCTCCGAATGGTGGAGCCATGCACTCTACTTTAGCTACTTCTGGGCCGAGAACTGCTAGCCCCTCATTGACGAATCCCCGGAAGGACTCAGAATTGCGACACCCGAAGACATCCTTCGCCGCAGCGGCGATAGCTGCATCGATTGCCGCATCCATCGCAGGAGCGGCTCCAGCAGCAGCGGACCCCGGCACCTGCGGGATCCGTCATTCGTATGACGTAAGCTCAGACGGCCTCTATCAATACATCGCACGCAACCAATGTTCCCGTGCCGTTACGATGAAGATTCGAACGCACGGACAATGGCTACCCTGCCGAACCGCCCCGGCCAATGGCTACGCCGGATGGATATCAATCTACGCTGACAACAACTGGATCATCGGCTATTGCTGACCCCAGGCGGGCAGGTGCCCTCTGCCCGGAAGAGCACCTGCCCGCCCCTGGACCAGTTGGAACGCCCCGGGTTCATGTGAAGATCTTCATTGCCGGCTCCGAGCACCTCGCGGGACTGGGGTTGGGCGCAAATCATCGTTTCGCATTCAGTGGGCCGCACGCCGACTGGGTCCAGTTAAAGGCGAATGCACTTCATCAACTCGTTGTTCAATTCGAGCACTCAGACTGAGACCTACAGCACCTTGGCTAGGAACGCTTTTGTCCGGTCGTGCCGAGGGCTTGCAATCACCTCGCGCGGACGGCCCGACTCAATCACCACTCCGTCGTCCATGAAGACCAGCGAGTCGCCGACCTCGCGGGCGAAGCCGATCTCGTGGGTGACCACGATCATCGTCATGCCATCGCGAGCCAGGTCCTTCATCACATCGAGCACCTCGCCGACCAACTCCGGGTCGAGCGCGCTGGTGGGCTCGTCAAAGAGCATCAACTTCGGCTGCATCGCCAGCGCCCGGGCAATCGCCACCCGCTGCTGTTGGCCGCCGGAGAGCTGCCCAGGGTACGCCCCGAGCTTGTCGCCCAGCCCCACCCGCTCCAGCAGGTGCGCGGCCCGCTCCCGGGCTTGGGCCTTCTTCGCCTGCCGCAGCAGCAGCGGCGCCTCGATGACGTTCTGCAACACGGTCATGTGCGGGAAGAGGTTGAACCGCTGGAACACCATGCCAATGGCCCTGCGTTGCGCGGCTACCTCCTTGTCCCGCATTTCGTGCAGTTTCCCGCCACGCTCCCGGTAGCCGATCAGATCGCCGTCCACCCAGATCCGGCCGGCGTTGATCTTCTCCAGGTGGTTGATGCAGCGCAGGAACGTCGACTTGCCGGAGCCGGATGGCCCGAGCAGGCAGCACACCTCACCAGCCCGGACCTCCAGATCGATGCCCTTGAGGACCTCCAGCGGGCCGAACGACTTGTGTACCTGCTCAGCACGCACCATTAGACCCGCCTCGGCTCCCGACGTGGTGGCCTTCGCCGGCACGATAAGCTCGGTCACTTCACTACTCCAGTACCGCCGCCGGCCTCGGCCGTCATCCCACGCAGCCTCATCCGGGCCCGTCCGTTCGTCCCATAACCCTTGCCAAAGTGGCGCTCCAGGAAGTACTGGCCGACCAGCAGGATGCTGGTCAGGAACAGGTACCACAGGCAGGCTGCGACGTACATCGGGAAGATCTGGAAGGTCCGTTTGCCGACGGCGTCGAGCTGAAAGAACAGCTCCACGCTCACCGGCACGTAGAGCAGCAGCGATGTGTCCTTGAGCATGGCGATAGTCTCGTTGCCAGTCGGCGGGATGATCACCCGCATTGCCTGCGGCAACACCACCCGGCGCAGCAGTTGGGCGCGGCTCAGCCCGAGCGCCTGGGCCGCCTCGGTCTGGCCCGGATCGACCGACTGGATGCCGGCCCGGACAATTTCCGCCATGTACGCAGCCTCGGAGAGCGCCAGACCGAGCAAGCCGGCCATGAAGCCCGTGAGGATGTCGCGCGACGAGAATCCGAATAGCCGCAGTTGCAAATTATCGATGCCGAACAGCTGGCCGAGTTGGGTGTCGAACGGCACGCCGAACTCGACCCGGCTCCACAGGATTCCGATGTTGCCGAAGACTGCCAGCAGCACCAGCCGGGGCACGGCCCGGAAGAACCAGGTGTAGAGCCAGGCCACGCCGCGCAGGACCGGATTGTCGGATAGCCGCATCACCGCGACCACCACGCCGAGCGTGACGCCGATCAGCATCGCGCTGACTGTCATCAGCACCGTGCCGCGCAGCAGGCCCTCGATGATCGGCGGCCGGAACATCTTGTCGACCATGAAGGACCAATTGAAGGCCTCGTTGGTCACCAGCAGGTGGACGAACATCGCGGTCAGCACGGCGAGCACCGCCACCGCGACCCATCGTCCCGGGTGCCGCACGGGCACGGCCTTGATCGGTTCCGGCCGTGCCCGTGCGGTTGTCGCTTCCTCGGTGGTCATGTCGTCACGGGTTGATCGCGGGATCCGTGATCGCCCCGTCCCCCACCTTCCACTTGTCGAGCACCTGCTGGTACGAGCCGTCGGCGACCAGCGCCTTGGTGGCGTCGCGCACGGCCTCGGCCAGCTGCGCTTGGTCCTTGGCCACGACGTAGCCGTACGGGGCTGCCTCGTACTGCTTGTCCAACAGATCCAGGGCACCGTTGGACTGCGTCACCGCGTAAACCCCGACCGGATAGTCGGCGAGCATCGCGTCGTCCTTGCCGGAGACGACTGCGGCGGTGGCCGCGTCCTGGCCGGGGAACTGGTCGATGGTGATCGCGGGCTTGCCGGCATCGGTGCACGTCTTGGAGCGCTTCTGAATGTCCTCGACCTGGACCGTGTCCTTCTGCACCGCGATCTTCTTGCCGCAGGCGTTGTCCAGACTGACCCCGGCCGGGTTGCCCTTCTTGGTCACCCACTGGGTGCCGACCTGGAAGTAGCTGACCATGTTGGCCTGGCCCTTGCGGTCGTCGTTAATGGTGAACGACGAGACGCCGACCTCGTACTTACCTGAGTTGACGCCATTGATGATGTCGCCGAACGGCGCCGAGACGAACTCCGCCTTGAGGCCGAGCTTGGCTGCCACGGCAGTGAACAATTCGACGTCGAAGCCGATAACGGTCTTGCCGTCGGAGTCGAGGAACTCCGCCGGGGCGTACGTCGAGTCGGTGCCGACGACAATCTTGCCGTCGGACTTGATCGCGTCAGGCACCTTGGCGGCCAACGCGGAGTCCGAGGAGGCGGTCACACTCGGGCCGCCGCCGGGCTGCTCCGTCGCCTCCTCCTCCCCGCACGCGGTGAGGGAGAGCAGGAGGACGGCGGCGCCGGTGACGCCGAGGGCGGCCCGGCGGCCACCACTGATGAGGAACATGGGGTACTCCTTGCGATGAGGGGTGACGGCCGGTCAGGCCACGCCGAGGTAGGCCTCTTTGACCGCCGGGTCGTGCAGCAGCTCGGCGCCGGTGCCGCTCTTGACGATCCGGCCGGTCTCCAGCACGTACGCCCGGTGGGCCCGGGCCAGCGCCTGCTGGGCGTTCTGCTCGACCAGCAGGACGGTGGTGCCCTGCTGGTTGATCTCGACGATGATGTCGAAGATCTGCTGGATCAGCATCGGTGCCAGCCCCATCGAGGGCTCGTCGAGCAGCAGCAGCTTCGGCCGGCTCATCAGCGCCCGCCCGACGGCCAGCATCTGCTGCTCGCCGCCGGAGAGGGTGCCGCCGTGCTGCCTGCGCCGCTCGGCCAGGCGCGGGAAGAGCCCCAGCACCCGGTCGAGGTCCTGGGCGATGCCGGCGCGGTCGCGCCGGGTGTACGCGCCCATGTCCAGGTTCTCCAGCACCGTCATGCCCGGGAAGATCCCGCGGCCCTCGGGGGCCTGGCACAGCCCCCGCCGGACCCGCAGGTCCGCCCGGAGCTTGGTGATGTCCTCACCGGCGAACCGGATGCTGCCGCTGGCGACCGGCCGGATCCCGGAGATCGCCCGCATCGTGGTCGACTTGCCGGCGCCGTTGGCGCCGATCAGGGCGACGATCTCACCCTCGTCCACCGTCAGGCTGATGCCGTGCAGCGCCTGGATCCGCCCGTAGAGCAGGCTCACATCGTCGATCTCAAGCAGCATCGTCCGGCACCCCCAGGTACGCCGCGATCACCTTCGGGTTCTCCCGCACCTCGGCGGGCAGCCCCTCGGCGATCTTCTTTCCGAACTCCAGCACCACGATCCGGTCGGTGACCCCCATGACCAGGCGCATGTCGTGCTCGATGAGCAGCACGGTCACGCCGGTGTCCCGGATCTGCCGGATGAGCTGGAGCAGTTCCTCCTTCTCCGCCGGGTTGAAGCCGGCGGCCGGCTCGTCCAGACAGAGCAGCACCGGGTCGGTGGCCAGCGCGCGGGCGATCTCCAGCCGCCGCTGCTCGCCGTAGGAGAGGTTGCGGGCGAACTCGTGCATCCGCCTGCGGATGCCGACGAACTCCAGCAGGCGCTCGGCCTTCTCCCGGCTCTCGCGCTCCTCCTTCCAGTACCGCGGCAGGCGGAACAGCGCGGAGATGACGCTCGTCTTGTTGTGCGCGTCGGCGCCCACCAGGACGTTCTCCAGCGCCGTCATCTCCGGGAAGAGGCGGATGTTCTGGAACGTCCGCGCCATGCCCATCTTGGTGATCTGGTGCCGCTTCTTGCCGCTGACCTTCTGGCCGCGGAACCGGATCTGCCCCTCGGTGGGCTGGTAGATGCCGGTCATGGCGTTGAAGCAGGTGGTCTTGCCGGCGCCGTTCGGGCCGATCAGACCGAGGATCTCGCCCTTGTAGAGGGTGAAGTCCACCTCGTTCAGGGCGACCACGCCGCCGAAGCGCAGCGTGACCTTGTCGACCTCCAGCAGCGGCTCCCGGGTGGGCACCGCCTCCACGGCCGGCGCGCCGGCCTGCGCCGGAACGGCCGGCGTCTGCTCGGTGTCACTCACCGACGGTCACCTCCTTGCGACGATCCTTGAACTCCGCCGCACGTCGTCGGTTGGGGATCAGACCCTCCGGCCGGAAGATCATCATGACCACCAGCACCAGGCCGAAGAACAGGAACCGGTACTCGTACAGCTCGACGCCCAGCAGCTCGATGCCACGGAACCGCTCGATCATGTACGCCACCAGGCCACCGCCGACGATCGCGCCGACGATGTTGCCCGAGCCGCCGAAGATGACCGCGGCCAGGATGATGATCGAGTTCAGCAGCTCGAAGTTCTGCGAGTTGACGAAGTTCTGCTTGCCCGCGAACAACGCGCCGGCCAGGCCGGCGATCGCGGCGCCCGCGGCGAACGCCCACAGCTTGAACTTGAACGTGGGCACGCCCATCAGCTGCGCGGCGTCCTCGTCCTCGCGGATGGAGATCCAGGCACGCCCGACCCGGCTGTGAGTCAGGTTCCGCACCCCGATCACCACCAGGATGATCACCGTGAGCACCAGCCAGTAGTACGGGCGGGCGTCGAGCACACCGAAGAACGGCTTGCCGTCGGCGTACTGGCCCGGGGGGTGCGGGATCTGGTTGAAGCCCCGCTGGCCCTTCAGGAACTCCGAGCTGACCGCACCGATCCGGATCATCTCGGCGAAGCCGAGCGTCACCAGGGCCAGGTAGTCGCCCCGCAGCCGCAGGGTCGGCGTACCGAGCATCACGCCGGAGACCATCGTCAGGGCGATCGCCACCGGCACCGCCAGCAGCCACGGCCACAGCGTCTTGATGTCGCTGCTCGGCGAGGTCAGCACCGCCACGGTGTACGCGCCGACGGCGAAGAAGCCGAAGTAGCCGAGGTCGAGCAGGCCGGCGAAGCCGACAACGATGTTCAGACCGACGGCCAGCAGCACGTAGATCGAGACGGTGAACATCACCTGGGTGAAGTTCGCACCGGGGGTCGGGATCGGCCCGAGGTACTGGTAGAACTCCTTGTTCGGCAGCGCGTAGAAGAACACGATCACCGCGGCCAGCAGCGCCCAGCGCACCCAGCGCGGCGCGCCGCGCCACCGTTCGCCGGCCGCCTCGCGGCCGGAGCGCACCTTTTCCAAGACGGTCGTCATGCCCGTGCCCTCCCCAGCGACTCACCCAGCAGACCGGTCGGCCGGAACATCAGCAGCACCACCAGCAGCGCGAACGCGGCGAAGTCCTTCCACTCGCTGCCGAACAGGCCGGAGGCGTAGTTCTCCACCACGCCCAGCAGGAGGCCGCCGAGCAGCGCCCCGCGCAGGTTGCCGATGCCGCCGAGCACCGCGGCGGTGAAGGCCTTCAGGCCGAGCAGGAAGCCGACGCTGTAGGTGAGGGTCTGGATCCGTACGTCGTAGAGCAGACCGGCGACGCCGGCCATGCTGCCGCCGGCGATGAAGACCATCAGGATGATCCGGTCCTTGTTCACGCCCATCAGCGCGGCGGTGTTGGCGTCCTGGGCGACCGCCCGGATGCCGCGACCGACCCGGCTGCGGTTGATGAACAGGTCCAGCGCGACCATCATCGCCAGCGCCGCGCCGAGGGTGAGCAGCTGCACCGCGTCGATCGGCACGCCGAAGACGTGAAACAGCGGTTCCTGGCTGACCAGGATCGGGGCGCCCTCGGGGCGGCGGCGGGTCCAGATGCCGAACGCCTCCGAGATGGCGATGGACGCGCCGATCGCGGTGATCAGGAAGGCCAGCGGCGGCGCGTTGCGCTTACGCAGCGGCCGGTACGCCACCCGCTCGATCACGGTTGCCGTGCCGGCGGAGGCGATCGCCGCGACGATCATCGCCACCAGCAGGTAGAACATGATCGACCCGATGCCGCTGACCTGCGAGTTCTGGTCGAGCCCGAAGCCGTTCCAGGTCCAGATCGCGGCGAACGCGCCGGCGATGAAGACCTCGGAGTGGGCGAAGTTGATGAGTCTCAGCACGCCGTAGACCAGCGTGTAGCCGAGCGCGACCAGGGCGTAGATCGCACCCTGCGTCAGGCCGGTCGTCGTGTATGTCCCGAAGTTGGAGAACAGGTCGTCGAAGTTCAATGAAGGGACACTCCATCAGGGTCTGGAGAGAAAAGTGGGGCGCGGCCGGGAGCACAGCTCCCGGCCGCGCCCGCGATCACCACTCAATCGCCGTAGCAGCGACCGACGTCAGGACTTGGGGATCTCCTGCTCCGGAACGACCTTGCCGCCCTCGACCTTGAAGGCCCAGACCTTGACCTGCGCCGGGTCGAGCTCGCCGCCCTCGACGAACTTGTAGCTCGCCGCGACGCCCTCGCCGCTGTAGCCCTTCACGAACTCCAGCAGACCCTCACGGGTGGTCTTGCCCGCCTTGATGCCGGCGAGCAGGATGTTCGCCGCGTCGTAGGCCGTGTCGCTGTAGGTGCCCGGGTCGGCCCCGTTGAGGGCCTTGTACTCCTGGACGAAGGTGCCGCGCGCCTCGGCGGCCGGCTGGCACGGGCAGGTGAGGATGGTGCCCTCGGCCGCCGCCGCGCCCGCGGAGGTGATGTACGCGGCGTCGTTCACGCCGTCGCCGGCGACCATCGGGGCGGTGATCCCGGCAGCGGTGAGCTGCTTGCGGATCAGGCCGGCCTCCTGGTAGTAGCCGCCGTAGAAGATCGCCTTGACGTTGGCGGCCTTGACCTTGGTGACCACGGCCGAGAACTCGACCTGCTTGCCCTCGCCCTGGACCTTGTCGGAGCCGACGACCGCGGGGCCGAGCAGCTTCTTGACCTCGTCGGCCAGGCCGGCGCCGTACGCGGACTGGTCGTCGATGACGTAGACCTTGTCGGCCTTCAGCACGTTCTTGATGTAGTTGCCGGCCGCGGGGCCCTGGCTGAAGTCGTTGCCGACCGCGCGGAAGAAGGTCTTCCAGCCCTGGTCCGCCAGGCTCGGGCGGGTCGCGGAGGGGGTGATGGTCACCAGACCGGCCTCGTTGAAGAGCGGACCGGCGGCCTCCGACTCACCCGAGTAGGCCGGGCCGACGATGCCGAGGATCTTGGTGTCGTCGATGGCCTTCTGGGCCAGACCCGGGGCCTGGTCCGGGCTGCCCTGCGAGTCCAGGGGAACCAGCTCGACCTTGCAGTCGGCGTTCTCCTTGTTGTACTTGTCGACCGCCAGCTTGACGCCGTTGTTCTCGTTGATGCCGAGCGCCGCCGACGGGCCGGTCAGCGCGCCGAAGAACGCGATCTTGTTGCCGCAGGCGTCGCCACCGGACGCCGCGTCGTCGCTACTGGAGCATGCCGTGCCGCCGGCGACGAGCGCCACCATGGCGACCCCACCGATAACGCGCGCGAGCTTCTGCCTCAAGGCCCGAACCCTCCTCCATCCAATGGTCCGAACCACCCGC